>CAYMVS010000028.1:0-25111 GCA_964394205.1 uncultured Muribaculaceae bacterium | reverse complement strand
CCATCGAGAAGTAGGAAACCGAGGGAATGTCGGTGCGCATCGGTTTGGCCATGTATGTCTTAAATTCTTTGTACACTTTGTCGATGCGGCTCAGCATATCCTCGTCGGCAAGGATTTCACTGAGACGGTCGGACGAAATGCGCTGAAGCATCATAACAGGGTTCTCGCCCGTGGCGCGCCACAGGTCGGGATTTAAGTCGCGAAAAAGGTTTTTACCTGCACTGTTCCAAACCCACCAAAGGTTTTTGGCAAGTTCCTCGAGTGATTTGAGGCGCTCGGGCAACTCGGCGCGGACTGTGATGTCTTGCCAGGAAGGAGTGTTGGCATTGCTTACTTGAAGTTTCATAAGCTTGGTTTAATAATTTATTGAAGTGTTTAGGTTTATTTCTGTTTAGACGAGGCTGTTCTTGCCTTTTCGTTATCGATGGCGATGTCAAAAGCCTCGAGATAATGCTTTATGAAGAGAGTCCACTGAGCCTCTTTGGCTGTTGCCGTAGCTGCCTGTGCGATCACCGCTCTCTCCTTGTCGTCGGCATTGAGAAGATAGCGTATCGAGTGGGCGATGGCCCCGACAACATCTGTGTAGTTGCTGTCGCTGCGGCCAATCACGTTCACGCCACAGTTGTCAAATGTGTCAATACGGTTGCCAAGTATCCATCGGCCGAAACCCGACAGGGAGGTGGTGACTGTTGGCACACCGAAGGCTATGCTCTCGAGGGGGGTGTAGCCCCACGGCTCATAGTAGGAGGGGAAGACGGTTGCATCAACGCCGGGGAGCAACTCATAGTAGGTCATGTCAAAGATACCGTCGTTGCCGTCGAGATAGCAGGGCACATATATGACCTCGATCTTTGAGTCGGCTCCGTTGTCAAAACCCAGCTGATGAATACGGTTATAGATGGGGTCCTGGCCGGGATTATTAATAAAGTGTGACATGACGGGGTCGGGGAGTGGCTTGACCTCACTGGCGGCAAGGGCGTCGGAAAGGTCGTTTCTCTTGCCTCCACACCATGCCGGCACCATCACAAAGGCCAGCAAACGCTGAGCGTCGCTCTCCTTGCTGTGGTCAAAACCAACGGCGAGCTGTTTCATCGAGTCGAGAAACAGGTCGATGCCTTTGTTGCGGTACTCACACCGTCCCGAGGTCACGACGATAAATGTGTTGTCGTCGTGGTGGTGGCCGGTCAGGGAGTCGGCGACGTTGAGCAAAACCGTCCGGGCGGCGCGGCGGGCGGCGGCGCGGCGGGTTTTGGGAGGCACAAAGTTCATCTCAAAGCCATTGGGAGTCACAACCTGGGGGCGTATCTCCAGAAGCTGTTCACACTCGTCGGCCGTAATCTCGCTGACGGTGGTGAAACAGTCGGCCTGATGGGCAGCCGCCTTTTCCAGGGAGTGTTTTGACACCATGTTGAGCTCGCGGGCCATCTGGTCGCCGTTGTAACACTTAAGATAGTCATAGAGCGGTTTGTTGTTGCCGCTAATAGACCGGCCGATACTGGTGGCATGGGTTGTAAAGACAGTGGCGATGTCGGGTAGTTTCCATTTCACATAAAGGAGACCCATGCCGGTTGTCCACTCGTCAAACTGGGCGACAACGCGCGAGGTGCCGTTGTCAAGACCTAAATGGCGGTAAATGTCGCCGATGACGATACCGGCAGCGTGGGCAAACGCGCAGCCCTCGTCATAGTCGCCGTAGGCCTCGAGCGAGCTGACACCATAAAGCTCCCACATCTTGCCATAAAATTCATCCTTGAGGGCATACATCGACTCAAATTTGACAAGAACGGCAATCGGTTTGCCCGGCACATTCCATCGCCCTACACGAGCCGACACTCCGGCCGGCAGCCGGCATTTGTCAGCCCACCCTTTAATCAATCCCGGGGTCTCGATAAAATAAGTTGACGGCGTCTTATCAGTCCAAACGTCGGGACCGATAAAGATGGTCTTGTCTTTGGCCAGTTTTTGGAGCGACTTGGCCTTTGTTGACAAAACAGTATAGATCCCGCCTATCTTATTGCAAACCTCCCAGCTTGTTTCAAAGAGCAAGTCAAGATCAAAATGAGACTGATTCATTGTATTTTATACCAATTAAGAACCACCGCAACCAAGGCGGTAGTGGCTAATTTTTACAGTTTTAGAGCGCAAAGGTAGATAAAAGTAATGATATAATCAAACAGATAGTCAAAATCGCTGCAAAAAATCGCTGAAAATTATCAGGGCTCGTTGCAGACGATAGTCCCATTTGCAAAAAAAATTGAGACCTGCCGGGAGCGACATTGCTCCCCCCGGGCAGGTCTCAGTGCAAGCTGTGGGTCGGGATTATTAAAAAGGTTTATTTACCTTTATGTTCAAGTTGAAGGGTCATTGACGGTTGGTCACAGACCTCGGCGGGGCCGAAATATTGAATGGGACCGGGATAGGTGTAGCACAGTTGCATGGCCCACTTGTCACGTTTTTGAGCGAAACGCTGGAACGGTGCCCCGTCGAGGGTGACGAGAGCCTTCTGTATCACGGGCTTCATGGCGCCGTGTCTGCGCTCCATGTTCATCATCATTGTGACAGGGATACCGCCGGGGATCCACTGAACCGACGGCTTGGTGAGGTTGCGCAGCGACGCCATATATCCGGTCACGCCCGAGTTGATGAGGCAAGCGGCGGTGTAGCCGAGGCCGTAGCAATAGTCGGCGTCAAAGTTTGACGGGTCGGCACAGCGGCCTTCATAACCGAAGAAGTGGTGTTGGGGCGAGAATTTGCCAACATATTTACCCTCGGCGCGCATCTGCTCGAGGCGCTTGCCAACCATCTCGCTGAGCAGCTTTTCGGTCTCGATGAGCGACACCTGGACGTTTCCGTGGGGGTCGCGGTCGAGTGTGAGCTGACGGGCCACGCCCAGAGGCAGTGACTCGTAGGTAGCGGCGTTGTCGGCCGAGAGACGTGAGATGACCCATTGACGCTGGTCAGCCTCGGCAACGGCGGCAAACTCGTCGGCCTTGGCAGCCAACAGGTCATTGAGCTCGGCGATGAGGGCTTTGACAGCAGGGATAAACTCAATCAGACCCTCGGGGATGAGTACCGAGCCAAAGTTGTTACCCTCGGCGGCACGGCGTGCAACGATGTCGGCGATATAGTCGACCACCTCGGCGAGAGTCATGTTTTTGGCTTCAACCTCTTCCGATATAATGCAGATGTTGGGCTGGCACTGGAGAGCACACTCAAGAGCGATATGGCTGGCCGAGCGGCCCATAAGTTTGATGAAGTGCCAGTATTTTTTTGACGAGTTGCAATCGCGCTGTATGTTGCCGATCATCTCGCTATAGACCTTGGTGGCGGTGTCAAATCCAAAAGAGGTCTCGATGACATTGTTTTTCAGGTCGCCGTCGATTGTCTTGGGGCAACCCAAAACCTGAACGCCGGCGTCGATCTTCTTGTAATACTCGGCCAGGATGGCGGCATTGGTGTTTGAGTCGTCGCCACCAATTATCACCAGAGCCGAGATGTTGAGCTCGCGCAAAATCTCAAGACCTTTGTCAAATTGCTCGACAGTCTCAAGTTTTGTTCGGCCCGAGCCTATGATGTCAAAGCCACCCGTGTTACGATACTCATCGATATAGTCGGCTGTAAGCTCCATGTATTTATGGTCTACAAAACCGCCGGGACCCATAAGGAAACCATACAGGCGGCTGTCGCGATGTATCTTCTTGATGCCGTCAAAAAGACCGCTGATAACGTTGTGGCCGCCGGGGGCCTGGCCGCCCGACAGTATCACGCCGACATTGATGGGGCGCGGAGCTGTCGGATTGTTGTTTTTGACAAAGTGAAGCTCGGGGAGACCGTAGGTGTTAGGAAACAGTTGTTTGATCTCTTCCTGGTTGGCCACCGACTGGGTGGGGTTGCCGGCCACGGCCTCGACAGCTCCCGTCAGCACTATGGGCAATTTGGGACGGTAGGCTGCGCGGGCCTTTTGCAAAGCACTCTTTTTCATAATGAGTATCTAAGGTGTTGTAATTTAAATTTCGGCAAATCGACTTAAGGTGGCGGGTTGTCAAGCTACAGCCGTCAATCCTTGCCATCGGCTCGCGAAAGTTGAATTATGTGAATATTAACATTTTTTGCAAAATTAATATTTTGCCGTTACATTTTTAGAAATTTGGCAAAATTTTTTCACAATGACGCTCGAAAATTTTGTCATGAAGTCCAGATGTACAATTATAAAAACATCATATTGACAACATAAACAAAGACGGCATAGACAATGTGCCGGGAAACCGCCGCAGGCGGCAATAATAATTTTTGAAAATATTTTTTGAGTTTAGTGTGGGTCCGGAGGGCCCGATGGACGGGTCAGCGGATAGGGCCGGAGGATTAACCGACCGGCTGTGAAAAGAAAACCACCTGCAGGTTGATTTAACCGGCAGGTGGTTTTGAGTTGCCTTGGAAGGATTCGAACCCTCACAGGCGGAACCAGAATCCGACGTGCTACCATTACACCACAAGGCAATTTCGGGCGGTCTAAACGTTGTTTTCCGTTTGACAGGTGCAAAGGTAGAATGTTTTTTTTTACTGTGCAAATTTTTTTGAAAATAATTGCAATTTATTTCGTGCATTCGCCCTGAAGCTGTCGCCGGTCAGTGAAAAAAACATGTTTTTCTATATGAAATGTGGCAGCTTTTGATTACCTTTGCAAAAATTTTTGCAAACATATCACATAAAGTTGCTTTATGGCAAAGTTTAACGAATATAAGGAGTTGAATCTTTCACAGATCAACAAGGATGTTTTGGGACGATGGAACCGTCAGGGGCTCTTTGAGCAAACGGTTGCCACACGTAAGGGTGCACCCTCGTTTGTGTTTTTTGAGGGGCCGCCCTCGGCCAACGGTATGCCGGGTATCCACCATGTGATGGCTCGTACCATCAAGGATATTTTCTGTCGTTTCAAGACTATGAAAGGCTTTGAGGTTAAACGTAAAGCCGGATGGGACACTCATGGACTGCCCGTTGAGCTCGGCGTTGAGAAGAGCCTTGGCATTACTAAAGAGGATATTGGCAAGAAAATCTCGGTGGATGAATATAATGCAGCCTGTCGCGCCGAGGTGATGAAATATACCCGTGAATGGGAAACGCTGACAAACTCGATGGGTTATTGGGTTGACATGAACGACCCTTACATCACCTACGACAACCGTTACATCGAGAGTGTGTGGTGGCTCCTTGGTCAGCTTTACAAGAAGGGCTATCTTTACAAGGGGTACACCATTCAGCCTTACTCTCCGGCCGCCGGCACCGGTCTTAGCTCACATGAGCTTAACCAACCGGGATGTTATCGTGATGTGAAAGACACAACATGTATCGCCGAGTTCAAGATGATTGACCCCAAGCCTGAGATGACAGGGTGGGGAACACCTTTCTTCCTGGCGTGGACCACGACGCCCTGGACCCTTCCCTCAAATACAGCCCTGGCCGTCGGTCCCGATATCCATTACTCTGTCGTCAGGACTTTCAACCCCTACTCGGCCGAGCCGGTGACGGTGGTCATCGCCACCGACCTGTTGAAGTCGGTCCTTAACCCCAAGGGGGAAAATGCTCCTCTTGACGGTTTCAAGAAGGGGGGCAAGATTGTGCCCTGGCAGGTTGTCGGCGGGTATAAAGGCAGCGAGTTGGCGGGGATGCACTATGAGCAGCTTTTCCCATGGGTGAATCCCGGCGAGGGCGCTTTCCGTGTTATTCCCGGTGATTATGTATCGACCGAGGATGGTACCGGCATTGTACATATTGCGGGTACGTTTGGCGCCGACGACTTGCGCGTTTCACGCCAGAATGACATCCCGCCATTGCATCTTGTTGACCGCGACGGCAACATCCGCCCCATGGTCGACCTTACCGGACGATTCTACCTGATAGACGATCTTGACCCTGAGTTTGTGGCATCGAAAGTCAATGTGGAGCAGTATGCCCGCTGGCAGGGTCGTTATGTCAAAAACGCATACGACGCCGCGGCCAACGACGATACAGAGACGCTTGACGTGGCCCTGTGCATGGAGCTCAAGGCGATGGACCGTGTCTTCAAGATTGAGAAACACGTGCACAGCTATCCACACTGCTGGCGAACCGACAAACCGGTGCTCTACTATCCGCTTGACAGCTGGTTCATCAAGTCGACAGCTGCCCGCGACCGTCTTGTCGAGCTTAATGAAAACATCAAATGGAAACCGGCGTCGACCGGTACCGGACGTTTTGGAAAATGGCTCGAGAATCTTCAGGACTGGAACCTCTCGCGTAGCCGTTACTGGGGAACGCCGTTGCCTATCTGGCGCACCGAGGATGGCCGCCAGGAGGTGTGCATCGACAGTGTCGAGGCTCTTTATAACGCCATCGAGCGCTCGGTTGAGGCCGGTGTGATGAAGTCAAATCCGCTTAAAGATAAAGGATTTGTGCCGGGCGATTACAGCAAGAGCAATTATGACAAGATAGACCTCCACCGCCCATACGTCGACGACATTGTGCTGGTGAGCGAAGATGGAGAGCCGATGCACCGCGAGCTTGACCTGATTGATGTCTGGTTTGACAGTGGCTCGATGCCCTACGCCCAGATCCATTATCCTTTTGAAAATGCCGATGCTTTTGAAAAAGGGGAGGTTTTCCCGGCCGACTTCATTGCCGAGGGTGTTGACCAGACGAGAGGATGGTTTTTCACGCTCCATGCGATAGCCGGCATGGTGTTTGACTCAATCGCCTATAAAGCGGTCATTTCCAATGGATTGGTGCTTGACCGCAACGGCAATAAGATGTCAAAACGACTTGGCAATGCTGTCAATCCCTTTGAAACAATCGAGAAGTATGGCTCCGATCCCGTGCGCTGGTACATGATTTCCAACTCTTCTCCCTGGGATAACCTCAAGTTTGACACGGCAGGTGTAGGGGAGACCGCGCGCAAGCTCTTTGCTACCTTATATAATACATACTCGTTTTTTGCGATGTATGCCAACATTGACAATTTTGACCCTGCGGCACCTCAGGTTCCGGTCGAGAAACGTCCCGAGATTGACCGTTGGATCCTGTCGTTGCTCAACTCTTTGATCGAGGAGGTAACAGCTGCCCTTGAGGATTATGAGCCGACAAAGGCCGCGCGCGCAATCAACGACTTTGTTGGCGACAATCTCTCCAACTGGTATGTGCGCCTCAACCGCAAGCGTTTCTGGGGAAGCGGTAATCAGGAGGATAAATTGGCTGCTTATCAGACACTTTACACCTGTCTTGAGACCCTCTCGCGGCTTATGGCTCCCATCGCGCCCTTCTTCAGCGACCGTTTGTATCGCGACTTGCTGCTTTTGGGCGACGACGACAATGAGTCGGTTCATCTGTCTCTTTACCCCGAGGCCGACACTGCTTTGATAGACAAGGCTCTCGAGGAGAGGATGCACCTGGCCCAGGTGATCACATCGATGGTGCTTGCATTGCGCCGCAAGGTCAACATAAAGGTTCGCCAGCCGCTGTCGGTACTGATGATTCCTGTGTCGGACGAGAAACGCCGAGAGGCCCTGGAGAAGGTTCGTGAGCTGATTCTGACTGAGGTCAATGTCAAGGAAATGCAGTTTGTCAATCCCGACAACTCGGTGTTGGTTAAACGCGTAAAGCCCGATTTCAAGAAACTTGGCAAACGCCTTGGCAAGATGATGAAACAGGTCTCGGCAGCGCTTAAAGAGTTGACCACCGCCGAGATCAATGCTCTTGAGCGCGACGGGTCAATCGCTCTTGATATCGACGCCGTCGAGGCTGTCGTCAATCTCGATGACGTGGAGGTTTACAGCGAGGATATACCGGGATGGCTTGTAGCCAACGAGGGCAATGTGACCATCGCTCTCGACGTGACCGTGACCCCCGAGCTGCGTCGTGAGGGTATTGCCCGCGAGATTGTCAACCGCGTCCAGAACATACGCAAAGAGCGTGACTATAACATAACCGACCGTATCAGGCTTACTATCGCTCCCTGTGAGGCAACAGATGAGGCGGTGAAAGAGTATGGCGACTATATAAGCCATCAGGTGCTCGCTACTTCTCTTGAGGTTTCCGATGTTGAACCGGGACAGCCAGGGTTGACGGTGCTCAATATCGACGACATCGAGTTGCCGGTTAAGGTTGAGCTTGCCTGAACATAAAGCAAAATCAATATAAAAATATCACTATGAGTGAGAAAAAAACAAGATATAGCGACAGCGAGCTTGAGGAATTCAAGGCACTGATTCTTGAAAAACTCGCCAAGGCTCAGCGCGACTATGACCTTCTGAAGGCCAACGTCACAAACACAGAGGGAAATGACATCGCCGACACCTCGCCCACATTCAAGATTCTTGAAGAGGGCGCGAGCACCCTCAGCAAGGAGGAGGCGGGACAGTTGGCACAGCGGCAGATGAAGTTCATCCAGCATCTCAAGAACGCACTGGTGCGTATCGAGAACAAGACTTACGGGATTTGCCGCGTCACCGGCGAGCTGATTCCTAAGGAGAGGCTGCGCGCTGTTCCTCACGCCACGCTCAGCGTCGAGGCTAAAAATCTGAAAAAGTAAACCGTGACGGGTCAAAGTCAATTTTCTTAACTTGAAAATGAAACTTTCGAGAGGACATCTGTCGACTGTCATTATTTTGCTCATATTGCTCATCGACCAGATTGTCAAGATCTATGTGAAGACACATTTTTATCTTGGCGAGAGCGTTGAGGTGACATCGTGGTTCTACATCCATTTTATTGAAAACAACGGCATGGCCTTTGGCATGGAGCTCGGCAGCAAACTGCTGCTGACGCTCTTCAGGGTTGGTGTCGTGGGATTGCTCGTGTGGTATCTATGGAAGATATGCCGCCGCGACGACCTGCCGCCCGGCTATGTTATCTGTGTGGCCATGATCATTGCCGGAGCCGCCGGTAACATCATCGACTGTCTTTTTTATGGATTGATTTTCAACAACCCGATGCCCCCCGGCGTGGCGAGCCTCTTCCCGGCGGCCGGCGGGTATGCCCCGATTATGTATGGGCGGGTGGTCGATATGCTCTTTTTCCCGCTGTTCTCGTTTGACTGGCCCGACTGGGTCCCCTTTGTAGGTGGTGAGAATTTCTTGTTTTTCCAACCGGTGTTCAATATTGCCGATGCCGCCATCTCGGTCGGTATAGTCGTGTTGATTCTGTTTTACTCAAAATGTATCAGCCGATCGGAGGTTAACACTCAGCCTGAAGAAAATGATGTGAACAAGTGATGAGGCGTTCACTGTACATACTGATAACTTTGCTTGGGGTCATGCTGATGGTAGCATGCTCCAAAACTCCGTCGGGCATAATCCCTCCCGACAAGATGGCCGACCTTTTGGCCGACATTCATCGGGGCGACGCCGTGGTCGACATCCAATCGAGGAAATTCCGCGACGACTCGACCCGTCGGCTTCTGAAACAGTCGATATTGGCAAAACATGGTGTGACCGGCCAGGAGTTTGATACATCTTTGGTCTGGTATGGTAACAACATGCCTCTCTATGTCGAGGTGTATGACAAGGTGGTGGAGAGACTTGAAAGTGATCTTAAACAGGCAAGAGTAGAGGGGCCGGTGATGGCTGCCGGCGAGCAGCGGCGGGCGCTTGACGGTGACACTGTCGATGTCTGGATAGGCAGTCGGTCGGCCCGCATAAGCCGTCAGGGAGCGTCCGACTTCATCACGTTTATGATTACAAGTGACCGCACATGGGAGCCGGGCGATTCCTATCATCTTTCGTCCTATTTTACCGGTAGCCACTCCAACTCGCGTCACACGATTGTAGTAGAGTATAACGACGGGTCGGCCGAATATGTGTTTGACACCCCGACGGGCGATGGGTTTCACCAGACCGACATCTACCTTGATCCCGACAAAACGGCATCGCGCGTCTATGGGTCAATCCATTACAACCCGGCGGCCGGCGAGACCGTGTTTGTCGACTCGTTGTCGCTCGTTCGTCAGCGCTATCAGAAGGGTGACACAATGATGAGGCGCGGTCAGACTGTACTGAAAACCGTCCGTTAACAATGAGACATCGTTATCTCGCGCGCCATGTTATCGATATCGACGGCGTTGACCGCGGCCTGTCGGTAGTGGAAACCGATAGTGACACACACGCGGTCACCATAACTCCATTTGAGACTGAAACAGCGTCGACAATCATGGTCGAGGGTACGATTGTCGTCACATCCGCCGGCGTTTTCCAAGTCACACCGTCGGGCCATCGTGTCCCCATCCCTCGCTGAAACTACTCTTTATTCTTCGTGAAAATTTGCGAAGTTAACAAACTGATATTCCTTTCAAATCATCAGACAAGTGTATTGGAGAGTAGTGACACTGACCGAAAACTTCTAAAATAAAGAAGCGGCACGGCAGAACTCCTGACCGAGAGAGTCAGCTAACTAAAAAATGGGCTTTACCGTACTGCGAAAATACGGTAAAGCCCACTATGGGGAATAGACACGTCAGCCCAATTTGACAATCATATAAATCAAGGATTGTGATGTGGCTTGGCGGTTTGGCACAATTTTTGTATCTTTGAGGGTTATTTGCTGCAGTCTACAATGAGTAAAAACAATAATATATACATAAAGGGGGCACGCGTCAACAATCTGAAAGGTGTTGATGTAGAAATTCCCCGCAACAAGTTGGTGGTTATCACCGGCTTGTCAGGTTCAGGTAAATCTTCATTAGCGTTTGACACTCTATATGCCGAGGGTCAACGCCGTTATGTGGAGAGTCTGAGCGCCTACGCGCGTCAGTTTCTCGGCAAAATGGCCAAGCCCGAGTGTGATTACATAAAGGGTCTCCCGCCGGCCATAGCCATCGAGCAAAAGGTAAATACCCGCAACCCGCGTAGCACTGTGGGCACCTCAACCGAGATTTATGACTACTTGAGATTGCTTTTCGGTCGTATTGGCCGCACATTCTCTCCGGTTTCGGGAGTCGAGGTGTGCCGGCACACGGTAGAAGATGTGGTCAGCACTGCCTGGAGCCGCCCTGAGGGGACTCGCATTGCCTTGTCGGCTCCTATTCTGATTCCCGAGGGGCGCTCGGTTGCAACACAGATGGAGGTGTTGACCAAAGCGGGATATTCCCGTTTGATTACCCGCGAGGGTCACTTCTTGAATATCGACGAGATTGCAGCCGATGGCTCTGCTGTCTTGCCTGAAGGTGTCGAGTTGCTGATTGACCGTCTTGCGGTAACGACTGATGACGATGAGCGCAGCCGTCTGGCCGACTCGGTCGAGACTGCGTTCTATGAGGGGCACGACCAGTGTACGCTAAGGCTCTACGATGACGAGGGCTCGGTTGAGACTTTCTCGTTTTCAAAGCGTTTTGAGGCCGATGGAATGACATTCACGGTGCCGACCGACGAGATGTTCAACTTCAATAACCCTGTCGGGGCGTGTCCCCGATGTGAAGGGTTTGGGAAGACATTGGGTATAGATGAGCGCCTTGTCATACCCCGTCCCAACCTGTCGGTCTATGATGACGCGGTTGCCTGTTGGCGCGGGGAGAAAATGAGTGAGTGGAAACGGTCTTTGATCGCGGTCAGCGAGAAGGCAAAGTTTCCTATCCATCGTCCCTACCGGGAGCTGACCCAGGAGCAGAAAGATCTGCTTTGGCACGGATATGGCTCATTTACCGGTATTGACGGTTTCTTCAAAATGGTTGAGGAAAATCAATACAAGGTGCAGTATCGGGTGATGATGGCCCGTTATCGCGGTAAAACAATTTGCCCGGTTTGTCATGGCACACGTCTGCGCCCCGATGCAAACTATGTGAAGGTCGGGGGCAAGACAATCACCGAGCTTGTCAAAATGCCGGTGAAAGAGTTGCGCCAATTTTTTGATAATCTGACTCTCAATGAACATGATGCTCAGGTTGCCGCCCGATTGTTGACCGAGATAGGCAACCGCCTGCTGTTTCTCGACGAGGTCGGGTTGGGATACCTGACGCTCGACCGCCTTTCATCGTCACTCTCGGGCGGTGAGAGTCAGCGCATCAATCTCGCCACCTCGCTTGGCAGCAGTCTGGTCGGGTCGCTCTATATTCTTGACGAGCCGAGCATCGGACTTCATTCGCGTGACACGGGCAAGCTTATCAATGTGCTGAGGCGGCTGCAGAAAATCGGCAACACTGTCGTTGTGGTCGAGCATGACGAAGAGATAATGCGGGCCGCCGACTATATTATTGACGTCGGGCCTGAGGCCGGCCGCGGTGGAGGCCGCATCATTTATCAAGGTGATGTAAAAGATATTGATAAGGCATCGACCGATAGTTACACGGTTCGCTATCTCAAGAATGAGCTGCACATTCCCGTGCCTGCCACGCGTCGGCGCTGGCGTGATAAGATTACGGTAAAGGGCGCCTGTGAAAACAACTTGAAGAATATCGACGTTGACTTCCCTTTGGGTGTGTTGACAGTCGTCACGGGTGTGAGCGGCTCGGGTAAATCCACGCTTGTGCGCGATATTCTTTATAAAACTATAGCCCGTCGGCTTGACATTTCAAGTGAGGCTCCGGGCAGTTGTGACGACGTGGTCGGCGATCTTAACCGCATCAGAAACATCGAGTTTATTGATCAGAACCCTATCGGTCGCTCGTCAAGGTCAAACGCGACGACCTATCTCAAGGCCTACGATGAGATACGCCGTCTTTTTGCCGAGCAACAGAGCGCCCGACAGATGGGCTTCGGTCCGTCCTATTTCTCGTTCAACACCGAGGGTGGACGATGTGAGGAGTGTAAGGGAGATGGATCGATTACAATCGAGATGCAGTTTATGGCCGACATAACTATCCCGTGCCCCGAGTGTAACGGGAAACGTTTCAAGCGCGACATCCTCGACATTGAATATCGGGGCAAAAACATTTATGACATCCTTGAGATGACAGTCAATCAGGCGGTCGAGTTTTTCAAGGAGGATGAGGGAAACCGACAGGCAGCTTTGATAACACGCCGTCTGCGCCCCCTGCAGGATGTTGGCCTCGGATATATCAAGCTGGGTCAAAGCTCATCGACCCTGTCGGGCGGTGAGAATCAGCGTGTCAAGTTGGCTTATTATCTGTCGATGGAGAAGCCTGAGCCAACGCTGTTTATCTTTGACGAGCCTACGACGGGTCTTCATTTCCATGACATCAGCACATTGCTTAAATCGTTTGACCGGTTGATAGAGGCGGGCCACACTGTGATCATTATCGAGCATAATCTTGACGTGGCCAAGTGTGCCGACCATATTATCGACATGGGCCCCGAGGGGGGTGATGCCGGTGGAACGGTTGTTGCCGCCGGCACACCCGAGGAGATAGTTGACTGTGCCGATAGTTATACGGGTAAGTATTTGAAAGAAAAGTTATTATAGATATGCAAAAAGGAGATATAGTTCGTTATCTGAACGCTGTTGGTGGCGGCCGTGTTGTCAGGATTGAGGGTAACATGGCCTACGTTGACGAGGATGGGTTTGAAACACCGGTGCTTGTCAAGGAGTGTGTTGTCGTTACGCCGGCATCAAAGGTTCCGGCCGAGCCCCCTCAGGCCCGCTTGAGCACCGAGGTACCAAAAATTGTGAACACGCCGGTCGAGGAGCCTGCACCCGAAGACACCCGTGAGACCGACTACGGCAACAAAATCAGTGCCACCCTGGCGTTTGAGCCGGTCGACATAAAGGCTTTGTCAATGACCACTTTTGACACCTATCTGGTCAATGATTCAAATTATTATCTATATTTCACTTTTGCCTCACGCTCCCGTGACGACAAACAGTGGACGATGCGCTATGCCGGAATGGTAGAGCCAAACATTCAGCTGCTGCTTGGCGAGTTGCTGCGTGAAGACCTGCCCTCGATTGAGATGATAGCCATTCAATATGTGGCATTTAAGCGCGATGCCCCCTACGACATGAAGCCGGCAGTTACCGCTGAGTATAAGATTGACCCGCTGAAATTCCTCAAGTTGCACTGTTTCAAGGAGCATCTCTATTTTGACACCCCGGTGATAGCGATCGATATTGTCAAGGACGACGTGGTGCAAAGACCCGTGTCGGTTGATGCACCGTCGTTGGAAAAGGAGCTTATGGCAAAAAAGCGCGCCGACATGCGCCAGTCACGTCGCCCTGTCAAGCGTCACGACAACAAGCGCGACAAGGGAGAGGTGCTTGAGGTTGATCTGCACATCGACAGTCTGCTCGACAACACCCGGGGCATGTCGACTGCTGATATTCTGAATTACCAAGTTGATGAGTTCCGCCGGGTGATGGACGCTAATCTTAAAAACCATGGAAAGAAGATTGTTTTTATTCACGGCAAGGGGGAGGGCGTTTTGCGTCAGGCTCTGACTAAAGAACTCAACTATAAATACAAAGGCCATCAGGTGCAGGATGCATCGTTCAAGGAATATGGCTTTGGAGCGACTCAGGTGACAATAAAATGATAATCTGCTTTTCAGGGACGGGCAACTCGGCTTTGGTGGCCCAAAGATTGGCCGAGGCACTTGGCGACGGGCTTGTGATGATTGACCGCGCGTTTTATGACAACCCGGTCTATCGGGAAGATGAGCCCTCGGGACGTCTTATGTGGGTGTTTCCGGTCTACTCTTGGGGAGTGCCGCCGGTGGTTTTGAGTGTCATCGAGCGCATCGGGAATCTTCCAAAGGGGTGCCCGACCTGGATGGTGGCAACCTGTGGCGACGATGCAGGATATACCGACAGGATGTGGCGCCGGGCGGTTGAGAGTCGCGGCATGACTCCAATTGGGGCCTATACGCTTTTCATGCCAAATACTTACGTGTGTATGAAAGGCTTTGATGTCGACGGCACCGAGCTTGCGCTCGACAAGGAGAAAGATACCATCGGGCGGTTACCCTCGATAGTTGACGCCATCGGTAAGCGGGAGCGACAGGTCGAGGTGACCAGAGGCAGCTTTGCGTGGTTCAAGACCACCGTCATCTATCCCTGGTTTGTAAAAAACATGATGAAACCGTCACGTTTTCATGTCACCGATTCATGCTCCGGGTGTGGACTCTGCGCCCGCCGTTGTCCCATGGATAATATAAAGATGGAAGGCCGGCGCCCGGTTTGGTCATCTCTTTGTGCTTTCTGTCTCCGATGTTATCACCGCTGCCCGTCAAAGGCCGTGCAGTGGGGTAGTTCCACGATTGGTAAAGGCCAGTATCCTGGACCGATGGCGCTGAGTTCTGCCAAAATGATTTTTACGTCAAAGTCAAACGGGTCTTCGTCAAAATCAAATTCGTAATCCTCGTTGTCGGCACGACCGGTGGACCGAGGCCTGTCAGGGGCATTCTCGCTGTTGGTATACTCAACGGTGAGCAGCGAGTTGCCACGGCCGTCATTGCGAACCAGTGTGTAGCGCCGCTTTTCTTTCCCTTTGACAAACTCGATGGAGTAGATCATGCCATTGTTTGTGACCGAAAACGACACGGCGTCTTTGCTGTCCGACTTGAATGCCGTCATAAGCTGTCGGGTGAGATACTCCTGGGAGGATGGAATCACAATCACTTTTGACGACTTGTAGATTTTTTTTGTTTTTGGATTGCGGCGCTCATTGTAGGCGACATACTCTATATTGGGCATCTGCTCAATCGACTTGATGGTCTTGTCGAGGGCGTTGTGGGCCGTCGCGGCTACGGGCATGCAGCTCAAAATAAAGAAGAATGTGAGAATCTGTAATACTGTTTTCATAAGTGGATGGGAGAGAGGTTAGTAGGATAGTGCCGACTCAAGGGCGGCCTGTACGGCCGGGTTGTCGGTGTTGATGTATTCGCTCATTGACTCTATGCTGCCGGCGGTTGCAACTTGTTGCTCTACAATCTGCTCGGCCCGTTGCAGCTCGGGCATGATCTCGTCAAGGTCGGTGATTTTCTTGCCGTCGCGTATCACATAGCTGCCGGCATAGGTCACATAGTCTTCACGCTCGAGAGTCCCGTGACGGCGTGACATGAAGGAGAGGGCCACAGTTACAATCATGGCCAGCGATGCCGCTGCCCCAAGACACGCGATAATCGCCTGCCGGCTCCAACGGCGTGGTTTGGCCTGTGGTGTGTCAACAGAAGGCATTCCCTCGTCAAGCCACATAAGCATGGGGCGATATTGCTCAAGAGCCGGGGGGACGGTCCCCTTCTTAAACCTTTCTATCAACTCTCGTTCTTGAGCGTTGGTGGTTTGGCCGGCCATAAACAGCTCGAGCAGCCGGGTTAGTTTGTCGTCGTTCTGTTTCATTTGCGTTCATTAAAAAGTTGAAGCACACGGTGGCGTGCGCGTGACAAGGTGACACGTATCGCGTTTGGCGATGAGCCGGTCAGCTGAGCTATCTCCTCAACCTCAAGGCCGTCGATGTGCTTTAACCGTAACACAATCTGTTGACCCTCAGGCAGGCGCGACAGCATCGAGTTGGCCTCGGCTTCGCTCTCGCTGTCAATCACCTGCTCTTCGGGAGACAATCGGGAGTCGGCCATATCAAAATCGTCGAGAGGCACACTGCGCGAGCGTCCTTTTTGTCTCAGCAGGTCAAGACAGCGGTTGCGGGCTATCACAAGAGCAAGTCCTTCAAACGAGCGGTACTCACCCAGACGGTCGCCCATACTCCACATTTTCAGCAGAGTCTCTTGCGCCACGTCTTCAGCCATCTCGGCATCGGAGAGCACCTTAATGGCTTTGGCTACGATGTGTGGTCGTGTAGCTCGGGCCAGTCGCTCAAAGTTTTCTCTTTCCATGTCACTTGATAGACGACGGCTGCCGGTGTTTCATTACACCTATTCCTTCAAAAAATCACTTTTTTTGTCGGCGGTGGTTACTATGAGCACCACGTCTTCGCCCTCTCCGGGTCTAAAAGTCTCTTTTGCACCGCTGTACTCGCCAAGATAAAGCAGATCTCCGGTTGACGGATTAAAATACCATGCTTTTTTCACCTTTCCGGGCAGTTTTGTCAAATCGACCTGAATGTCGCGACCTGAATAATCATACACCAAGAAATAGTCGCGGCCTCTCAGTGCCGTCAGTCGGTCATACTTTTGCCCTATGTCACCAATCAATACCGATTGATCTGGCTTGCGGTCACCTGGAAGGAAAGACTCCATGAGTCGACGCAGGTGTTTCATTTGGTTGAAACCGGGGTCGTCAAGGGCCTCGATCCAACTTTTGGTGGCCCCGTAGGCCGGCGGGAGTCCGGGACGGTAAAACTGCATGATTGAATTGTTACCGTAGGTGTGACCGGCAGCGCCGGCAAACGTTGACCAGTAGGCATAACGGCGTGCATCGCGAGCCTCCCAGCGCGGTTGACTCGTGTCGTGAAGTCCCTGGGGAATACCCTCATAGCTCGGCTCGCCGTCGAGCACCGGTTTGAGGGGTTTCATCCCCCTCGACTCGTCGACATACCGCCAGTTGTCCTCCTCATTATCGTTTGGGTCGGTCAGGTCTCCGTCGCCTTTGCGTTGCCCGTAGCGGCGGTGACCACTCTGAAACATGTTGAAATCGAGCCAATCGGCATTGTTCCACCAACGACCCGAGTGGGTGCGTCCAAAGGGATGAAAGGTCATCAGATGGTTGGGGTCTTCAGCCTTTATTGACTCGGCGAGAGCTGTCCACACCTCGGGCTTGACATCGCCGCGGGTGTCACCGCCTATTATCCAGACAATGTTGGGGCGGTCGCGGTAGCGTTTACCCAAAAACTGACCGTAAAGGCGCGCTTGCCCGACATCCATCAATCCGGCTTTTACCAATCCGCCCCAGATGCAAACCATGCCAACATAGATGCCGTTGGCTGACGCGCGGTCAATGATGTGGTCCATGTTCTGCCAATAACCATAGCCGTCGGTTATCTCCGGGTTTGTAAAGTCAAAGTCGGGCGTCATTGATTGCCGACCATAGACATTAATGGCGGGGACATTGTTGACGGTCTGCACGAGAACGACATTGAACCGAGCCTCGCCTGCCCGTTGCAGGTAGTAGTCGGCTTCATCGCGGTTGAGCCTTTCAGGCAGCAACCATGCGGTCTCGCCAAGCCAAAAGAAGGGGGTGCCGTCGCTGTGTTCAAGGTAGGTGCCGGAAGATGAAACTTTCAGCGGTCCGTGATCCCATGGTTTTTCACCTGCAGCCGATTTTAATGCACATATAAGAATCGATATGAGAATAAGTTTTAATCTCATCGGTTAGCTATAAATATGACATTTGGATGTGCCTGACGGTACATCCAAATGTCTTGTTAATAATGGTTGTTATAACTTAATGTCACTTATCTGATGACAACCTTTGTGGCGACGGTGTTGTCAACCTTGACCAGATAGATGCCCTTGTCGAGCACGTAGGTCATCGAGTTGGCCTTTGCAATGTCGTTGACAACAAGTCGGCCATTGATGTCATAGATGGCAACTTTCTGGCCTACAGTCAGGTTGTTGACTGCAACAGCATCGCCCAAAGTGCTGACGGTTGCTCCGACCTTGCCGTCGGCACCAATCTCGTTTATGCCGGCACCGATATGGCGCTCGATCTTGACATCATTGAGGTTGAGTTTAACCGAATTTGCATCAATCTTGTAGCGAACTTTCCCCTCGTTTGTGTCGGTGAAGGTAAACTTGAAGGTGCGCTTCTTGGCAGCCATGCTGAACTCGGCAACCTTTTTCTCGTTGCCAAGCTCATCGATGGCAAAGAGATAGAAACTCTTGGCTTTTGCACCCGGGTTGCCTGCATAGATAGTGATGTCGGTCGGTCCCTCGACTGTCGGTGTCAGCATATAGCCGCCGGCTGCCTCGGTAACAAACTGAACGCAACGGGGCGATGCGCCGGCATCGGCCGATGTGTTGGGGCTATAGTCACCGCTGGTGTTGACATTGTTCTCATACATTGCAACGATGCGCATTGTTGCCGGGCCGCCGCCAAACACCATGTCGCCGACTGTCACACTCTTGTTGTTGCCGGCATTCATGATGTTTGTGTTGGCCGAGATGCCGCCATATTGTGATGCCCAGGCCTCGGGAGTGGTGTTGAAGTCGCAATAGAACAGAGTGCCACCCCCCACGGTCTTAAAGGTCCAGACGGTACCCTCGGTTGTGCCCAGGTCGTTGGTGGCATCGACGCGCCAGCAATAGTCGCGCCATGCGGCAAGACGTCCGGCGTTATACTCTTTGGCTGTTATATCCTTGGCCAAGACTGTCATTGTCTCGGGGGTGTTGCCAAGATAGATGGTATATTTCACCTGACCGTAAAAGTCTTTGGTGTCGTTCTTCCATGAGAAGACAATATCGTTCAAGGCAGCAAGCTCGGCCCGGTTGGCGGGGGTGGGAGAGTAGCATGCCGTCGGGGCTGTGGCATCGCCGGTTGTCTCGGTTTTGAGGGTATCGCTGTAAAGTGACTTGACACCGACATTGTTGTAAGCATACACTCTGAAATAATATGTCTTCTCAGCCTTAAGATTTTCAACGACAAATGTTGTGACATCTTTTGCCACGCGACCAACCTCGGTAAAGTTCTTGTTGTCGGTCGACATTTCAATCACAAAACCATCCTCATTGTCCGAAAGATCCTTCCAGGAAAGGGTGATTGACTCTTTGAGCTGAATGTCGGCGGTGAGCTGCTGGGGTATCTTGATATATGGATAGCCCGATGTCATCGAGTTTACATAGTTCTCGATGTTGGCATATCCGTTTGAGGCAATCTTGGCAGCGTCCGAGGCATCGTTGGGATTGAGACCGTTGGCATTCTCCCACTCGTCGGGTATGCCGTCGCCGTCGGTGTCGGTAGGCTTATAGCCGCCATGCACCGTGCCTGTACCCTTGTGGGGCAGGTCGAGCTCTGTAGAGACGCCGTTGGTGGTCGAGTTAGGTCCAAAAGACATCAGCTCGTCGATCAGATACCAGTCAACCTCATCGCGTGCCGGCAGGGTCGCACCAACGCTGTCAATGGCCCATTTCACGACATCCTCGGGTTTCATCACATTGGTAATCACAGGATGCTCGGCCGGTGCCGGAACCTCGGCGCTGTATTGATTGAACCCGGCGGCTTTCAGTGCCGTCGAGAGTCCGAACTCGGTATCGGTCATCTCATAACCGTTCAACACGCCGTCGACATTGTCGTCATACCAGTTGTTTTTTGCATAATACTGGAAATTCTCGTTGCCGCGTGAGAAAGGTTTTGCTGCTCCGACCCAGTTGCCCTTGATAAAATAGTTGCCCTCGATGTGTGCCCACGACGGACCCTCGCTCTCGCCGCCAAGAATATAGGCGCCGCCGGGACCCCAGTTGTAAAGCACATTGTTGACAAACTGGTTGAGACCCTTCACTTTGGGGTTACGGGTCTGATTTTCGATATAGAGG
This sequence comes from uncultured Muribaculaceae bacterium, assembly GCA_964394205.1. Classification (GTDB taxonomy): domain Bacteria; phylum Bacteroidota; class Bacteroidia; order Bacteroidales; family Muribaculaceae; genus HGM05190. The sequence goes on along the minus strand of CAYMVS010000028.1, from coordinate 4,772 downwards.
TTACGATAGAGGGTGATGCCGCCGTTTGACTGAATCAGGCCGCCACAGGAGTGGGTTTGCAATCCCTGGCCGATGATTGAGTTTTGCACAGTGATGTTCTTGGGCTCGTTACCCTTGCTGTCCCAACTGATCGAGAAATTCTCGTCACGACCCCATAACACGGTCAAATGGTCAAATATCATGTTCTGGCCCGATGCAAGACCGGCGGCGTCAATTTGCCCCGGGTTGTTGATGCGGCCGAGACGGATGCGCAGGTGGCGAACAATCAGGTTGTCGGCGTTTGTGAAGGTCACACGGCCGCCATAGAGCTGAACACCCTCGCCCGGAGCAGTCTGGCCAAGCACTGTCAGGTTGCCCTTAAATTGAAGAATATCTTTCAGGTAGATTGTGCCGCTGACGTCAAACACAACGATGCGGTTGGGCTGTGAGACAGCATCGCGCAACGACCCTTTGCCCGAGTCGTTAAGGTTGGTCACATGATAAATCTCACCGCCGCGGCCGCCGGTCGCAAAACGTCCGAAACCCTCCGCGCCGGGAAAAGCAAGGAGCTGTGCCTGAGCTGAAACGGGGGTCACCGCTGCGAGTGACACCAGCGCCATGCAGGCTCCAATCAATGGTTTTTTCATTTATTTAGTTTTAAGGATTATGTTATAAAATCTTTATGAACATTATTATAATATTTGTCGATTGAAATATTACAATATGTAAAGTACAAAATTACTTTTTTTTTGTCAATTACCAACAATCCACCCCTTTTTTTAACAATCCCTTCTTCACAGACAGGCTCTTAAAACCAAACAAGACCTGTTTCGGGTCAATGGCTATAATCCATCAATTCCAGCCATCCCTCTTTTTTGATCCATCCCCTCTTTTTTGAGGATAGTTGGGTCCGGAGGCCCCTGAGGATTGTAAGGTGCGCATAACAATCGACAGTTTGAAATTACACCGCCGCTTTGTGGTTAAATAAATTGGCATATAGGCAGAAACACCGACAGTTTCCGGTTGGAAATGTCGGTGTTTCCGATATGTATGAGGTTGGTCAGTTGACTTTCTTATTTGAGGACGTCTTTAACGGCGTCGTTGGGAACCATTGTTTCCTGGAACGTGTAGGCGCCTGTCTTGGCCGATTTAACGACTTTGATCACCTTGCTGTAGGTGCGGCCTTCGCCTTTTTGAAGTGATGCGACGGTTTTCTTTGCCATATCTCAGAGGTGTTATTTGATTTCTTTGTGGATTGTTACTTTCTTGAGGATGGGGTTGTATTTCTTCAGCTCCAAGCGCTCGGTTGTGTTCTTGCGGTTTTTGGTGGTGATGTAACGTGAAGTACCGGGCATGCCGCTTGCCTTGTGCTCGGTGCACTCGAGGATCACCTGCACGCGATTACCTTTTGCTTTCTTTGCCATTTTGGGTATATATTAAGCGAGGGTTTTGATTTGAGTTAAATATCCTTTCTCGGCAGCATCCTGGATGGCTGCGTTGAGGCCCTTCTTGTTGATTGTGCGCAGGCCTGCGGCTGAGAGGGTGAGTGTAATCCAAATATCTTGCTCCACCCAGTAGAATTTCTTGGTGAAGAGGTTCACGTTGAATTTGCGCTTTGTGCGGCGCTTAGAGTGCGATACGTTGTTGCCAACCATCGCTTTCTTGCCTGTGATCTGACAAACTTTTGACATGGCCGTTTAAATTTCTATACTGTTATATTTTAATTAACACATTGGCAATGAGGCCGCCATCTCAATTCTCATATCATGAAACGTTGCATCATTTCGTCTCATTTTTAATTGATGTGCCTCAAAGCGACTGCAAAGTAAGTGATTTTTTTTGAGATGACAAAGAGTGTTGATAACTTTTTTCGTGTCAGGGGATGAAATTTGTTAAAATTGGTAAATCCACGGGCTGATTGACGTTTTTGTGAGTGGGGCAAGCTGTGTTTTGCTTGTCGTCAAAATATGTGTCAATCTATAAAGCGGCGGGTGAGATCCTGATAGGAGTCGATACGGCGATCACGCAGGAACGGCCACCAGCGTCTGACTTGCTCGGACCTTTTTGTGTCGACGGTGATGACGGCAGTTTCCTCCCGGCTGTCGGAGGCTTGAAAGAGGAGCTCACCCTGGGGCCCGGCGATAAAGCTCGTCCCCCAGAACTGTATGCCGGCGGTTTGAGCCGAGGGGTCAGGCTCGTGACCAACGCGGTTGACCGTCACGACCGGCAACCCGTTTGCAACGGCATGACCGCGCTGAACGGTCATCCAGGCGTTGAGCTGACGTTGTTTCTCGTCGGGTGTGTCGGTCGATTCCCATCCTATCGCCGTGGGGTAGATGAGTATCTCCGCGCCTTTCAAAGCCATCAATCGGGCTGCCTCGGGATACCATTGGTCCCAGCAAACCATCACTCCAAGCTTGCCAACCGAGGTGTCGATAGGCTCAAAGCCGAGGTCGCCGGGGGTGAAATAGAATTTCTCGTAATAGGCCGGGTCGTCGGGTATGTGCATCTTGCGGTATTTGCCGGCGATGCTTCCGTCGGCGTCAAACACGATGGCGGTGTTGTGATACAACCCCGGGGCCCGTCGTTCAAACAGCGACGTGACGATGACGACATGATTTTGACGTGCAAGATTGCTGTAAAACTCGGTGGCCTCGCCGTCAAGCGCAATGGCGAGGTCAAACATGTCGGGATTTTCAGTCTGACAGAAGTAAAGAGAGTCGTGAAGCTCTTGATTTACAATCAGCTCGGCGCCATCTGCGGCCAGGCGGGTGATTTTGTCGGCTAAACGTCGGCGGTTGTCGGCCGTGTCGGCACTGTTTTGTTGCTGAATGATTCCAACTTTGAGGTCCTGTTTCATATCGAGATAGTGTCGGGATAGAGCTGCATGGTGGCGCAGTGAAGTGAGCCGTGCTGCTGAATGAGAGCGTCGCAGTCAACGGGGATTATTTTATGGTCGGGGAAAGATATCTGAAGCATCTGAGATGCAAGGAGGTCTTTTTGGGGCTGGCCGTAGGTTGGCATCAACACTGTTGAGTCGCTGACGAGATAGTTGGCGTAGGTGGCCGGCAGCCTGTTGCCGTCATTGTCAAAAACAGGGTCGGGGAGGGGGAGCTCGATGAGGTGGTAGGGGAGACCCTGACGGGTGCGGAAGCCCCTCAACTGGTCGGCCATGCACATCAGGTCGTTGTAATGCTCGTCGTCAGGGTTCTGACATCCGGTATATATTATTGTGTCTCCCGGGGCGAGTCGGGCCAGGGTGTCGACATGAGAGTCGGTGTCATCACCGGCCAGCGAGCCGTTGTCGAGCCAAAGGATGTGGTTGGCGCCAAAGCAGTCTTTGAGATAGCGCTCGATCTCGATACGGTTCATGGTGCTGTTGCGATTGGGGGCCAACAGGCAATGGGAGGTAGTCAAGATTGTTCCTTTGCCGTCGCTTTCAATCGAGCCCCCTTCGAGCACAAAGTTCTGGCGATTTTCAACCGGCGCCGAGAGCAATCCCGTTGCGGCGAGTCTTTGGGTCGCCTGATTGTCGTGGTTGGCGGCAAACTTCAGGCCCCATCCGTTGAACCTGAAGTCACACAGCCGTGGCTTGCCGCAGTCGGTCACAGTGATAGGCCCATAGTCGCGAGTCCACGTGTCGTTGGTCGGCATTTCTACAATTATGAGCCGGTCGGGGTCAATGTGCGACAGCTTCCGACGCGGTTGGCCGGCATCGGGGGCAAGGAGAACAACCCGGCCCGTTTGAGCGATTTTCTCAATAATGTCAATGTAGCACCGCTGGATTTGGTCAAGCATATACGCCCAGTCGGTGTCGTCATGAGGCCATGCCATGAGCACGGCCGAGTGTCGTTCCCACTCGGCTGGAAAACGGCGCAGATGGCGGCGGTTACTCTGAGTCATAGTCATTCAGTGTGTCCCAGATAGAATCTTGTGAATCCATATACTCGTCACAGTAGTCAAAAAAGCCGTTTTTCTCACTACTGCCCACCTCGTGACACCAGTCGCGGTACATTTTCCTCAACTCATGGTCCTCGTGCATCATCTTCTTGAACTCGGCCTCGGCGATATCCACGCTTCCGGCTTGAGACAATACTTGCTGAAAAACTTGGGTAATGTCGTTCATGATAGGTCGGTGTGTATGTGTCTAACTGCCTGTAAAGCAGGTGTTAAGTGTTGAAAATCATTGTCAGTGAATCTCAATGTCGGTCAAATTTAACACAAATAGTCAAAGCGGCAAAACTTTTCACTATTTTTAAGAAACCCCTCGGCGGTCATGAGAGTTCTCTGTAGCGCCTGAAAAAAATAAAAAATAATCTGAAAAAGCATTTTCAGGAATGAAAACAAATGCTTAACTTTGCAAAAGATTATTGACCAACGGGGCTGACCGGTTTTGACAGCGCGTAGAGGTGGTCGGTAAGCATGCAGAGACATGATGGCTGTTCTCTTTAAAAATGGACATCAGCAATTTTAAATGGCGAAAACAACTACGCTCTTGCTGCTTGATTGAAGCACAGTAGATCAGCTTAATCTTGGCGACAGTCGCCGAGACAAGACATCACTCGATAGTTAAACGTTCCGAGACATATCGGTTAAGTGGTGCACGCAAATCGGAAATAGGATGTGAGCAGTCTCGGCAAACATCCGAAAATTTAGAGACTAAGGTGTCAATTGGCTGTCGTTTGCCTGTTGACACACGAAAACCAACAATCGACTAAGCATGTAGAAAGCCGATTAGTTCCGCGTTTGGACGAGGGTTCGAATCCCTCCAGCTCCACTATGAGGGTCGGACA
>CAYMVS010000027.1:0-25555 GCA_964394205.1 uncultured Muribaculaceae bacterium | reverse complement strand
TCCACGAGTATCTGCGCGACTTCCCCGGCAAGCAGGATGTGCTGCGCTATGTCCTGACGGCCAACGCCCCCGAGACCAAAGATAACGACTTCACCTGGGCCGACTTCCAGGCGCGCAACAACAGCGAGCTTGTGGCCATCCTGGGCAACTTCATCAACCGCGTGATTGTCTTGACCCACAAATATTTTGAGGGCATCGTCCCCGCGCCCGGCGCTTTGACCGGGCTCGAGACCACTCTTGCCACCGAGGTCGGGGCTGTCAAGGAGTCGCTCACAGCCAACATCGAGACATTCCACTTCCGCGAGGCTCTCAAAGATGCCATGGAGCTGGCGCGCCTTGGCAACCGCTACCTGCAGGAGACCGAGCCCTGGAAGGTGGCCAAGACCGACATGCCGCGCGTGGCCACCATCCTCTACACGGCGCTCAACCTCTCGGCCAACATCGCCATCGCCATGGAGCCATTCATGCCCTTCATGAGCGGCAAGCTCGAGAAGATGCTCAACATGCCCCGCCCGACATGGAGCGACCTGGGAAAGATGGACATCATCGCCGCCGGCAGCGCCGTCAACACCCCCCAGCTGCTCTTTGAGAAGATCGACGACGACGCCATCAACGCTCAGCTCAGCCGCCTCGAGGCAATCAAGGAGCAGAACAAGATAGCCCAATACAAGGCCGCCCCGGTGCAGGAGCCGGTCGACTTTGACACGTTCATGAAAGCCGACCTCAGGGTGGGCACCGTCATCGAGTGTGTCAAGGTGCCAAAGGCCGACAAGCTTTTGAAATTTCTCATCGACGACGGCCTGGAGAAACGAACCATCGTCTCGGGCATAGCCAAATACTACAAGCCCGAGGAGTTGGTTGGCAAGCAGGTGGTGTTTATCGCCAACCTGCCGCCGCGCAAACTCAAGGGGATAACCAGCGAGGGGATGATACTCTCGGCCGAAAACGCCGACGGCTCTCTTGTGGTCATCTCCCCCTCGGCCCCGGTGGTGCCCGGAGCCTGCGTCAAGTGATAAAGTTTAGAGTTTAGAGAAAAATGAGTCCTTCCGCCAAACCTCACATCCTCATCGTCTACACCGGTGGGACCATAGGCATGATCGAAGACCCCGACACCGGGTCGCTGCAGCCGTTTGACTTTGACCATCTTATCGACAATGTGCCAAAGATCAAGATGTTGAAGTTTGACATCGATCATGTGTCAATAGAGCCGCCCATCGACTCGTCGGATATGAACCCGGCCCACTGGGTCGATATAGCCCGTGCCATCGAGAGCCGCTATGACGACTATGACGGCTTTGTTGTGCTTCACGGCACCGACACCATGGCCTACACCTCGTCGGCCCTCTCCTTTATGCTCGAGGGCCTGTGCAAGCCCGTTATTATCACCGGGTCACAGCTGCCCATAGGCGAGGTGAGAACCGACGGCGAGGAGAACCTCATCACCGCGCTCCAGATCGCCGCCCAGCAGCGGCCCGACGGCACCCCGATGGTCCAGGAAGTGGCCATCCTGTTTGAAAACTACCTGTGGCGAGGCAACCGCGCCACCAAGATGAGCGCCGACAACTTCAACGCCTTCAAGAGCAACAACTACCCCCCGCTGGCCAAAATAGGCCTGGGCATACACTACAACATGGAGGCCCTTTGGCACTCGCCCGAGCGGAAGCCCCTGGTGGTCCACTACAACATGGATCCCGACGTGTTCTACATCAATCTCTTTCCGGGCATGACCGAGTGCACCCTGCGCCATCTGCTCAACACCCCCTCCATCAAGGGCATCGTGCTCAAGAGCTATGGCGCCGGCAACGGTCCGACCGTGTCATGGTTCACCCGTGCCATAGGCGAGGCGGTGGCCTCGGGAAAAGTTATTCTCAACGTGACCCAGTGTGTCAACGGCGGTGTCCACGCCCGCCGCTATGTGGCCGGCGACCGCCTTGCCGACTGTGGCGTCGTCTCGGGCCACGACATGACCAGCGAGGCCGCCATCACCAAGATGATGCACCTCTTTGGCCGCGGCCTGACCCCCGCCCAGGTCGCCTCAGGCCTCGAGCGCGACCTCTGTGGCGAGCTCTCCTGACAGTCTTATCTACATAAATAATCTCACCATGAAAAACGATTTTGAAAACACTCTCCCGGCGGGATATATTCTCAAAGGGAAAAAGCTACCGGTATGAAATAGTCAACGTATTGGGGCAAGGCTCTTTTGGCGTTACATATCTTGCATCGATAAAGATGGAAGGAGATTTGGGCTCGATTGACACCTTTGTTGCAATAAAGGAGTTTTTCATGAGTGACATCAACGGCCGCAACAACGACACAGTCACCGCGAGCAATAAATCAGGCCTTTTTGACAAATATAAGTCAAAGTTTATAAAAGAGGCTCAGAGCCTCGGGCGCTTGCGTCACCCCAACATCGTGAAAGTTTTGGAATCGTTTGAGGCCAACAACACGGTGTATTACTCGATGAGTTTCATCGACGGCGGTAGCCTTGACCAATACATCACACAGCATGGGCAATAGGATTTCAGAAACTTATCTCAATATGGCTGCACTTTCTGCATTTTCCGCATTTTGATTAGAGAAAATGCAGATAATGCAGGAAATGCAAGGGGGTAAATTTCAAATTCTGATACGACATTATTCTCTCGTCGGCTTATATCCGAGTGTAACATAGTTGGCAAAGTAACGAGGGTGACCAATGAAAAAAGAATAGAATTGATTGTATGGGCAAGATACTTTCTGAGTTCCCCATAAGGGTAGAATCCTGCCCGATGGTTTAGATTTATGGTTTGGACGAACAAATTTATTTCGCACTTTGTTTCCATATTTGGAACGGAATTATTAACTTTGCAGAATAATCCTAAAACGATATGGACAAACAAATCTTTCGGTTGATAATGCTGCCCGAGGCAATCGAGTTTCTTGATTCGTTGCCTGACAATGTGAGAGAGAAAGTCCTCTACAACATCCGAAAGGTTCGTGGTGGAGTTAAGGATGTCAGACTATTCAAAAAACTTGAAGGAACTTCCATTTGGGAGTTCCGGACTGAGTGGATGGGGATAGCCTATCGTCTTTTGGCTTTCTGGGATAAGGATGGGGAAACGCTTGTTGTTGCTACACATGGTTTCAAGAAGAAGCAACAGAAAACTCCCCAAAATGAGAAAGACCACGCAAAAGCAATAATGAAAGAATATTTCAACGATAAGAGAAAATAAGGATATGGCAATGAAATACGCAACACTTGAAGAACTTGAAGACAAATATATCGGAAGAGTCGGAACTCCTCGCCGTGACGCTTATGAAGAATCACTTCAAGAGGAAATTCATGCCTACCATATCGGTGAGGCTATCAAACAAGCACGTTTGAAGCAGGAACTAACCCAAGAAGAGTTAGGCGCAAGAATGGGCGTGCAGCGTGCGCAGGTATCAAAGATTGAGAACGGACGTAACCTTACATTCGGCACCATTGCGCGAGCGTTTAAGGCTCTTGGTATTCCTGCCGAACTGTCAGCCGGAGGAATGAAAGTTGCCCTTTGGTAAAAGATGTGGCAACCGATAGGACTGGGAGAGCAATGATATGTTATGGAGTTTCTTTTACAAGCAATCGCCATAACTCCGCAGCATCTGACGATGCCACTCTTTGGATCACTCCCTTAGGCTCAGATTGAAGTGAAGCCAATGAAAGAAACGGCTACGATGAACATAGTCACCATAGCCGTTAATTTGCTTTTTTTTCGTTGGTCAAAATCAGATGTCAGAGGGGGGAGTTCCATCCGTGCAGTGGCGGCACGGAAATTTACATCGTTTGAAAATTCCTTAGCATATTAGGGAATTTTTCGAGCCGCATTGTCAAGTCAACGCTGAAAATATCCTGAATATGCATCTCGTTACTGCTTCACAAAATGAAGTTCCTCCATATCATTATCATCCCATCCATATAACACCATTGTTTTTCCGTTAGAAGAAATTTCATAACGAAGGTTATAGGTGTCATATTTTGTTTTGATACGTATTTTGGAATCTGTGATAGTGTATGTAAACTCCCATCTGTCAGAAAATGGTTCATCTTGAAACCATTTATAACCTGAACCGTCTGAATCGAATTGATATACGAGGGGTTCATCCCAGGGGTCTCCGTAGGCATCTTCATAACAAATCCACTTGCCTACAATCATTTCTTGTGGATCCTGTATCGGCTCGTCCTTGTCATCATCGCCACATGATGACAATGTAATTGACATCAATGTTATGAGAAGCAGGTAAATAAGACCTCTCTCTCCTGTTGATAATTTCATTTGTCTGATGTTGATTAGTTGTTACTGCAAGATATGGTCTTAAAGATGGCGATGTTGTGACACTTAATTTACCAAAATCAAACACACAAGCCTACTCTGTTTTGAAAATCGTCGATATGAATGAAATGGACGACAATGATTCCTTTTTCTTTGACCTAAATGATGATGGTAAAAATGAAAAAATCATTTCAACCTGATCTTATCATGTTGGTAGAGAGTTCAAGTTCAGTCTTAATGGATCTGAGCATGAATTTTTGTTAATGGGTGCAAATTGGGGTGGTGGAACACTCCATATATTAAAAGCCTCAACAAATGGTATGCACGACCTACTGCTGGAAAACAACGGCCGAAGAACAATCTTTAAATGGGACGGCAACACATATACATGCGACTAAAATCACAAGCCTGGAAAAGGTGCAACCAATTAACCTGAAGATGATGCACCTCTTTGGCCCGGAGCTTAGCCCCGAGCGTGTCGCCGAAATGCTCGAGCGCGACCTCTGTGGCGAGCTCTCCTGACAGTCTTGGGTTTACTGAGCACAATGAGCCTGTCCGACGCCCTGGCTCGCTCTTGTGTTTCTCCAAGCCCCCAACCCGCGACGGCATTATTTTTCCTTAAAAAAGATTAATAAGGAAATTTTTCTTTAATAGCATTTTATCATCCCGTCAAAAGTGATTACCTTTGCATCGGTAAAAAAGGACTTTTTGGGCTCAACAGGGTCAAAAAGCTGCTCAAAGACTAAAAACAAAAAATAACCATTTTCAAATAACTTTTCACAATGAGTACAATTGATTTATCTCAGTATGGCATCACAGGCTCCAAGGTGATCCACAATCCTTCTTATGAGGAACTGTTTAAGGACGAGACCGCACCCAACCTCGAGGGTTATGAGCGCGGCGTTGTCACCGAGCTTGGCGCTGTCAACGTTATGACCGGCATCTACACCGGCCGCTCGCCTAAAGATAAATTCTTTGTAATGGACGACGTTTCGCGCGACACCATCTGGTGGACAACCGACGATTACAAGAACGACAACAAACCCGTCAGCAAAGAAACCTGGAAAGAACTTAAGAAAATCGCCGACAAGGAGCTTTCGGACAAGACTCTCTATGTCGTTGACGCCTTCTGTGGCACCAACGAGGACACCCGCATGAGTGTTCGCTTCATCATGGAGGTTGCTTGGCAGGCTCACTTCGTCACCAACATGTTTATCCGCCCGACCGAGGAGGAGCTCAAGAACTTCAAGCCCGACTTTGTCGTGCTCAACGCCTCAAAGGCAAAGGTTGAGAACTGGAAGGAGCTCGGCATCAACTCTGAGACCTGTGTGGCCTTCTCTTTGGAGGAGCGCATGCAGCTGATCATCAACACATGGTATGGCGGCGAGATGAAGAAAGGCATGTTCTCGATCATGAACTACTACAACCCCCTGCGCGGCATCGCCTCGATGCACTGCTCGGCCAACACCGACAAGCAGGGCGAGAACACCGCCATCTTCTTCGGTCTGTCGGGCACCGGCAAGACCACCCTTTCAACCGACCCCAAACGTCTGCTCATCGGCGACGACGAGCACGGCTGGGACGACAACGGCGTGTTCAACTATGAGGGCGGCTGCTACGCCAAGGTCATCAACCTTGACAAAGAGTCAGAGCCCGACATCTACAACGCCATCACCCGCGACGCTCTGCTTGAGAACGTGACCGTCGACGCTGAGGGCAAGATTGACTTCACCGACAAGTCGGTGACCGAAAACACCCGTGTGTCTTACCCCATCGACCACATCAAGAACATCATCGTTCCCTCACGCGGACCTGCCGCCAAAAACGTCATCTTCCTGTCGGCCGACGCTTTCGGTGTGCTTCCTCCGGTGTCAATCCTGACCCCCGAGCAGACCAAATATTACTTCCTGTCGGGCTTTACCAGCAAGCTTGCAGGCACCGAGCGCGGCATCACCGAGCCCACCCCCACATTCTCGGCATGCTTTGGCGCAGCCTTCCTGTCGCTGCACCCCACAAAATATGCCGAGGAGCTCGTTAAACGCATGGAGAAGAGCGGTGCCAAGGCTTACCTTGTCAACACCGGCTGGAACGGCTCGGGCAAGCGTATCTCTATCAAGGATACACGCGGCATCATCGACGCCATCCTCGACGGCTCGATCCTGACCGCCCCCACCAAGCAGCTCCCCATCTTTGACTTCACCATCCCCACCGAGCTGCCCGGCGTCGACCCCAAGATCCTCGACCCCCGCGACACCTATACCGACTCAAAAGTTTGGTATGAGAAAGCCGACAAGCTCGCCGAGATGTTTATCAACAACTTCAAGAAATTTGAAGGCCACGAGGCCGGCCGTGTACTTGTTGCCGCAGGCCCCCACGTTGAGAAATAAATCTGCAATCACAACATAACCCGAAATCCCGGAGGTTACCATCAATCCTCCGGGATTTTGTTTTATTGTCTTATTGTCAGCCAATGAGAATGATGTGACAGAGTTGGGGATGGTTACCGAGGCCTGCCCTGCCGTCCGCACGGTTGATGCACGGTTCAGCAGCTACGCAGCTGCCTGGCGTGGGGCGTGGTGACCTAAGGCAAGCGTGGCTTTAGCTACGCGCAGCCTTAGGTCAGCCACCACAACACCGTGCAGCTGCGTAGCTGCTGAACGGTGCCGAGATGGGACGACCGATGCAAGTGGGTTAGCACGTCTTATGATTGCGAATCGGCCTGATGAATCGCTTGCAATGGGGTCAGGCACCGCATCCTGATAACATATACAAAAAATTAGTGCCGTAGGCGCCACAGCCGCATCGCGGCGTAACAACAATAGCCTAAGGCAAGCGTGGCTTTAGCTACGCGCAGCCTTAGGTCAGCCACCATCTCACCTCAGGAAGCTGCGTAGCTGCTGAACGGTGCCAAGATGGTAGCATTTGTTGTGAACATGAGACGTCACCCTCCTGAAACTGTCGTTGACCGATTTTTGATGAAAAACCGTTATTGGGAGTTGGAGGAAAATCAAAGGGCGACGCGGAGGTCGTCGATCATCTTGGCGTACTCGGCGTCGCTGAGGTAGACCTGGCCGGGATTCATCTGGAATGTGCCGCCATAATCGGGGCCGTCAACATACTTGGGCGCGAGATGGAAGTGGAGGTGTGACAGCTTGTCGGAATAGGCGCCATAATTGATTTTCTCAGGGTTGAAGACCTTCTGCATGGCGCGTGTCACGCGGGCCACATCCTCCATGAAAAGGTTGCGCTGCTCGTCGTCAAGCTCGTTGAGGTCGTTGACATGACCATTGTAGGCCACCAGGCAACGGCCGCGGTAGGTCTGCTCCTTGAAGAGGAAGGCACGCGACACCTTGAGGGGTGCGATCTCGATCATGAGCGAGTGTAGGGTGTCGTTGTTTGTGCAATAAAGACAATCTTTGGGATCACTATACATATTTCAAGATTTTTTATGAGGGAATAATCAAATTGAGACAAATAACGCTCAGCTATCAGGCTGGTTTACAGATGAATGTATGGATGCACCATGGTGCATCCATACATTTTTCTATTTATGTAGTGCATCCACCCGTTTCAGGATAGGGGGGATTACCAGTCGGCGTCTTCGCCGTCGCTTACCCAGGTTGAGCTCTTGTACTTGAACTTGCCGGGGGCGGTGACGATATATACCACCTGCTCCTCGTTGGCAGCGCCGTCGTAGGCGGTGAAGTTGATGGTGTAGGTCACCTCCATGCCGTCGTTGGGCATGGCGTCGGCGTTGAGTTTCTCAAGGGCGTGGAGCATGGTCTCGGTGCAGAAACGTTTCTTCATCAGCAGAGTGATCTGCTCGTCGGTCAGACCGTCATAGCCGGTGTATCCCTCGGGGCAGTGGCTCTTGGCCGAGGTGGCGCGGATGTCGACGTTGCCGTAGTAGGCCGATGCACCCGAGTAGAACTCGGCATTGCCGCGATAGTCGATGAAGTACTCACCACTGGTGAGCGAGGTGTCGCCCATGGGCTTGCAGATTGCCTCAAACACCCAGTCGACACATGCCATGTAGTAGGTGTAGGAGGGGTCGGTGTTGCGGGCATAGGGGAGGGTGAGTATCACTGAGGGGTTGTAGCGGAACGAGCCATCGGTGCGTGTGAACTGCTCGGTGACAGCGCCGGCGTTGACGGTCCACTCGGTGCCGTTGTAGATAAACTGGGTGGCGCGATACTTGGTCTCGGAGTTTGCATAATATTTGTAGACCACGGTCATGGCGTCGTCGACAGCGGCAAAGGGATACTTGGTCTTCAGGAAGATGGGGAGCAGCGTCGTGGGGCCGTCGTTGGAGAGGTTGCCGTAGGTCTGGCCCATCATTGTGTAGTCGCCGGGAGTCAGGACGTATGTGTTGGCGGGCACCGACCACTTGCTGCCGTCAAAGTAGTAGAGCGCCGTGAGCGGTGTTGTCTCGATGGTGTTGACGGGGGCGCGACGGGCGGTCACAGCCGCTTTGCCGGCCTCTTTATAAGAGGTCAGGAAGAGGTTGAAGTATTTACCCTTTGAGGTCACGTAGGTGAAATAGCCGGTAAAGGTGTATGTATTGCCGTCAACGAGACCTGCCTTGAGGTCGTTGGTGACATAGGCCAGCGAGCCTTGCTTCTCGTCGGTGCCGTCGAGTATTACATTCATGTAGTTGCCGCTGATGGCGAGCTTGCCGGTGAAGCTCACATAGGTGGCGGTGTAGCCCGAGGCGGTGCTGTTGCAGAGGTCTACGATATCCTGTGTCGTCTTGAAGGCGGGCGCGGGATAGGTGTACTCGCCGGTGCCGGTGACTGTATAGCTGTCGGCGGTGATGGCAATCTGCAGGCCGCCGCTGTATAGGGCGACAGCGCCGCTTACCTCGACCTGAGAGCCGATGGTGACACTCTCGGGGTCAAACCCGCTGTTCTGGTAGCAAAGCAGCGAGCCGCTGTTGTCGGTCACGATGAAGCCGCGGGTGCTGATGGCTGTCACATAGCCCTTGATGGTGATGTTGTCGCCCTCTTTGGCGGTTGCGATCACCGATGTGGGCTCAAAGGCGGGAGCGGGGGGAGTGTCGCCGCCGCCAACGGTGCCGAAGATGGGGTTGACCGAGGCCTCGTTGTAGGTCACGACAACGTAGGTGCCGGCGTCATAGCCGTCCCACACGTCGGCCACCACATTAGCGAGGTTTTTGGAGGCGGGGAGCATCGGGGCGAAACCGTTGATGTAGTCGTCGTCGCTGCCCCAGGCCATTTTGTAGTCGTCTTCGGTCAGGGTGTATTGCTCGACGCCCCGGTTTATGTCTTTGACCTGATCGGGCAGGTCGCTGGCCACATTATAGGTAACCTTGAGCGACGAGCCGTCGTTGAGCGCAAAATAGGGGAATGACGAGCTTTGCAACAGCGCCGGGATGAAGACACGCGCCTGCTCTTTGGTGGCAAAAGTGCCGTTGGCGCCGATGGCGGCGAGGGCCTCGGCGTTGAGGTCGGGGTCGGTGGCCGCCTCGGCTATGCTCTTGTTGGTCGAGTTGGATGCGATCGAGGCATAGTCGGCCGCTGTGAGCGTGTAGTTGATTGTCTCGGTTTTGGAATATGTCGGGGGCTCCTCAAACCCCTCGAGCTTGTCGTTCCACGAGTTCTCGTCACAGGCACTCAACATGGCGAGTGCACCGAGAGCCAAGAGTGTATATCGAAAATTCAATTTCATCTTAATATATAATTATGGGTTTGAGATGGATCAGAATGAAACTTTAAGACGCAGGGCGTAGGTGCGGCCAAACGAGTAGAAGACGCGGAAAGCGTTCTCCCAGTTGCCGTTGCTGCCCGAGGGGGTGTAGGCGTCCATCACATAGTTGTAGTTAAACAGGTTGTAGACATTGCCAAAGAGGGTGGCGTTGAGGCCGCCGATCTCAAAGCGGTAGCTTGCCGAGAGGTCAAACTGCTGCCCCCAGGGAATTTGCCAGGGGTCTTTGACGCTGATGTTTGAGCCGGGAGCGTAGTCGCTCGACGAGATGGTGTAGTCGGAGTAGTTGCGGGCATTGAAGGTCCAGTCGATACCCACACGCCATCCCTTGAGGGGACGTATGTTCAGGCCGAGGTAGCCTGTTGTCTGGGCCGAGCCACCCACCTTGCGACCCTTTTGGTTGAGGACGGCGCGGGCGTGATCGTCGGCAAAGATGCCGCTTGCCAGGGCGCCGGTCTTGGTGTTGGCGATCGGTTGGCCCGAGGCGTTGTAGAAGTAGCCGGTGGCGTTTGAGTCCCAGATCCAGTCGCCCAGCGAGAGCATACCGTTAATATCCAACCAGCGGAAAGGCTTGTAGACAAAGTTGAGCTCGACACCCATGTGGCGGGCGTCGACACCCTGCATGTTGAAGAAGTATTTGTCGCCGTTGTCCATGTCGCCGCTTCGTGTAGTGGTCTTGTCCATCCACTTGGTGTAGTAACCGTTGAGGGTGGCGGTGAAGATGGGTGAGTGATACTCATATCCGATCTCGACCGAACCTACCTTCTCGTTGACGGCATTGGGGTTGGTGGCGTTTGAGGTGGTTGACTGCAGGAAAGCGCCGCCCGAGAAGAAGGGGGCACGGGTGATGTAGCCGCCGTTGAAGTAGACGTTGTTGTGGCGGTCGATGTTGTAGTTTGCACCGCCCTTGATTGTCCCGGCCATGAAGTTGACCGTCTCCGAGCGCTCGTGCTGCTTGTCATAATAGAGGTGGTCGACACGCCAGTAGGTTGTGTTTGACATCGATCCGGCGAGCACGGTGGTCAGTCGCTTGTCAAGGAGAGAATACTCGAGCTGGGCGTAGACGCCCTCTTGGGCTGTGTGGCCGTCATAGTCACGGTAGACCACGTCGCCAACGCCCAGTTTCTGGTATTTCCAGTTGGGGTCGGCAGCGGCGGCGTTGTTTGAGGCGAGCACGCCCTTACGGGTCGAGTCGTCCATATAGTACTCGCCGTTGTAGAGGTCTTCGATCACGTTTTTGTGATAGCCGATGTAGTAGCGCATGTCGAGACCGGCGGTGAGGTTGAGCTTATTCTCGATCAGCTCGTTCTTGTAGGTCGACACCAGGCCAAACCATTTGTGGGAGTTGACCGAGCGGCTCATCACCATGTTTGAGCCGGTTGTCGAGGCCTCGTTCATCAGCTGAATGGCGGCATAGTCGAAAGTGCCGTCGGCGCGGCGGAAGAGGGTGTTGAGGGCGCCGTTGGAGGCTCCATACCAGTTGGAGTAGCTGATCGAGGTGCCGTTGTAGGTGCCGCGGCCCTGACCGCTGAAACCGTAACCGTTGGCAAACGAGGCATAGACGGCCGACGACAGCGACGAGCGGTGGTTGATCTGCCAGATGTGGTTGATCGAGAGCTGGGGCTTGTGGTAGACGTTTTTGTTTGAGGAACGTACCTGGCCGTCGAGGTCATAACCAAACGTCGGGTTGTACTTGTACATGCTCTCGCCGTCCATGTAGTTCTTGACACCCTGCCAGTTCATGATCGACAGGCCGTCTTGTGACGAGCGTTTGTAGTGGGTCTGGGGAGAGCCAAAGGCGGTAAACGAGATCTGGTGCTTGTCGTTGATGCGCTTAGAGATGTTGACAAAGTAGGTGTAGGCGTTGAAGGGTGTTCCCTGCACATATCCGTCGCCCCACTTGCGGGCGCCGAGCAGGGTCACGGCCCAGCCGTTTTTCATCAAACCGGTCGACACCGAGAAGCCTATGTGGTTGAGGCCGTCGTTGCCCATGCCGTAAAAGACGTTGCCGCCACGCTTGACGTCAAGCGTCTTGGTGTTGATTGAGATCGTGCCTCCCACCGAGGGAACCGACACGATGGCCGCGCCGAGGCCGCGCTGGGTCTGCATCATGGCGGTGACGTCGGAGAGGCCGGCCCAGTTTGACCAGTAGATGCCGCCCCACTCCATGTCGTTGACGGGGATACCGTTGATCAGGGCAGCGACATTCTCGGTCTTGAAACCGCGCATGTTGATTTTGGCATCGCCATAGCCGCCACCATCTTTTGTGGCCCAGACGCCGGGTGTGGTCTTGAGCACCTCGGGAAACTCCTGGTTACCCAATTTCACCTCGATGGTCGAGGCGTCGATGCTCGACACGGCCACGGGTGTCTGTCGTGTGCGCGCCATTGACTGGGTCACGACGACATCCTTTAAAACAGTAGCCTCAGGTACCAGGATGATTGTACCGACCGACGGGGCAACCGATGCCTCGCCATCTTTGTAGCCGATATAGACTACCTTGAGGGTTTTGGCCTTGTCAGGCACTGACAGAGTGAAATTTCCGTCGATGTCGGTAGCAGTGGCCACATTTGTGCCGACCGCGCTGACTGTCGCGCCGATGAGGGGCTCGCCCTGGTCATCGACCACCGTGCCACGGCAGGTGACGTTGGCAAACGCTGCTGAAAACGCTGTCAACACCACGGTGGCAACGAGAAGAAGTCTCTTCATACGTTAACTTGTTTTTTGGTTTAATAATTATAATGGATGATTATCAGAATATCTAAGCTGCAAACGTGATGAGATGACGGTACACATCCTCCGATTCAAGGCCCAAAATTAGCAAAATTTCACTATCTTTCAATAATTTTTAATGCGTTTAACATTAAATTTGCGGCCATGGAAAGAGAATACTTGAACCGTCTGATACAAAAGGTTGTCGACGGTGGCCATCTTACCGACGACGAGGCCTATCGGTTGGCCGATGTAAATGACTGTGACATAGACCTTCTTATCGAGGGAGCACAGCGTGTCAGCGAGAAATTCAGCGAGCGGCGACGATTTGACTCTTGCTCGATCATCAACGCGCGCTCGGGCCGCTGTGGCGAGGATTGCAAATGGTGTGCCCAGTCGGCCCGGTATCACACCGATGCCGATGTTTACCCGCTTGTCGACAGGGAAACCTGCCTCAAGGCGGCGGCCATGAACCGCCGCCACGGCATAAGGCGCTTCTCGCTCGTCACCAGTGGCCGGCGCCTGAGCGGGAAAGATATAGAGACGGTCTGTGCCTACTACCGGCTGATGAAGGCCGACGGCGCCCTGGAGCTCTGTGCCTCGATGGGGCTGCTTGACCAGGATGCGCTCGAGAAACTCCACCGGGCGGGGGTAAGCCGCTATCACTGCAACCTGGAGACGGCGCCCAGCCACTTCCCCACCCTATGCTCGACCCACACTCTCAAAGGCAAAATCGACACCATCATGGCGGCGCGACGTGCCGGGATGGAGATTTGCAGCGGTGGCATAATAGGGATGGGGGAGACACGTCGCCAGCGTGTCGAGTTTGCGCTGACATTGAGAGAAATCAACCCGGTGTCGATACCCATCAACGTGCTTCAGCCAATCAAGGGGACGCCGCTCGAGAACGCCGAGCCGCTGTCACAGCGCGAGATATTGCTGACGGTGGCCATCTTCCGGCTCATCCACCCCGCGGCGGTGTTGCGTTTTGCCGGGGGGCGGGCCCAGATCACACCCCAGACCCAACGACGGGCCATGGAGATAGCGGTCAACGGCGCCATTATGGGAGACATGCTGACCACCGTCGGCTCTCAGGTCGACGACGACAAACGGCTTATAAAAGATTGTGGGTATGAATTTTAGCAAAGACGACAAGACACGCTACCGGGGTCACCTGTCGCTGTGTGAGATCGACTTGCCGGGCCAGGAGAAGATAGCCCGCGCGCGGGTGCTGATAGTGGGAGCCGGGGGCTTAGGGTCGCCGGTGGCTCTCTACCTGGCGGCCGCCGGAGTCGGCACAATCGGGCTTGTCGACCCCGACACGGTGTCGCTCAGCAACCTGCAGCGACAGATCATCCACACAACCGACGATATCGACCGCGCGAAAGTATCATCGGCGCGCGACAAGATGATGGCCATAAATCCCGGGGTCTGTGTCAACACATACGAGGTGAAGCTCGACGGGGAAAACGCCGCCCCGGTTTTCAAAGACTATGACATTGTGGCCGACTGCACCGACTCGCTCTGCTCGCGCCTGCTTGTCAACGACACCTGTGTCGCGTTGGGCAAGCCGATGGTGTTTGGCTCGGTGTCGCTGTTTTCAGGGCAGCTGTTCACCTATATGCCCGGGGCGGCCAACTACCGCTCGATTTTTGACTGCTCGGGGCCCTCGGTCGACCTCCCCTGCTCGGTCAACGGGGTGCTCAACACGGTGGTGGGGGTCATCGGGTCGCTTCAGGCCACCGAGGTTGTCAAGATCATCACCGGCGCGGGCGACCTGCTTGTCAACCGTCTGCTGACATTTGACGCCATCACGATGACCTTTAATGAATTTCAGGTGTGAAATTTTTCAGCCCCGAGGGGTAACGCTCCCCCAAAAGTTAGTAATTTTGCACCACAAAACATTTTATCAGGAAAATATGTCAACCTACAGTGAAGATAAACGGAAGGTGACCACACGTCGCTTTCTGGAAATGAAACAGCGCGGCGAGAAGATAGCCATGCTGACAGCCTACGACTACTCTCTGGCCCGCCTTGTCGACGAGGCCGGCATCGATGCCATCCTCGTTGGCGACTCGGCCTCAAATGTCATGATAGGCAATGCCACTACCCTACCCATCACCCTCGACCAGATGATCTATCACGCGCGTTGTGTGACCAACGCCGTCAAGCGCGCGCTCGTGATATGCGACATGCCCTTCGGCTCCTATCAGGGCAACGCCAACGAGGCGCTTGCCTCGGCGATACGCATCATGAAGGAGAGCGGCGCCGAGGCGGTCAAGCTCGAGGGTGGCTCGGAGATAGCCCCGTCGATAGAGCGCATCCTCTCGGCAGGCATCCCGGTGATGGGCCACTTAGGGCTTACACCACAATCAATCAACAAGTTTGGCACCTACAACGTGCGTGCCCGCGAGGAGGCCGAGGCCGAGAAGCTGATTGCCGACGCCAAGATGATTGAAGAGCTGGGATGTTTTGGCCTGGTACTTGAAAAGATACCGGCCGAGCTTGCACGACGTGTCACCCAGGAGGTGTCGATACCCACCATCGGCATCGGCGCCGGCGCCGGCACCGACGGCCAGGTGCTTGTGCTGCAGGACATGCTGGGCATCAACAAAGGATTCTCACCCAAGTTCCTGCGTCGCTATGCCGACCTGTCGACGGTGATCGACAACGCCGTCGGCTCCTATATAGGCGATGTCAAGACCGGCGACTTCCCCAACGCCGACGAGCAGTATTGATGACCCTCACGCCACGGTCAAACGACTATAGAGCCATCGTTCATCTCGGGTTGCCCATCCTCATCGGGCAGCTCGGGATGATTGTAACCGGCTTTTTTGACACCAACATGGTGGGGATGTACACCACCGAGGCGTTGGCGTCGGCCTCGTTTGTCAACAATCTTTTCAACGTGGCGATCTTTGCCTGCATGGGGTTCACCTACGGGTTGACGCCGCTTGCAGGCGCCCTTTTCACTCAGGGTAAACATCGCGACATCGGGATGATGGTCAAGAATGCGGTGGTGGCCAATGTGGCGTTCACGCTGTTGATAGCGGCGGCGATGCTCGTCGTTTATCTCAATCTCGAGCATCTTGACCAACCCGCCGAGCTGCTGCCGCTCATCGGTCCCTACTTTCTCATCTACCTTGCCGGGCTGCTGCCGGTGGCGCTCTTCAACGTCTTCGCCCAGTGGGCCTACGCCATCAACCGCTCCCCTATCCCGATGTGGATCATCCTCATCTCAAACGTCGTCAACATTGTCGGTAACTATCTGCTCATCGAGGGACACTGCGGCATGCCCGAGATGGGGCTCAACGGCGCCGGAGTGGCCACCCTGGTGTCGCGCGTGTTTGCCATGACGGCCATTGTGGCGGTGTTCCTGTTCAAGAGGGAATTTAGCGAGTACAGCAAGGGATTTGTCGGCCGAGGCATAAACCGGCCGATGCTCGTCAAGGTCAGCACGACATCGCTGCCTGTGGCCGCCCAGATGGCCCTTGAGAGCGGCTCGTTCACGGCCGCCGCCGTGATGGCCGGATGGCTCGGCACACTCGAGCTGGCCGCGTTTCAGATCATCGTCATGACCGGCACCTTAGGGTTTTGTGTCTACTACAGCATTGGCGCCGCCGTGTCGGTATTGGTTTCCAATCAGTTAGGACTCGGTGACCGCGTGGCAATGAGACGCGTGGCCTTCAGCGGCTATCACGTGATGCTCGTCGTCGCCTCGGTCTCGTCGGCCATCTTTATTTTTGGCGGACGGTTTATAATCGGTATTTTTACAGAAGACCAGGCGGTCATCGCCATGGCGTCGACACTCATTTTGCCCCTGGTCATCTATCAGCTTGGCGACGCCACACAGATCACCTTTGCCAACGCCCTGCGCGGCACCACGGTTGTCAAGCCGATGATGTGGATCGCGTTTGTGAGCTACATTTTGGTCGGTATTCCCGCCACCTATATGCTCGGCATCAAGATGGAATATGGCATCGACGGCATCCTCTACAGCTTCTCGGTGTCGCTCTTCCTTGCCGCCGCGCTGTTCCTCACATTCTTCATCAAATCGAGCCGGCCATCATAACCGGCCGTAACCTCGCCAAAAGAAAGGGCCGCACGGTGTGTCGATAAAGCCGCGGCAGGCGGCGATGTAGTTATAGCACATTGTCGAGGGCTTGAGGAGTGTAGCCATGCGTAACACCTCATGACCGAGGCTGTGTGTACCATGTAACATACCTATTTGAGCCTCGATGAGGTCCATTAGTGGCGACTGACTCGCCTGAGGGCTGGCGATAGAGCACCGGAGGTGCGGGATTGTGGGTAACCCCAGGCGACGCCTTGGCGAGCCTGGGGATAGCTGTGATAGAGAGAGATGAGCCTCGCGAGAGGCGATATTGTGGTAGCGGATATTGCTTTGCGCGTAAGGTAGATAGGTGCCGAACCGTAACATCACACCCTTGCCTCAACCATTACATCGCCTCTCGCGAGGCTCCATGTCGTTTATTCCGGCTGTCCCCAGGCTCGCCGAGGCTTCGCCTGGGGTTAGCCATCATCTCGCGCCGCCGGCGCTCTGTCGGCGGGTGTGGCTCTGTGTCGCCGGCGCTCTGTCGGCGGGTGTGGTTGTCGTCCCTAATGAATCTCTTCAAAGCCCAAAAATGGGGATCGACGTTGCAATGTATTATTAAATATCAACGAGTTATTGAAACAGACCAAAGGCATGTCCTTTCGACTCAGTTGACATAAAAGTTAGTGCTGTTGACACATTTACCATCAATCCATAGCTCCCATGTATACGTTCCACTCTTAAAATACCCGGGAGTATTTGTTCCCCAGCTGGCTGTTGTAAACCAATTGTTGCCGGGATAAAAATCCATTTCCATTTTAAAGGTATAACCCGTTGGCGAGAAGCCGGCGCGCTCGATGTTGCCTGATGGATTGATAATTCTTATAAATAGTGTTTTTCTGTTTTTGGCGCTTACGCCATGATAAACATATTTTGGTAGCACATAGCACAACGTGTTTGCGTATAGTGGCTTACCATAGTCGCTCAAAATATTACCATTGACGTCTGCGTTTGCAAATTTTATTTCTGTAATTGTAAAGTCATCAGGAGTAGGGTTGGTTTGTTTTGTTGAGCGAGGTGTTTTTGCTTTGGTTGTCTTTGTTTTCTTTGTTGTCACTTTTGAGGGGGTGTTTTTCTGACGTGTGACTATACCCTGTGACATGGCGGGAGTTGCCACCACGAGTGCAATAAGGAAAGATAGTATCTTTAATAATTTCATAAAAAATTTCATTTGGTTTTGCAGCCGGCAAAGGTGAGGCGGTGGTGGGGGGTGAGGCCGTGGAGGGCGATGGCGTCGCGGTGGGCTCGCGTGGGGTACCCTTTGTTGATGGCCCAGCCGTAGTTGGGAAATTGGTCGCTGAGGCGTGTCATATACTCGTCGCGGTGGGTTTTGGCGAGGATGGAGGCGGCGGCGATGTTGCCTAACTTGCCGTCGCCCTTGACGATGGTCTGAAAGAGGATGTCGCGGTAGGGCTTGAAACGGTTGCCGTCGACCACAATCGAGCCTGGGGTGACCTCGAGGGCGTCGAGGGCGCGGTGCATGGCCAGGATGGAGGCGTTGAGTATGTTTATGCTGTCGATCTCGCCGGGGGTGGCGGTGGCCACGGCCCAGGCGATGGCCTCGCTCTCGATGACGGGGCGCAGCAGCTCGCGTTGGCGCTCGGTGAGTTTCTTGGAGTCGTTGAGCAGGGGGTGGGTGAAACCGTCGGGCAAGATGACGGCGGCGGCAAAAACGGGCCCGGCGAGGCATCCGCGGCCGGCCTCGTCAACGCCGGCCTCGGCGGTGAAGGGGGTCAGGCAGGAGGGGAGCGGGGTGTGGGTTTTCATGTCAGCGCTCTGTGCTGAAACCGTAGCCCTGACCCGATTTGTTGACTATAAGATTGGCATAGTCGCCCAGTTTTTTACGGATGCGCGAGACGTTGACATCGATCGTGCGGTCCGAGCCGCCATCCTGACCGGGACGGATGATTTCAAAAATCTCGGCCCTCGGGAAGAGCCTGCCGGGGTTTTTGATGAGGATCGAGAGGATCTGAAACTCGGTGCGCGACAGCTGCACGCGTGTGCCGTCGATCTCGACGCTCTGGCTGGGGAGGTCGACCACGAGCCCCTCAAAACGTATCACGGTGGTGTTTTCGGGCTTTTTCTCCTGGGTCTTGGCGGCGGCGCGGTTGACCATGTTGTGACGACGGATGATGGCCTTGACGCGGGCAATCATCTCGCGCAGGGAGAACGGGCGCAGGATATAGTCGTCGGCGCCGGCGCTGAAACCGCTTATGATGTCGTCCTCGCTGTCGAGCTCGGTGCAGAACATGACGGGGATGCCGGCAAGGTCGGGGTTATCCTTTATCATGCGACAAAAGCGCAGACCTGTCAACAGGGGGCCGATGGGGCCGGCCTCGGCTATGATGAGGGAATATTTGGTCAGGTCGAGCTCAAGGGCCTGGTCGGCATCGTCACACAGGTTGATGGTATAACCCTCGTTCTCGAGGTTATACTTTAGCAGATCACTGATCATGGTGTCAGTGTCGAGTATCAGGATGGTGCCCGGTGCCGAGTAGGTTGGGTTGTCGCTCATGGTCGATCGTGGTGGAAGTATGATAAAATAAAGTGGATAGTCACGTCTTTTTTGTAGGCTTGCACAAATTTAGCAGCTTTATTCTATCATTGCAAGGGTGTCACGACATTGTCTCTGTTTTGTCACAGAAATTTAACAATATTGACATTGTTGGCCGATACCGGCTATGGATTTACCTTAAAGAATGTGGTATAGATACACTTGCCGTCGGCCCATAGTTCAAAAGTATGGGTTCCCGGGCCATAAGTACTTGTCTGGCCGTTTCCCCAATTGGGCATCTCAAAAGTTCCGCCTCCGGGCTGCAAGGTTATGTCGGCAAACCATGTGTAACCCTCAGGTGAATGTCCGCTCCATTGACGAAGATTACCATTCGGATCTTTAAATTTCATATAGATTCTTTTGGTCTCCGACTTGTTCACGCCCTTGTAATAAATTTTGGGCCTGATATGTCTCATTTTGCCAGAGTAGAAGGTGGAACCGTAACCGTCAATGACGGTGCCATTGGCCTCTTCATTCTTGAAATCAACGCTAACAATCTCCAGTTTGTTGCTTTGCCGGGTGGTTGACCGTGATGCACGCTTTTTTTTAGATGGAGTGACTGTTGTTTCCTTCTTTTGACGCGTAATCACACCTTGTGAGAATGACGTTTCAGGCACACACAATACAATCAAAAGTAACAGGATTATTTTGGACAGCTTTAACATCAGGTGTTTTATTTTGATTTGTGGCGGAACTCGTCTTTGATGGTGTCGACAACGTTGATGATGTAGTCGCCGGTCTTCTCGAGGTCGGCGATGATGTCCATGTAGTAGATGCCCGACTGGTACTCGTAGATTTTCTCGTTGATGTTTTCAAAGTTGGATGCCCGCAGCTGATTGCGCAGGTTGTTGATCTCGCGCTCGCGGTTGTAGGAGTTGATGATGTCTTGCTCGTGGACATGCTCGATGTCACCCAGCAGCAGCAGCATGTTGGTCATGGCGGCCTCGACCTGCTCAAACATCAGGTCGATTTTGGAGTAAATCTCGTCGTTAAACTTGACGTTGCTCTGCAGCTTGCGTATGAGCGTCTTGGCCACGCCATAGCAGCAGTCGGCGATGCTTTCAATCTCGGCGATAATCGACAGCATGGAGGCAATGTGGTGCTTACCCTCGTTTGAGAGGCGCCCCTCGGCGATGCGGTTGAGGTAGTTGGCGATCTCGATCTCCATGCGGTCGCTGATCTCCTCATATTTCTCCAGGCGCGAGAAGCGCTCGTTGAACTCTTGGGTGGAGTCTTTGGTGTGGACAAGCTCGCGCGCCATCCCGATCATGCGCTGCACGCGCTTGGCGTAGACCCCGATCTCTTTCTCGGCCTGTGATATGTTGAGCTCGCTGGCGCTGAGCAGACCGCCCGAGATATATTTGAGCTGGAACTCGTTTTCCTGGGTGTGTTTGGCCGGCACGAGCTTCTCGACAATCTTGACGTAGAGGCCGGTGAGCCAAATCATGATCGAGAGGTTGACCAGGTTGAACACGGTGTGAAATATCGACAGGCCGATCGACACGCTCTGCTGCATCTGCCCGATGGCGGCGACAACGGGATGTCCAACCGGCAGAGAGTTGTCAAACAGATGGTTATACAGGTCGGGGTCGGTGCTCTCGATGTGGTTTACGTAGGCCATCAGTCGGTTGGGGTCACCCTGGCCGAGCTCCTCGGTGAGCCACGAGTTGAACTCGACAAACGGGTAAAAGATGCAAAGGGTCCAGGCCGTACCCAACACGTTGAACAACAGGTGGCCCATGGCCGTTCGCTTGGCGGCGACATTACCGCTCATCGAGGCTAAAAGCGGGGTGATGGTGGTGCCTATATTGCTGCCCAACACTAAGGCACACGACAGGTCAAACCCGATCCATCCCTTTGAGCACATGATGAGGGTGATGGCAAAGGTGGCGGCCGACGACTGGATGACCATCGTCACTATGATGCCCACGGCAAGGAAGATGAGCACCGAGCCATAGCCCAACGAGGTGTATTTCTGCAGGAACGCAAACATCTCGGGGTTGCTCTGCAGGTCGGGCACATAGGTGCTGATCATGTCGAGACCCATGAACAGGAAGGAGAAACCGATCAGGAACTCCCCTATCGACTTGTTGCGGCTCTTTGATGAAAACAGCAGGGGGATTGACAGGCCGATGAGCGGCAACACAAATGTCGACATGTTGACCTTGAAGCCAAACAGGGCGATGACCCAGGCGGTGAATGTGGTGCCGACGTTGGCGCCCATGATGACGGCCATTGACTGGGCCAGGGTCATCAATCCGGCGTTGACAAAGCTGACCACCATGACGGTCGATGCCGACGAGCTTTGGATAAGGGCTGTGATCGCTATACCGGTCAAGGTGCCTGTGAAACGGTTGCGGGTCATTGCCGACAGGATGTTGCGCAGTCGGTCGCCGGCGGCTTTCTGCAGGCCCTCGCTCATAACCTTCATTCCATACAGGAAGAGGCCGACAGCGCCCAGCAGACAAAGAAAATCTAAAAAGCTGTAGCTCATCTCTTGGTGTTGTGAGGTGAAATTTTGTGCAAAAATAATAAAAATGCTCAACTCTCATCAGGTGAGCCGAGCATTTTTTTAATTATTTTTGAGTACTGTCCCTTATTTGACTATCAGCTTTTCGGCTTTGCCGTTGCTGTAGACAACGATGTTGAGACCTCGCTGTGGCACGTCATAACGACGCCCGTTGATGTCATAATAGCCAACAATCACTATGTCGCTGCCGTCAACAGTGACAGACCCGATGCCGCTCGGGTCGCTCTCGGTCGAGAAGGTCTGCTCCTCGCCGTAGGTGATGCCGGCGACTGTCTTGACAAACGCCCGACAGATATATGTCGTCGCAGGCTCAAGATCGGTCAGGGTCGCTATCATCACCTGTCCCTTTGAGAGAACGGTCATCACATCCTGTTCAGGAGCCGCCATAACCGATTTTACGCGTGACGTGTTGTTGACAGGCCAGTACTGGAAGCCCTGCTCCTGGATGTCGTCGGTGCCGGCAATGACGTAACCGCGCACCTGGGCCGAGTTGTGGCTGATGTCGCTCACGGCATAGGTGTGGACGGTCGGCTCAAAATAGGAGAAGTCGCTCGGGTCAAAGGTAATCCAGTCGCCATAGTAATAGGTGCCGCTGGCCGATTTGTAGAAAGCGCGCACGTTGTAGTAGGATGTCGGTTGGAGGTTACGGATATATCCCTCGAGCATACCCTCATAGATCGCGGCATACCCCTCGCTCGGCGCAAGCGATGCCGGGGCGTCATACTTCTTCCATTGGAAGCCGGCACCGGTCTCATAGTCGGAGATATTGGTCTCGGCGGCGACTATAGAGCATGTGCTTGACACGCCTTTGGGCTGCAAGGTGACAAGCTTAAGCGCCGGAGTCTTGAATTTTCCGGTCGAGGTTGTCTGAACGGTACCATCTTCAAACTCTACTTTGAAACTGAAGTTATACTCGGTGTTGGGGATCAAGCCGGTTACAATATATTTTGTGCCCTCCTGCAGCACCGCTTTGTCATTGTACATTGTGAAATAAACGCGGGCCACTTTTGCATCGCCGGCATTGTAAGATGCACTCAACACAACCGATGTCGGGCCAAGGTCGCTGCGATTGATGCCCGGTGAAGCGCCTTTAGTGCTGATGTTGCCATCCTTATACACTCGTTCTGTGCCATAGTCGGCATATATTCTGTAACTATATGTTTTGTTTGGACTGAGACCCTTGATGGTTATAGGCTTGTCGCTGTAGGCATACTCTTTACCGTCAAAGATGATGCCGATGCCGGTCAGTTTGCAGTAATCGTCGCTTGTTGCCGAGATGTTGGAGAAAGTTGCAGTTGTCTGAGTGCTGTTTGCAACACAATTTAATGTTAATACAGTTGTCTTGAACTGCACCTGACTCCACTGGTTGTATTCGGTTCCATAGACGGCATAGAGAGTGTGCTTAGTGTCAGGCTCGAGGTTCATGACTCTGTACAAACCGTTGGCACCGGGCGTTACAAGATATTCACCGACTCCGCGCCGGTCGATATAGACTGTCACAGGCACATCCTCACCCTGATAATATTGATTTTTCTCCAAACGGAATGTCGCTCCCTTCAGATAAGTATTCAAATCGGTGATATAGGAGGGACATTTTGCCGAAGCAAATGTGATGCCGGGATAAATAGACGATAAACTCTCGTTTTCTCCATCATTGTCCAAAAGAACAACAGAGCCTTTTTCAAGTCCCGTAAAAACATTATTACTCAAAAATGACCTGTTGTTACTCTTGATATACAACGGGTTAAGTTTGCACCCCGAAAATGCATATTGACCAAAATAATTCACATCTTTGTGAATGGTAATTGAGGTCAGGTTTTTACAATTAGCAAACGCATATTCGCCAACCCCCTTTATATCTTCAGGCAACACGTATGAGCCGGCACGACCGCAAGGGAACAAAACGAGTTGCTTCCCGTCTGCCCGGAAAAGCGCGCCGTCTTGAGAATAATAGTTGGTTTCTCCACCAACAGGTCTGACAGTGACATTTTCCAACAAAGAGGCCGATCTGATAGCATTAACATCTACATTTTTAGATGGAATGTTTAAGGTTTTTATCCCCGAGTCATAAAATAGACTGCGTCCTGAATAAGTCGCGTTGTCGGGTATGGTAAGTTCCGATAAACTTTTGCAGAAACAAAAAGCGTTTTCCCCGATTGATTCAAGACCGGCCGGAAGGTCTATATGCGTGATCTTCTCACACCAGTAAAAGGCTGCGTCACCTATTGTTTTTATATTTTCAGGGACAGTTATTCTTCCTTGCTTTCCATTGGGGCATGCAAGCAACCTGTCACCTGTGTAAAGAAACCCGTTGTTGGAATAAAAATTATCATTACCGGTCGCTACCTCAATATTCTGCAGATTGAAGGCTAATATGAACGTATTGTATATCCAAGATGACAATGTTTTTGGAAGAACGACAGAGGTAATGTTGGTAAATGCGAAGGGGTAATTACCTATACCTGTAACCCCTTCTGGTACAACATATCGACCCGATATATATGGGAAAAGCATGTAAAACTGTTTACCATCTTTTGACAACAGGGCGTCATTTTTTGTTATAAATAAATCATTATCAGGATCAATGGCTACACTCTTCAGGTTAGGGCAGTCATTAAACAGATATTGTTCTATCATTTGGATAGTTTTGGGCAGATAGACACTCTTAAGGTTCTTGGAGCCTGCAAAAGCATACGTGCGAACTCCAGTGACAGTCAGCTTTTCGCCATTATATGTAACGGTCTCGGGAATCTTAACATCGCCTGAATAAGAGTTGTTACTAAATGATGGTATTCCATTTTCCAAATATATGAGTTGTATATTTGGATTGTAAGTTACCTTGACTTTACTGCTCGCTGATGATGATCTGTAGTACCAAATGCCACCCGACTCAAATGTCTGGGCGAGGGATGTCAGAAAGCCACACATTAAAAAGCATAGCGTCACGACAGCTTTGTGTAGAAGTTTCTTCATTTTGGTTGAAGTGCCGCGGTCATCCCCTCGTTGGCGTTATGATTGGTTAATATGAGAAAAGCGCAGGAATCTGTATCTGTCGCCATCCCACCATCAGAGGCTTCTCGCATTGCCCTTCAGTAGTCGGACGGCAACGTGCAGAAGCCCACGCCAGTATATGCAACAATATCAATCGGTCATGCCGCGAGGCATAGCCAATTGTCTGATATTACATATCCACATAGGCATCTATCGTTGCTCAACCCTTGACTACTGAATGAAATTTTGCGAGAATTTCTGATGGTCAAGAATCAGCGCTGATAAACGCTTTTAAAAATGTCTTTGCCACCCCGCCCCTCGTTGCCCGTGACCGGGCTTCTGCAAGTTGCGGTCGGCAATCGCAAATATAGAGATTTTTTCTCTGCAAGCAAAATATCGGGTTAAAATTTAATTATTGATTGGGTGCATTTGAAGTCGGAGCCCGATCACAATGTTGTGGCATTGCGATCGAGCTCCGGGAGTTTGTCACTTTAGTGATGTAAGTATCTGAAAAAAAATTTCAACGAATTGTTGCACAGTTCGTTTTTATTTTGTACCTTTGTGGTAATTAGTGTTGACTGTATATTTTATCTATAACTTTCATTGAAGTTACGTAATATCCCAGCCGATCTCAGCCATGAGGT
>CAYMVS010000026.1:0-25565 GCA_964394205.1 uncultured Muribaculaceae bacterium | reverse complement strand
AGGGTTCGGTGCTCAATATCCTCTATAACGGTGTGAGCGCCGGATGGTATCCTCCGCTGATATTCCTCGGCATCGGTGCCATGACCGACTTCTCGGCCCTCATTGCCAATCCTAAGCTGATGCTCATCGGCGCTGCCGCCCAGTTTGGTATCTTCGGCGCCTACATGGTGGCCCTCGCCCTCGGGTTTGCCCCGGATCAGGCCGGTGCTATCGCTATCATCGGCGGCGCCGACGGCCCCACGGCTATCTTCCTGTCGTCGAAGCTCGCTCCCAACCTGATGGGTGCCATCGCCGTGTCGGCCTACTCCTACATGGCTCTTGTGCCTGTCATCCAGCCCCCCATCATGCGACTCTTCACAACCAAAAAGGAGCGACTCATCAAGATGAAACCGGCACGCGCCGTCTCGCAGAACGAGAAGATTATCTTCCCGATCGTCGGCATGCTTCTCACCTGTTTTGTCGTTCCATCGGGTCTGCCCCTGTTGGGTATGCTCTTCTTCGGTAACCTCCTGCGCGAGTGTGGCGTGACAACCCGTCTGGCCAAAACAGCATCAAACGCGTTGACCGACATTGTCACCATACTCCTGGGTATGACCGTGGGTGCCTCGACTCAGGCAAGCGAGTTCCTCACCAAAGAGACAATCGGCATCTTTGCTCTCGGTTTCATGGCGTTTATCATCGCCTCTACCTCGGGCGTGCTTTTTGTCAAGCTTTTCAATCTTGTATTGCCCAAGTCAAAGAAAATCAATCCCCTCATTGGCAACGCCGGCGTCTCGGCTGTGCCCATGTCGGCGCGTATCTCAAACAACCTGGGCCTCGAGTATGACCCCAGCAACTACCTGCTGATGCATGCCATGGGTCCCAATGTGGCAGGCGTGATCGGCTCGGCTGTGGCTGCAGGTGTACTCCTGGGCTTCCTGGCCTGATAACGTTTTATCCCTGAATAGAGGCGACCATCGACGGCGGTTGACGCCTGGCGGTGGTCGCCTCATATTGTCTCTCATATTTGCAGACTAAAAAAATGTTGCAAAATTGTAACATTTTGTAAACCATTCTTAATCTACGGTGTTATAAATAATGCAAAGGCACGATGACAATAAACACACTCCCCCCCTGGCGCTGATGCAGGGACGCCGTTGCACTTCTTTCTAACCGCAAGACTCTCAAAAACATGCTCACCGACAAAGTAATAGAAGCCATCTACAAGAAGTATCACAAGCGGCCTTCAAGCCCTGATCAGCTTGACATCCCCCTGCTGTTTGCTGAAAATCTTGAGCAGCACAACATTTTTATCGACGACCATAACATCGTCATCGGCAGTGTTGACCAGCGCTCACCTTTCCACACAATCGCCCTTCACCGCGTCCATGAAATTCTTGAGTTTGAAAACGTCGTGGCAATTGTGCTGCACTCGTCGATCATCTTCCTGTCAAAGAAGGACAACAAGGTGCATGTTCATGTCAAGATGGCCAAGGCCAACCTGCTTGACCGTATAAGGATGAAACTGTCGGGCGAGCAATGAGCGGGACATCATCTACAAACCGTCTCAACCGGGTCGAGCGCCTTGTGGGACGTGCCGGCATCGAGAGTCTGCAATCGGCACGAGTCATCATTTTTGGCGTCGGTGGAGTTGGGGGATGGACTGCCGACGCGCTTATTCGCTCGGGTATAGGACATCTTACCATCGTCGACCCCGATGTGGTTGCCGAGTCAAATATCAACCGGCAGCCTATGGCCAACATTCTCACGATTGGACAGCATAAAGCCGAGGTGCTCGCTGCAAACCTGCGGCTCATTAATCCTGATGCCGTGATAGAGCCGATTGTAGCGCGCTATGACGACCAGACGGCCCGCGGGTTTGATCTTGAAAAGTATGACTACATTATAGATGCCATCGACTCGCTTGCCGATAAGGCTCGCCTTATACTTCACGCCACCTCGTTGAGCGGCCCTGTTTTTTTCTCATCGATGGGGGCCGCCCTCAAGAGCGACCCGACCCGGGTCAGCGTGGCCGAGTTCTGGAAGGTACAGGGGTGTCCCCTGGCCGCTGCCCTGAGGCGACGGTTCAAGCACACCGGCAACATGCCCCGGCGCAAGTTTAAAGCGGTTTTCAGCCCCGAGCTGTTGAAAAACCATCCCTCGCCCGACGACACATCGGGAGCCATGACATTCAACAAATCAGTTATCAATGGCGCGTTGGTGACCGTCACCGCCACCGTTGGCCTCACTCTCGCCTCACTGGTCATCAACACCGCTCACAATCGCCACGGCGGGCTTTGAATTGTGAGCGGTGGTCAGAGAGTATGTGGTCGGCTGCAAGAGCCGGTTTGATGATTCAATTTCTGCCCTGAACTACTTTCTTCTTGTGCAGCGCACGGGGAGGGCGTCAACCATACTTTTTAAGCCTTCAGAGTAATAAGGGGCTGCGTAAGTTCCTGTATTTGTGGCAGAAGTAGGAAGCACGGAATTGGGACCTGTAACCCAAAGGAAAGCTTTCCCACCACGATACAAGTCAAATAATGTAGTATATCTGTATGGGTCTGCCCGTAATCCTCCGGCAGGTATAGTCAAGCCGTCCCAGGAGGAAATCATTGTCCATGTTCCCGGAGGGGTCTCGGGCTGCTTTTCATCCGGCGGTAACACCCATCCTTGTGGAGATGGATCCTGAGGAGTCCAGTTCATTGCAGAGGAGCCGACGGGCCAAGCAGTTGTTTTACCAACTGTCTGCCCCAAGTAATTCTTGTTTGCTAATGTTGTGGCAGTTGTACCGCCTATATGATAAAACAGCTTATAAGGCCATTTTACAGCATTTGTTTGTGTTTCCCGAATGTCTTTAGTAGTAGTTTTACCGGCATGTTGATAAATGAGCATGCTGGCTGATTCTCCGGTTGTGAGTGTATGCCTGAGCTGCGTCAATTCATTGCCGTTTATGTCATATACCGTAGCATCCCAATAGGGGAACGGATCTTTTCTGTTAAATTGGTAATAAAATCCCGGGTCAGTGGTGGTCATCGCACCGATGTTGCGGTCCATGGTAGTTTGTCCGAGTTCGGCAGGATTATAATTCGTAATCCATAGATGCCAGCTCCAGAGATATTCACGTTGTTCTACAGGCTTACCATCCTCGCTTTTCTTGCGGATTCCCACTATGACATTTCCTTCCGCTCCGGTGGTCTTGAAGAAGATCTCGCTTCGGGTGGGATTTCTGTCATTATAAGGATCTTTAAATGCCGCAGGGTCTAACTCATCCTTTGTACCTCCCTTTATTAAAAATGTTTGTTTGAAATTGTTAAAATCCACAGTCTTCACGGGTAGCCACATGGCGCCGGCGCTTTCGTAATAGTCGCCGTTGTTTGTGAGCATACCTAAATAGTCGCAGAAATTTATCAGTCTCTCGGGCCGGTCTTGCCAGATTACCTCTGCTACCCATTCAGTGTCTGGCGTAATGGCAAATGGCCAAACCGGTTCGTGATAATCGTCAGTTAATGATGTAAAATACTCCTTACGTTTTTCCCAAGTTGAAGGATCCTGTGTAAGTTGTCCTGTAACATCATTGTTTACTTCTTTAAGCTCCTGCAAATAGATTTTAAAATATGCCTCCTCCCAATATGTATATTTTTTTTTACTTATATCAGGAGCACCGGGATAGAGCTCCGTAGCATAGTTATTGACAGGGCTTATCGGGAAGCGGTTTACGATGCGGGTGTCGTTGGGATTGACAATATAAGCATTCCCTTCGCCATAACGTCTGTAAAGTTTTTTGACCGGACCGTCATCAGAAGGAAAATTACTGAAGGTGAAATCAATATAATAGTATTTGCCGGGAATGATGTTGTAGTCGTTTACAACATTTGCGCCGGGCAGGAACTCTATGCGTCTGTATTTGTTTTGCTGGGTCTCCTCTTTGTCGGAGCTTATCATTTCCAGGAAGAGCGCATTCTCCGTTGCATAAGTAGCCTTTTGATAGGGGTCGGTGTTTTGGTTTATCCCCTGCGTGTTGCGGGGCAGATAGACGTCAATGGTCATGGGTTTGTCCGACATGTCAAGGGCGTAGCCCATCAGGTCAGACATCACTTCCTTATCGGTCGAGACAGGGAAGAGATTGAGCTTGGCCTTATTGACTGATGAGGGGAACCGGTGCTCCTCATCATTGTAGTTGTCAAATTCGTAAAGGATATCGGCGTATGGGATGTCAGGTACATTTCCCCAGTTTACCGCACGCATTTTGCGTTTTCTGTCCCAGCTGTTGCCACCACCGGCATCACCCTCGCCGTCGGTTGTCTTCATAAGCTTGAAGTAGAGGTGGAGTTTAGCCACATTGGGCCGCAAGGTCGCGCTTAAGGAAACAGTTTTGATGTCAACGTCTATTTTCCCACTCATCAACAGATGACGCTCGCCGTCGATGACGTTCCAGACAGCATCGGCGTCTGTCATCGGCTTGTGCACATCCTTGATGGCACGGAGCGTGACCGTATTTTCATCGTTGAAAAGTTTGGAATTACCGGTGTTGGCTATAAAGACGGTCGTGAATTTGCTGTTTGGTTTGGTCGGAATCAGAAAAGGGATGACAGGTTTCTCTCCTTTGCCGGAGTAAACCTGATAATATGGCCTGCCGACTCTGTCGCCCTTTGCGTTATATTGCACGACCCAGAAATCATGCAGGCGTTTCTCGTCTTCCAATATCTTGGGGTCGGGATTCTCTACTAAATTTTTATCGACATCGCTGCGGGTGACCGAGTTCAGGGTTACCATTTCTCCAACTTCGAGAGACAGTGGCATCATGACTTCGCGTCCCGGGTCGTCACAATCGTCGGAATCGGAATAAAGTGGATCGTCGGCGCAGCCCGTAATCATCATCAGCAGCAACAAAATGGCTGCCGATCGGAGACGGAAAATTCTTGTTGATATTTTGTGCATCGTGAGTTTGCTTTATAAGTTTGGAATGGGAGAACGGGGATTGTCACTTCCACCAGATTGTTCCGTCGGGACCGGGTTTGTTGGTATTGGCACCCCAGCCTTCAATTTTGATAATATCTCCGTTTCCCCACAAGCCATCGTAAGTGGTTATTTCAACGCCATCCCAGTCGACGATGGTGCTCGCCGGGTCATCGGGGTCGGCCGGATCATGGACGCCAACCCCTTTTGTATAGTCGAGGACGTAGGCATAGGTGTATCCTGCCTTCCATTCGACATTGACGGGGACAGCTGCCCAGCCGTAGTGACGCAGCTCTTCAGTGTCGGGAATGGTGTAATGGTCTTTCGTGCCATAAACATTGCCGTTCTTGTCAAGGCGCTTCATGACAGTGCCGTCTGATTTGCGCACCGACAGGAACACTATGTGGTCTTGAGAATCAGGATCGGTCGATGGATAGATGAGGTGATGGTCGCCATCGTGCTGGGTCATGTGGATGAGCACGCTTATATATGCCCCTTTCTCATTATACAGGTCGTTTTTGTAGTCCCATTTTGAATATTTGTGGGGTATTACCATAGCTTTCCCTCCATTGCCCATGATTGAGACAGCTTTGTCGGGTGTGTTGTGGTTTGTAGTGTTGATGGTGACCACTTTGTCATTGGTATCGTAGACATAGTCGACACATCCTCTGAGCGACGAGTCGTCGACAATCCAGGCGCCGATTGTGTTTCCGCCACCTTGAGACCCATTTGTGTTTACCGCTGAAAGGATATGGTCACCCTCAACGGCGATGCCGCCGATCCTCACGCCGGCAATCTCGATGTCGTAGAGTGAGCTGCCGCCCCAAACTCCGACTTCCACTCCACAGAGCTGATGCTCAAATTCAACCTGCACGCCGCAATAGAGGTGGTCGGTCTTGTTGCCTTCGCCAATCGCTGTCACAAAGTCAACCTGCTTGGAGATATCGGGAGCCACGCGGAATTTGGTCAGACGATAGTCGTAGTTGACACCGTTATTGTCTTTTGTGGTCGAGTTTTTATATATGAAACACTCATCGCCAACCCCGGCACGTGTCTTCATCGAGTCGCGCGAGGGGTGGAAAGCAAAAAATCTGAGCCTGCCGATTTTCTTATCAGAATCAGGATTGGCGGGCCATGTGCAGCTGTCACCTCTGAAAGCACCGTCGGCCTGGAGAGACACAGGTTTATCTTTAAAATGGAGAGGAAGAATACCGTCGACCATATCAGCTTCAGGGCTGAATCCCGAGACCGTGAAACCGTCGTCAAAAAGATGTTGGTCCACATCATAATTGGTGCGCGTTCCGATATCGGGCAATGAGGCGACAAATGTGATCTCAGCGCCGTCGGAGAGAAAGCGCTGATTGACCGGGTCTTCCTGGGAGCACGATGACAGAATCAACGGGACCGATAGGAGAGCGGTCAGTCCAAGTATATGATTGATTTGTTTCATAGGATTGTCTTTTATTAAGATCCGGGAACCGGAAATTGTTTTCCACCGCCATCCTGCCAGCCTTTGACTGTGAAAGTGATGCCCACTTTGTCGCTGATGACGGGATCGCCCGCACGCGGAGCGGTAGTAGTCACCTCGGGGTCGAGCAGACCGACGCCGTGGGTGTAGTCGAGGGTATAGGTATATATGTACCCCGGCGACCATGTGGCTTTCACGGGGATTGCCGCCCAGCCAAATTCCTTGATTACCTCTGAGGCGGGTTGGGGGTAGGCGTTTGTGTGAAGGGTGTCGGTATAAAATTTCCCTTCAAATTTGTAAAGACGTTCGGAAACTTTGCCTGATTCCTTGTTGACGGCCAAATAAACAACTGGGACTGAGAGCGCTTGGGCACCCTGTGACAGGTCATGATATGGGAAGCGTTGCTTGTCGGTAGGATTTTTTCCGGCGGTGGGTGTGGCGTCGGTCACTCTGAGCAACACGCTGATATACATTCCCTGGTGATCGTTGCGAGGGTCTTTTGTGTTATCCCACGCGGTGTAGGTGGATGGAATAATCATAGCGCAGTTGTCTTTGTTGTCGCTGCGTTTTTTGCCCATTATTGAGATTGCATTGTCCTCGTCGACAGGGTGATTTTTGCCGCACGAGAAAATCTCATCGCCATTGTTGTAGATGTACTCTACAATGCCGCGGGTTGGGTCGGTCCATCGACCGCCCCCTTCAATAGGTTGGAAATCAAACGTACCCTTCACGCCGATTCCCCCGATGCGCACTCCGGCTATCTCAATATCACAGCTCTTGTGGGCGCCGTAGGCCTTGATCTCTATGCGGCTGAGCTGATGGGCAAAGTTGAGTTTGATGCCCGTGAAAAGATTGTCGGCCATTGTGCCGGTGGTATAGGCGGTGATGAAATCAACCTGGTCGGCGATCTCCCGATTGACGCTGAATCCGGTCAGTTTGTAATCGATAGCGTCTGTCGTGGAGGCGTTGACCAGTTTTGAACCCTTAATTTCCGGTAAACCGGGGTGAAAACCAAAGAATGATACCAGATGGCTCTCCTTGTCAAGAGAGGGCCAGCAGCAATTGGGCGATGTGTAGACATTATCGTATGTGATTGTGTTGACCTCTTCGTTGTCAAACAACGGTTGCATCACGCCCTTATCTATTAACTTCGTGTCTGCTAAATCAAAAGCAGTAACATAGAAATAATGCAGATTCTGCTGTGTGATCTCCTGGGCACGGCTCGACAGCACCGGCAGTGATGTGTGAAACAGGACCCGATTGCCCTCGCCCTCGGAGGGATCGGGTATATCTTCCTGTGAGCACGAGGCCAAGGCTATGGCCGAGGCGAGCATCAGGAGTGTAGGTTTTATTGCAATATTCATATTTTTTTCGATCGGTTTTATTTCCTTGGTACTTAGTTGGTTGAGCTGCTGTCTTTCAAATCCTCCCCAGTGAAAGCTGATTGCGCCCCGAGATCGTTGCGTTTAAAAAGCAATGCTCAAGTTTGTTCAGGGATTTCAACCTGTGAGGGATAATAGCCGAGACAGTCCAGTTCACTCCGTTATCTACAGGGTAGGCTGCAAAGTTAGACAAATCGTCCCGATTATGCAAGTGGTTCAGGACCGCGTTGTTAATCTGGCCGATTGATAATTCAGACCGTTTCGGCTTGCACATTTCTGCCTGACGTTGATCGGGTCTTTCATCCGGGCAAACCTTGATGCAATATAGAGAGTCAGGCGACTTTGCCATAAAAGTCACTCCACGACATTGACGTTTTCCCGTAATTTCGTACATCGCTGTTGGCATAATATCCAATTAAGCACCCATAAGACATCATGAGGAGATAAGAGAAATGTGGGGCACCTCATCGCCTGTTAAGTAACGTTCCAAAAATAACGAAAATAATTCAAACTTATTCTATTTGTTTATATTTATTAACAATTCAGGCTCTTTAATATCGACTTAACAGGGTGGGGTGGTGGGTTGACAACATAATAGTCAGCTGAACCCGCCATCGCCTCTCATCGAGCCTCCAAGTTTTCTACTCTCCGGCTGTCCCCACGCTCGCCGAGGCTTCGCATGGGGTTAGCCATAACCTCACGCCGCTGGCGCTCTGTCGACGCCGGTGCAGATCGACAGAACAGGGCTCGATTGTTACCCCTAATGGACTTCATCGAGGCCCTGGGTGATGGGGTCGCCATTGATCACACACCTCCGCGCCCTCGACAATGTGCTATTATTGTCTCGCGCGCTCTGCGGCTTTCCCATTTCATTGCTCCCCATTCCTCCCGGCTCTGCCACCAGCCGGCCCAGTCTGCTGATCGGTATTATGGACGGTTGGAAAGGTGAGGAAACGAAAGTAGGTCGGAAAACATCTGTTTTCCGACCTACTCGATGAATATGAGTTATTGCTTATTTAGCTTTCTCGATGGTAACGGCACGGTCAAGAGATACAAACTTCTCGCCACCGTTGTAGAGGTTACCGTTGTTAACGGTTACGTTGAGCTGATCGGCTGAAACGCCCTGGGTGGTAAGGTAGTTGGCAACACCGTCAACACGAGCGTGACGCAGACGATCGTTGAACTGGTCGGTGCCGGTGTAGTTATCGGCCCAGCCGGTGAGAGTGTACTTTTGGTTTGTGTCGGCTTTCATAACCTCGGCGATAGCACCAAGCACTTTGCGGTCAACGTTGGTCAGACGAGAAACGTTGATGGGATAGTAGATGGTAGCGAGGGGACCTTCGGCAACAACTTCCTGCTTGACGGGGTTGTCAAGGCAGTCGCGGAGTTCACGCTCGAGGTCGGCAACGCGAGCCTTTGTGGCCTGAAGTTTGGTCTCAACAACCTCACAGTCTTGTACAGTCTCAACCACGGGAACCACGGGAGCAGTCCAGTAGCTCTTGCCAAAGTTGTAGGCAACACCAAGGTAAGCGGCCAGGTCGTGGCAGCAACGGTGTGTGGTGGCCTCGTCCTGGTGAGCGGCGAGCATGGTATAGCGGATGTCGAGAGTGATGTTTACGTGATCGCTGACAGCAAATGTGTTCAACAAACCGGCGTTGAGGGCGATTGTGCGGTCGTCACCCAGATGATAACCATCGGAAACATCATTTTTGCCATACTTTTTAACGAACGACCAGTAAGCGCTACCGCCAACATAGGCTGTTGCGTTGTAAACGCGGCCGGGACGGTAACCACACCACCAGTTGGTGAGGTTCAACATAACGTTGAACTGGGGACCGAGCTCGTTAACTTTTGTTTTCCAATACCCATTGGGACGATAGTCGTCGAGAAGCACACCATAACCGTATTCAACGTCGGAGATGCCCTTGTTCATCATGAAGTTGGCACCAACGCGAACACCGAGGATGGGTGAGAACCACTTGCCGATCCAAAGACTTGCCGCAGGAGCAAAGCGGTCGGTCAACTTACG
Organism: uncultured Muribaculaceae bacterium; assembly: GCA_964394205.1. GTDB lineage: Bacteria > Bacteroidota > Bacteroidia > Bacteroidales > Muribaculaceae > HGM05190. Next base: position 15,751 of record CAYMVS010000026.1, on the reverse strand, counting down.
CTGGTCATCGCGGTGAGAGAACAGCATGTTTGCACCGCCCTCAGCCTGAATGAACCAGTTGTCCTTAAACTGATTGAAAGAGTAGCCGGTGATGGCCGGGCTCTCCTCAAAAGTCACAGCTGTAGTGGTGTTCTGAGCCACGGCACTTTGACCGATCATCAGGGCACATGCTACACCGAGGATAGAACTTTTCTTCATAGCAAATTTTATGAGTAAATTAAAAAATGTTAATTATCAGGTTATGAGTTGTTTAGACTTGTAACAGACAACCTCGACAGGGCGTTTGCCCCGACGTGGTTTATACATAGTTCACAATTCAGGGTCAAAGTTAAAAACTTTTTTTTAATAAATCATTAACTAATGCTAAATTTCTTTTAAAAAAAACACCTCAAAGCCCAAAAAAGTTGAATGAAGGGACTGTTTTTTAACATTTGACCGAGACTTTTTTGTGTTTTGTTTTGACGCTCTAAATATAAACAATGTGTAATGGGGGCGGCGGCGATGTGCCTCCGGGGTGATTTCATCTGTCGCGGTTTTTTTCTATTTTTGCGTTTGTGTTTCCCGGCTCGACCCGCTTAAATCTTTTTTGCGGTTTCAGTTGTTCTTACTTAAGAAAACGAATTTTAATAATAATCAAAAATCAAGTATATTAATATGTCAACTCCACACAAAGCAGGTTTTGTAAACATAGTAGGTAACCCAAACGTGGGTAAGTCAACGCTGATGAACGACCTTGTCGGCGAGCGCATCAGCATCATCACCTCAAAGGCACAGACAACGCGCCACCGCATTATGGGCATTGTCAATACCGATGACTATCAGATAGTTTTCTCCGACACTCCCGGTGTTTTGCAGCCCAAATACAAGCTCCAGGAGAGCATGTTGGGTTTCAGTGAGGGGGCACTGACCGATGCCGACATTCTGGTTTATGTGACCGATGTTGTCGAGGATCCCGAGAAAAACGCCGACTTTCTGGCCAAAGTGGCCCGCGAGAAGATCCCCGTGCTGTTGGTTATCAACAAGATTGACCTTGTCAAGAGTCAGCAGGAGCTTGATGATATAGTGATCAGGTGGGAGGAGCGTCTGCCCAACGCCGAGATATTCCCGGTGTCGGCCCTCGAGCATTTCAACGTCAAGGGCATCATGGAGCGTATCGTGGCATTGCTGCCCGAGTCGGCGCCCTATTTTGGCAAGGATGCCCTCACCGACAAGCCTGCGCGCTTTTTTGTCACCGAGATCATCCGCGAGAAGATTTTGCTCAACTATGACAAGGAGGTGCCTTATTCAACCGAGGTGATAGTGGAGAAATTTGAGGAGAAGGAGACCGCGATCCACATTATGGCCGTGATTTATGTCGAGCGCGATTCACAGAAGGGTATTCTCATTGGCAAGGGTGGCTCGATGCTCAAGAAGGTGGGCACCCAGGCGCGCAAGGATATCGAGAAATTCTTTGGCAAGAACGTATTCCTGGAGCTGTTTGTCAAGGTCGAGCCCAACTGGCGTAACCGCGACAATAAGCTGCGCGCTTTTGGCTATATCGAGTAAAAAGTCTAATTTTGTGGCTCATAACCAAGTGAAAAAGAAATCATGGGACAACTGATAGCAATAGTGGGTCGGCCCAATGTGGGTAAATCGACCTTGTTTAACCGCCTGACACAGAGCCGAACGGCCATTGTTGACGACACGGCGGGAACAACCCGCGACCGTCAGTATGGCAAGGTGGACTGGTGTGGCAAGGAATTTTCGATTGTCGACACCGGTGGCTGGGTGGTCAATTCGGAGGATATCTTTGAGGGTGAAATCAACAAGCAGGTGCAGCTTGCCATTGAGCAGGCCGACGAGATTCTGTTTGTTGTCGATGCCATGAACGGTGTGACCGATCTCGATGACCATGTAGCCGAGATTTTGCGCAAGTCGACAAAACCGGTAATCCTGGTTGCCAACAAGGTCGACTCGAGCGACTGGCTCTACAATGTGCCCGAGTTTTACAAGCTTGGTCTGGGCGACCCGATGCCGGTGTCGTCGATCAACGGCTTTGGCACAGGCGACCTGCTCGACGAGGTTGTCGCCAAGATGCCCGCTAAAGAGGAAGATGAGGACGCGCCGGTTGAAGATATCCCCAAATTTGCAATCGTGGGCCGTCCAAATGCAGGCAAGTCGTCGCTCATCAATGCGTTTATTGGCGAGGACCGCCACATCGTGACCGACATCGCCGGCACCACCCGCGACAGCATCTACACCCGCTACAACAAGTTTGGCTTTGACTTCTATCTTGTCGACACGGCAGGCATACGCAAAAAGACTAAGGTCAACGAAGATATTGAGTATTACTCGGTTATACGTTCCATCCGTGCCATTGAGGCCAGCGACGTGTGCATCCTGATGATAGATGCCACCCGCGGCATCGAGGCTCAGGACGCAAACATTTTCTCGCTCATCCAGCGTAACAAGAAGGGATTGGTGGTCTGTGTCAACAAGTGGGACCTGGTGGAAAACAAAACCCAGGAGGCCATCAAGCATTTTGAGGCTGCCATACGCGATCGTTTCGCGCCGTTTACCGACTTCCCCATCATCTTCACCTCGGCACTGACCAAACAGCGCATCTACAAGGTGCTTGAGACGGCCGTCGAGGTTTATCAGAATCGTAAACGGGTCATCCCTACGTCACAGCTCAACAGTGTCATGCTCGATGCCATCTCGGCCTATCCACCCCCAGCCAACAAGGGCAAATATGTTAAAATCAAGTATGTGACGATGTTGAAAGGCTCTCCGGTGCCCACATTCATCTTCTTCTGCAATCTGCCGCAGTGGGTAAAGGAACCCTATCGCCGCTATCTTGAGAATAAGATAAGGGAAAACTGGGACTTTACCGGCACCCCCATCAACGTTTACATGCGTGAGAAGTAAGCTCTGAATATTTTATTCGGCTCAGGCGGTCAGCGCTTTAGGCGGCCTACGGCGCGCTCAAGGGCTTTCAGCTGGTCGAGGCCGCGGGTGTAGATTGAATCGACTCTCGTGGCCTCGAGCAATGGGTTGGCGCTGGCCATTTCGGCCATGGCAGAGGCCATGGCGGCCGAGTCGCGAGCCATCATGTACCGGTAGTTCTCTTTCCACAGCGTCATGCCACGGGCCGCGGCATCGGCGCTGTCACAGTCAACCAGACGGTTGACAATTTCTACCGTAATTCCTTGTAATAAAGCTAAATCGCGTGGCGAGAGGTCGTCGCGAGTTTTGCTTATCGAGTCGACCGCTCCAAGGGCCATGACAGGGCTGAAGGTTGAGTCGGCACTCTCGAGCGCCCCGGCAAGCTCCTGGATGCCGGAGTTTGACGTCGAGCATGACCATAAAAAGGCAGCTGCCGCCGGTATGAGAAAGAGCCGTTTCATCACTCGGCCGGACGATGTTCAACCGGCACCTCGCTGCCCCCCTCGTCGGGCTTTACGATATCGGGGGCCGATGACGGGTCGGCCGGGGTGGCCTCTTTGGCAACCGAGTCGGTTTTCACTGTTGACGATTCAATGTCGGGCTCACCTGCCGATGCTTCATATTCAGCCAGTTTGTCGCGGAAATCCTCGACAAGTTGGGCGAAGTTGAGATTGGGATTTATGCGGTTTGCTTTAGCCACCGCCGCCCGAAAATCATTGGGGTTTATGCCCGAGGCGATGTCATAGACATCGACAAATTTTCTTATCGTTTCCAGGTCGCGCATGCGGTCGCCGGCGGCGGCCGCCTCGTTGTGCACCTCAAGGAAAGCCATGAGCACGGTCACGGTCTCGTCGGGGGTGAGCTCGTCGACATACATCGCCATCGAGTCGGCGATTGACGAGACACGTTTCAGGTCATGGTTCTGGAGGGCCTCGGTCAACTCGCTGTTCTGCTCGCCGGTGTTGTGGTCGCCGTTTGATTTGCCCGAGCCACAGGCTGTGAGAGACGCGATGATTGCTGTCGATGCCAGTGATAAAAGTATCTTTCTGTAATTCATTTTGTTATCGGTTTGTGGTGGTTATTGTAATGCCGGCAAATTGTTTTTAAGAAACTTGCATGCTGTTACTTACTTGCCGACAAAAGTAGGAAAAAAATTCAAGTTTAACAAAAAGAAAATGAGAGTCGCCAACTGGCAGACTCTCAATTTGTTGTGTCGGGGTGAAAGGATTCGAACCTTCGACCCCCTGCTCCCAAAGCAGGTGCGCTAACCGGACTGCGCTACGCCCCGATTGTGCCGGCAAAGGTAGACATTATGTTTTGATTACGCAAAAAAAAGTGACCGAGAGGGGGAAAAATTCTCGGCCACGACTGTCATTCAAACGTCTCCCGACGTCGTGGATGACATGAACTGCATTGTACGAATTAATGAGACTTTCGCCTCACGGCGAAACATTCCATTTTTGGAATAAAACATACGAATAAATAAGGTAAGTGAATCATAGACAATCCAAATATCCATAAACTTTATTCTCGGGTGCAAAGGTAAAAAGTTTTAGTTTTTTTTCCAAACATTATTTTGTTAATTCATCCGCGTGATAAAAAAAGGGGTTGGGGTGGTTGACGGTAGTGAGATTTTTATTAATTTTGCAGATAGTGTTATGACATGTTCTCTCCTTACATTATAATAATTGGACTTTCATGAGTGAAAGTAGAGTTTCATGTAAAATTTTTAGAAAATGGCAAACTGGTTTGAATGTAAAGTAAGATATGACAAGGCTCAGGAAAATGGAGCGTCAAAAAAGGTAAACGAGCCTTATCTGGTGGACGCGCTGTCGTTTACCGAGGCCGAGGCACGCATCATCGAGGAGCAGACCCCTTTCATCTCGGGCGACTTCTCGGTAGCGGCGGTGAAACGCACAAAGATAGCTGAGATTTTCCGCGACGACAGGGCCGACCGGTGGTATCTGGTCAAAGTGGCTTTCATCACCATTGATGAGAAAACGGCCGCCGAGAAAAAGTCTGTGTCACAGATTCTTGTGGCCGGAAGCGATTTCAAGATGGCCTACGATAATTTTATCGAGGGGATGAAAGGGTCGCTGGCCGACTATGAGATTGTTTCCATCACCGAGACACCGCTGATGGATGTCTATGATGCCAAGCATCTTGCCGGCGCTCACGGTAGTAATGAAAATGCCGGGTGATTGAATGGCCTCTGTATCTGAAAATCTGCACCGCGTCAAAGAGTTGATTCCACCGGGAGTCAAACTTGTCGCGGTGTCTAAATTTCATCCCGTCGGGAAGATCGAAGAGGCCTACCGCGCCGGTCAGCGATTGTTTGGCGAGAGCCGTGCTGCCGAGCTCAAGTCCAAGGCCGAGGCTCTCCCGGCCGACATCAGGTGGCATTTTATCGGCCATCTGCAAACCAACAAGATAAAGCCGGTGGTGGCTGTCGCTGACGTCATCGAGAGTGTCGACAGCTGCCGGTTGCTGCAGCTCATAGACAACGAGGCTGTCAAGGCCGGCCGGAGGGTCGACGTGTTGCTGCAGGTTCATGTAGCCTCCGAGCAGACCAAGTTTGGCTTTGACCCGGCTCAGTTGCTTGCCGAGATAACCCCCGGGGTGGTCGATTCGCTCAAGGCCACACGTATTGCCGGGGTGATGGGGATGGCTTCAAATGTCGATGACATGGAGCGAGTTGAGCGCGACTTTCGGGCTGTCAGGCAGGTTTTTGATGCCTTGGCTGACGGTGTGATGAAGGGGCGCGACGGGTTTGCGGAGGTCAGCATGGGCATGAGCGCCGATTTTCAGACTGCCATAGAGCAGGGTAGCACGATGGTTCGCATCGGTACAGATATTTTTGGAGAAAGAGAATATTAAACACATTATAAAATGAGCACAACAAAATCAAACGGAAACATCGTGGCGGTGATAGCCATGTTTTTCATCTTTGCCATGATCTCGTTTGTGACCAATCTGGCGGCTCCGCTTGGCACAATCTGGCAAAACAATTACTCATGGGCCGGAATGATGGGCAACATGATGAACTTCCTGGCCTACCTTTTCATGGGCATCCCGGCGGGCAATCTTCTCGTCAAGATAGGCTACAAGAAGACGGCGTTGACGGCGATGGCCGTCGGCATCGTGGGTCTTGTGCTGCAGTATCTGTCGAGCGTGACAGGCGGCGAGACGGTGGTGTTCAGCTATGACGGTCAAGGCGTGATGCTCAATTTTGTCATCTATCTGCTCGGCGCCTTCATCTGCGGTTTCTGTGTGTGCATGCTCAACACGGTTGTCAACCCGATGCTCAACATCCTCGGGGGCGGCGGCAACCGTGGCAATCAGCTCATCCAGACCGGCGGCGCGCTCAACTCTATGGCCGGCACCCTGACCCCCCTCTTTGTCGGGGCTTTGATTGGCACGGTGACCGAGGGCACGTCGATGTCCGATGTCACCCCGCTTCTGTTTATCGCCATGGGTGTGTTTGCAGCTGCTTTTGTCATCATCTCGATGGTCAATATCCCCGAGCCCGGCGGCAGTAAGACAGGCAAGCGCAAATTCAGCCACAGCCCGTGGAGTTTCCGTCACACGGTGCTCGGCGTCATCGGCATCTTCTTCTATGTCGGCATCGAGGTCGGTATTCCCGGTGTGCTGATATTCTATCTGTCGGACAGCTCAGTCTCGGGCATCATGGAAAACCCGACCGCTGTTGCCGGCTCGGTAGCCGCCATCTACTGGCTGTTGATGCTCGTTGGCCGTCTCTGCTCGAGTGCGATCTCGGGTAAGGTGTCGTCAAAGACACAGCTGCTGGTGGCCTCATCGATGGCCATGGCGCTCATCGTTATCGCCATCCTGCTGCCGTCAACCGTCCGCGTGGCCATGCCTACGTTCAGCGGCACAGCCACGGTGCCCGTCAGCGCGCTGTTGCTGGTGCTTTGCGGTCTGTTCACGTCGGTGATGTGGGGCGGCATCTTCAACCTTGCCGTCGAGGGTCTTGGCAAATACACCGCCCAGGCCTCGGGCATTTTCATGATGATGGTAGTCGGCGGTGGCGTGATGCCGTTGATTCAAAACGCGATAGCGCGGTCGGCTGCCGGTTATATGAACTCCTATTGGCTGGTTGTGGCCATGCTTGCCTACCTGCTGTTTTATGCCGCGAGCGGCTCCAGGAATGTCAACAATGACATCCCGGTGACCGAGGAAGACCCCCGCAACCTTTGATACAGTCACTATTTTAAAAGAACCAAAATCCAATTAAACATAATCAATCTCTATGGATGTAAAAGTTTTAAACTCAGCGGCCGACAATATCCGTATTCTTGCCGCGTCGATGGTTGAGAAAGCAAAATCAGGCCACCCCGGCGGCGCGATGGGCGGTGCCGACTTTGTCAACGTGTTGTATTCACAATTTTTGGTCACCGATCCCGACAATCCCCGGTGGATTGCCCGTGACCGTTTCTTCCTCGACCCGGGTCACATGTCGCCCATGCTTTATGGCGTGCTGGCTCTTGCCGGCCACTATACCCCCGAGGAGCTCGCACAGTTCCGTCAGTGGGGCAGCGAGACCCCCGGTCACCCCGAGCTTTGTGTAGAGCGCGGTGTCGAGAACACTTCGGGTCCGCTTGGCCAGGGTCACACGATGGCAGTCGGCTCGGCCATAGCCGAGCGCTTCCTTGTGGCCCGTTTCGGCGACTGGATGAGCCATAAGACCTACGCCTTTATCTCCGACGGCGGCGTGCAGGAGGAGATAAGCCAGGGCGCCGGGCGTATCGCCGGCTATCTTGGCCTGTCAAACCTGATTATGTTTTATGACTGCAACAAGGTGCAGCTGTCAACCTACGTCGACGCTGTCGACCAGGAGGACTATGCAGCCAAATATCGTGCATGGCACTGGAATGTGATCGAGATTGACGGCAATGACCCGGTCCAGATAGCCGATGCCATCATCAAGGCTCAGGGCGAGAAGGAGAAACCGACCATCATCATCGGTCACACCGTCATGGGCAAGGGTATCGTCAAGACCGACGGCACCCCGTTTGAGGGTCAGAGCTCAACCCACGGTCAGCCCATCAGCAAGTCGGGCGGCGACTATGAAGCCACCGTGCGTCATCTTGGTGGCGACCCTGAGAATCCATTCGTTATACGTCAGGAGGCCAAGGATCTTTATGAAGCACGTCGCCAGCAGTTGCGACAGATTGTCAAAGAGCGTCACGACCAGGAGAAAGCATGGCGCGAGGCCAACCCCGTTCTCGCCCGCGAGCTCGACGACATGCTCAACAACCGCCTGCCCGAGATTGACTACTCGGCCATCGCCCACAAGCCCGGTATCGCCACGCGCACCGCTTCGGGCAACGTCCTGTCAACCCTTGCCGAGAAGGTCAACAACATGATTGTCGCCTCGGCCGACCTTGCCAACTCGGACAAGACCGACTCATTCCTGAAAAAGACACATCCGTTTACCAACGGCGACTTCACCGGAGCGTTCTTCCACGCCGGCGTGTCGGAGCTCACCATGGCTGCGATTATGAACGGCATCGTGCTCCACGGGGGCATCATTGGCGCCTGCGGCACCTTCTTCGTGTTCAGCGACTATATGAAACCGGCCGTGCGCCTTGCCGCGCTGATGGAGATTCCTGTAAAATATATCTGGACCCACGATGCATTCCGCGTCGGTGAGGATGGCCCGACCCACGAGCCGATCGAGCAGGAGGCACAGATACGCCTGATGGAGCAGATCAAGAACTTCTCGGGCCGACCCTCAGTGCTTGTGCTCCGCCCGGCCGACGCTGCCGAGACCTCGGTGGCATGGCAGATGGCGATGGAAAACTTTGACACCCCCACAGCGCTGATTTTCTCGCGTCAGGATATCAAAGACCTCCCGGCAGCCTCGGGTAACCGCTTTAAAGAGGCCGAGCAGTCGCGCCGCGGCGCTTATGTGGTGATGGATGTCGCCAACCCCGACGTGGTTCTTGTTGCCAATGGCTCGGAGGTGTCGCTGCTTTGTGAGGTGGCAACCCTGCTCGACGCCGAGGGTATCGGAGCCCGAGTTGTGTCGGCCCCCTCGATAGGTCTGTTTGAAGAGCAGGATGAGGCCTACCGTGACAGCGTTCTCCCGGCCTCGCTGCCAACATTCGGCCTCACCGCCGGTCTCCCCTCGACGCTCAAAGGCCTTGTTGGCCGCAACGGTGTCGTCTATGGAATGGCACGCTTTGGCGCGTCGGCTCCCTACAAGGTGCTTGACGAGAAATTTGGCTTTACAGCACCCGCCGTGCTCGACTCGGTTAAAACTTACCTCGGCAAATAATCAGCCGACCTGAACATTCACCAAATGGCAGGCGATCCGGTCTCGGGTCGCCTGCTTTGCATCTTGAGACCGGCGCGTTCAACTTTTTTATGATTTTTTTTGTTATATTTCAGTAGACTTTCGACTAACCACGTTTCAAGTATAAAAAAATTTATGTCACCGATTAATTTTATCACACGCGCGATGTCGCTGGCATTGCTCTTAGGGGCATCATCGACAATTGTTTGTGCTCAACAAGGCGCCACGGCGCCCGCGGGTGTTGTCACGGTTGATTCATGCCGTGCCCTGGCTCTTGCCAACAATAAGCAGCTCAAGATATCGCGTGCAAAGGTAGATATGGCCGGCTATGAGAAAGACGCGGCCTTTGCGGCCTATCTGCCGTCGATCGATTTTGCAGGCGGGTATATGTATAACCAGAAGAATCTGTCGGTGTTTGACAGCGACCAGCTGCTTCCGGTCAAGAGTTTTGACCCCAAGACCCAGAGCTATCAATTCAATCTGGTGACCAATCCCGAGACCGGGATGCCGGTCAAGGGTCCCAATGGCCAGTATATCCCCGGCGAGGTGGCGCTGATACCGAAAGAGTCAATGGAGTTTGACATCCATAATCTGTTTTTTGGGGCTGTCACCGTGACTCAGCCAATCTATATGGGTGGGAAAATCGTTGCGCTCAACAAGATGGCGGGCTATGCCAAAGACCTGGCCTCGGCGATGAGTGACAACAAGACACAAGACATCATTTATGCCGTCGATGCCTCCTACTGGCAGGTGGTCTCGCTCAAGGCCAAACGCGAGCTCGCCGTGAGCTATGTGGCTCTGTTGGACACGCTGATGAATAACGTGCAGGCGATGGTCGACGAGGGTGTCGCCACCGAGAGCGACCTGCTCACGGTCAAGGTGAAATTGAATGAGGCAAACGTAGACCTGACAAAGGTTGAGAACGGACTGGTGTTGTCGCGCATGGCGCTTGCCCAGATTTGCGGCCTGCCGGTCAACACTCAGATGATACTTGCCGATGAGTCGATCGACGAGGCTTCGGTCACACCGGTTGTCGCCACCTCTTATAATATGGAGGATGTCTACAGCCGTCGCAAGGACCTGGAGGCGCTGAGGCTCGGTGTCAAGATCATGGAGCAGAAGGCCGATGTGGCCCGCTCGACAATGATGCCGAGTGTTGCCCTGATGGGTTCCTACAGTTTCTCCAATCCCAATATGTTTGACGGGTTTAAGAAACGTTTTGACGGCGCTTTCTCGGTTGGCGCGGTGTTGCGCATCCCGATTTTCAATTACAGCAATTACAATCAATACCGCGCGGCAAAGACACAGGCTGTCATTCAGGAGCTGGAGCTTGAGGATGCCCGTGAGATGGTCGACCTTCAGGTCAGCCAGGCCTCGTTTAAATCACGCGAGGCTGTCAAGACCTATCAGATGGCGCTCTCCAACATGACCAGCGCCGAGAGCAACCTCTCCCATGCACAGATTGGTTTTGCCGAGGGGGTCATGACCACCCAGAATGTCATGGAGGCCCAGACAGCCTGGCTCAAGGCCAACAGCGAGAAGATTGACGCGATGATAGATGTCAAGCTGTGTGATGTCTATCTGTCAAAGGTACTTGGAACACTTAACTATTGAAAAATACTTACATATCATGGCACAAAACGATACACCCAAATCGCGCGAAGAGCGCGTGCTCGCCATCACGCTTGTCTGTGTGATCATAGCGGTAGCTGTGATGGCGATTGTCGGCTTCCTCTTCCTTAACAAGCCGGCCGAGATTATTGAAGGTCAAGCCGACGCGACCTCTATACGCATTTCGGGCAAACTGCCCGGGCGAGTTGTCGACCTCTACGTGAGCGAGGGAGACTCGGTTCACGCCGGTGATACCCTTGTTCACATCCACTCGTCGCTTGCCGAGGCAAAACTGATGCAGGCTGTGGCGATGGAGAATGTCGCCGCCGCCCAGCGTCAGAAGATTGATGCCGGCACGCGCAGCCAGATTGTCGACGGCGCGGCCGATCTTGTAAAGCAGGCCGCCGCGGCCCGCGACATCACCAAAAAGACCTACGACCGCATGGAGGCTCTCTATGCAAAGGGTGTTGTGAGCGCTCAGAAACGCGACGAGGCCAAGGCTGCCTACGATGCAGCCGTGGCTGCCGAGCAGGCTGCCCGCAGCCAGCACTCTCTGGCCGTTGCCGGCGCCCAGCGTGAGGACAAGGAGAGCGCTGCAGCCATGGTGACCGTCGCCAAAGGTGGTGTAAAGGAGGTCGAGAGTCTGCTTGAGGACCAGTATCTCGTGGCCCCCTGTGACGGGTTGATTGACCAGGTCTATCCCAATGTCGGTGAACTCGTGTCGCTCGGCACCCCCATCATGTCACTGCTTAAGGTCGACGACAAATGGGTGACATTCAACGTGCGTGAGGATATGCTCAACGACCTCAAGCTCGGCAAAGAGATTTCACTGATGGTGCCCGGTTTTGACGGCAAGGAGATAAAGTGTAAAATCTTCTATGTGCGCGACATGGGGAGCTATGCCACATGGCGTGCGACCAAGGCAACCGGCGATTGGGACAGCCGCACGTTTGAGATAAAAGCCCGTCCCGTTGACCGTCAGCCCGACCTGCGTCCCGGCATGACTGTGATATATAAAAAGTAACACACGATGAACAGATTGACAGCCTCTTTAAAGCGCGGTGTGCAGACATTGGTCAAGCGCCCCATCTACCTGATGATGATGGTGGTGGTGCCCGTCGCTGTGGCCTTCTTCTTCCTTGACCTTATGAGGGAGGGTCTGCCTCTGAAGGCCCCGGTGGGGGTGGTCGATCTTGACAGGTCGACGCTGTCGCGCCAAACCATACGCACTCTCGGATCGTCGGAGCTAATCGACATCGTGGCCGACCAGGAGTCGTTTCATGACGCTCTCGATAAGGTGCGCCGCGGCGAGACTTTCGGTTTCTTCTACATTCCCCAGGATTTTGAGAAAGAGACCGTGGCCGGCCGTACCCCCACTCTGTCGTTCTACAGCAATATGACATATTTTGTGCCCGGCACACTGACATTCAAGGGGTTCAAGACGACAGCTGTCACGGTGACCGCCGGCGTGGTATCCACCGAGCTTGTCTCGGCCGGTCTCAACAGCTCGACCGTCGGGTCGCTGATTCAGCCGGTTGCTGTTCAGGAGCATCCAATCGGCAACCCGTGGATGAACTACTCGATCTATCTGAGCAACTCGTTCATCCCGGGGGTTGTCTCTCTGCTGGTGATGATGGTGACAGTGTTTACCATCATGCAGGAGATAAAGACCGGCAGCTCGCGGCAGTGGCTGTCGACGGCGGGCAACTCTATGGTGGTGGCGCTGACAGGCAAGCTGCTGCCACAGACAATCATCTTCACCTTAGTGGGATGGGGCTGTCTGGCCATGATAAATATGTGGGGATGCCTGCCGCTTAACTGCCCGACGTGGCACCTGCTGCTGGCGATGTTTCTGCTTGTTGTCGCTTCACAGGGATTTGCAGCGCTGATAGCCGAGATTGTGCCAAACTTCAGGTTGGCGCTCTCAGGAGTGTCGCTCATCGGCATCCTGAGTTTCTCGATCGCCGCGTTCTCGTTTCCGGTGGCCAGCATGTATGGCGGGATCGCCATTTTCAGCTATATGCTCCCCGTCAGGTGGTATTTCCTGGCTTATTGTGACCAGGCCCTCAACGGCATCCCGCTGTTCTACTCGCGGTGGTACTATATTATCATGATACTTTTCGGGCTGTTGCCTCTGCTCGGGTTGCGCCGCCTGCGCCGCCTGTGTCTCGGCCCGGTCTACTTAACTTGATTGCACTATGAGTCTGTTTAATAACATATACAGGTGGTTTCAAGGCCTTTACAGAGCATGGCGTCGTGAGTTTTATCTTGTGACCCACGATGCCGGTGTGCTCGTCTTCTTCCTTTTCCTGCCGCTACTTTATCCGGTGATCTACACCTTGATATATAACCCCGAGGTTGTCACCGACCTGCCGGTGGTTGTTGTCGACCACTCGGCGACAGCCCGGTCGCGCGAGTTTACCAGGATGGTCAACGCGACGCCGGCCATCAAGGTGAGCGGCTATGCCGCGACACTTGACGAGGCCCGCGAGGCCATGAACAGCCATGAGGCGGTGGCCATAATGGAGATTCCCGCCGGCTTTGACAAGACGCTTGGCCGCGGCGGGCAAGCCACCGTGCCGTTCTATTTTGACATGAGCCTGCTGCTGCGCTACCGCGCCATGCTGTCGGCTCTGACCGACATCCAGATTGCCTACGGCTCAAAGGTTCAGACCGAGCTTGCCGACGCCATCGGCTTGCCGGCACAGGGGGTGTCGACCCCCATCAACAGCGAGGCTGTCTTTTTGGGCGACACCTCACAGGGTTTTGCATCGTTTATCATTCCGGGCATCCTTGTGCTCATCATGCAGCAGAGCCTCATTCTTGGTATAGCGATGCTCGCTGGCGGAGCCGCCGAGCGCCGTCGCCGCTGCGGCGGGTATGACCCCATGCAGGTCGATGCCTCGCCCTCGGCGATGTTGTTGGGCAAGATGTTGTGTTATGTGGTGATATATGCGCCCCTGGTGCTTTACATGTTGCATGGAGTGCCCGAGATGTTCTCTCTGCCCCACACCGGCAACTATTGGCACTACTTCCTGTTTATCCTCCCCTTGCTGGTGGCGACGTCGTTTCTCGGCGTGATTATCGGCACACTTGTCACCGAGCGCGAGAACTCGCTGATGGTGGTCGTGTTTACCTCGGTTGTGTTCCTGTTCCTATCGGGGCTCACCTGGCCGCGGTATGCCATGCCGATGTTCTGGAAATGGGTCGGTAACGCTATTCCGGCCACATGGGGTGTCGAGGGTTTCATACGCATGAACAGCAATCACGCCACGCTCGAGCAGCAGTCAACCCCCTACCTGTGGCTTTGGGGGCTCTCGGCGGTCTACTTTGTAATCGCCTACCTGATAATGCGCTATCGCCGTGCCTGCAACCGTCGCCTCCAACCCGGGGGCGCCATTGAGCAAGGAGGCGAGTCATGAGCGGGACCTTATATGTGACCGACCTCGATGGCACATTGCTCGGCTCCGACAGCCGCGTGTCGCCCGAGTCGGCCCGTATTATCCGACGGCTTACCCGTCAGGGTGTCATGTTTACCGCCGCCACGGCGCGCACCCCGGCCACGGTGGTGCCCCTCTTCGGTGATTTTTGTCCCGGGATACCGGCGGTGGTGATGACCGGCGCCGCCTTGTGGGACTTTAAGACCGGGCGATACCTGCACCCGCGGCTCATACCCCGAGCCGACGTCGAGCCGATTATCGACGGGTGTCGCCGGCGCCGTGTCAATCCATTTATCTATGTGATGGGAGAGGACGGCATCCTTGATGTCTACATCAGCGGCCGGCTGACCAACATTCAGCAAAAGTTTGTCGCCGACCGGGTGAAACTTCCCCTGAAACGGTTTCATGTCAACACCATCCCCTTTGACATGGATCGCGATGGCGACCGGGTGGTGCTGATCTATGCCATGGGCGAGATTGACCATATCGAGGCCTTGGCGGCGCAGACGCGTGCCAACAGCGAGTGTGCCGTGTCGGCCTATCCCGACATCTTCAATCACCGACAGGGCAATCTTGAGATATTTGCCCCGGGAGTGTCAAAAGCCGCCGGGATAAGGCGGTTGGCCGCGATGGTCGGGGCCGACGAGGTGGTGGTGTTTGGCGACAATCTCAACGACCTGCCCATGATGGCGGTCGCCGACTGCTCGGTGGCCGTTGGCAATGCTGTCGACGCCGTCAAAGAGGCTGCCGACATCACCATAGGGCCAAACACAGCCGACTCTGTGGCCCGCTTTGTCTTAGCCCGCCATAAACTGGATATTTAAACTTTATAGAACATAAAAGAGAGGGTGTATCGTCTGTTTTGATACACCCTCTCAACAGTTATTGGGGATTCAAAGAATCAGTGTCGTTAGATTTTCTCCTCGGCCACTTTGCCAACTTCGGGATCTACGCCCCACTGCTGTTGGGCGAGACGACGGTAGTTGTTGTAGCGCCACTGGGCGTTGGCTTTGGCAGCTGCAAAGAGCTCGGCAGCCTCGGCGGGATACTGCTTCATAACCGATGCATAGCGAACCTCGCCTTTGAGGAAGTCTTCAAATTTGCTCCAATCGGGCTCTTTGCTGTCGAGGGTGAAGGGGTTCTTGCCCTCTTCCTCGAGAGTGGGGTTGTAGCGCCACAGGTGCCAGTAGCCACACTCAACGGCTTTCTGCTCTTCCAACTGGGCGTGACCCATACCGGCGCGGATGCCGTGGTTGATACAGGGAGCGTAGGCGATGATGATTGAAGGACCGTCGTAAGCCTCGGCCTCGCGGATAGCCTTGAGGGTCTGGGCATTGTCGGCACCCATAGCCACCTGAGCACAGTAAACATAGCCGTAGGTAGAGGCGATCAGACCGAGGTCTTTCTTGCGGATGCGCTTGCCTGAGGCGGCAAACTTGGCGATGGCGCCGAGCGG
>CAYMVS010000025.1:0-29098 GCA_964394205.1 uncultured Muribaculaceae bacterium | reverse complement strand
TGGCGCGCTCGTTCATCCAGCTGTCAAACACGGCGCAGATGCCACCCCAGAGCTGTTCCCAGGCGCTGTCGGGGAAATCTTTGCCGGTGTAGTCTTTAACGGCTGCCTTGAACAGTTTGACAAGGTTTTTGAGGTCGTCAACATCAAGCTCGGTGTCGAGTTTAACGCCTTTCTCCTCTTTAACCTTGTCCATGATAGCCTCAAAGGGATCGATGTCGGCTTTTGATTTGGGCTTCATGCCAAGCACAACGTCGCCATACATCTGGACAAAACGACGGTAGCTATCCCATGCAAAACGGGGATTGCCGCTCTTTTCAGCAAGCGATGCAACTGTCGCATCGTTCATACCGAGGTTGAGCACGGTGTCCATCATGCCGGGCATAGAGGCGCGGGCACCTGAACGAACCGATACCAACAGAGGGTTGGATGCGTCGTCAAACTTTTTGCCGGTCAGCGACTCAACGTGCTTGATGGCTTTCTCAACATCTTCTTTTATTCTTTTAATGACCTCGTCGCGGCCATACTGAGTATATTCTGTACAAACATCAGTTGTAATTGTGAACCCGGGAGGCACCGGCATCCCAAGCAGATTCATCTCGGCCAAGTTGGCGCCTTTACCACCGAGGAGATTTCGCATTGAGGCATTACCCTCGGCTTTACCGTCTCCAAACGTGTAAACTCTTTTCATCGTTTAAGGAAGTTTAGGTTAATTATTTAATTATATGAATTTTAGTAAATGAGTTGTCGACAGCCGTTTTAGCAGCGGCTATGACAAATGCAAAGATAGTCCAAAATAGTCACATTACAAACCATTTTTCAATAATTAGAGGCCGTTGACAATATTTTTTCATATTGTCGACACGGTCTCCGAGACGGGCTTACGCGAAAAATGGTTTGGCAACGGTTTGAAATTAGGATCGGCATAGCCGAGGTCGAGCATCATGAGTATCTCCTCGTGCCCGGGGAGCCCCAAAATGGCATGCAGCTTATCAGGGTCAAAATTGTTGACCCAACATGAGTCGACCCCCGCGGCGGCGGCTGCCAACATCAGGTGAGTAGCCACAATTGACGCGTCCTCTATACCTGAGTCACGCTTGCCTCCGGGATAGGTATAGGTGTTCTCTTTATTGAACGCGACAACAAGCACTACCGGAGCGCCGTAACGGCACGGGGTGCAACTGTCAATTTTAGCGTGAGCATCGTCCGAAAGAGCGACATATATGTGCTGTTCCTGAAGGTTTTTTGCTGTCGGAGCCAAACGCCCCCCTTCAAGTATCTTGTCCAACTCCTCCTGTCCGACCCGGCGGTCGCTGAATTTCTTACATGAATATCGTGTTTGTGCCAACTCGTTAAAATCCATAGTAATTATTTATTAATGATTAGCTTAGTGGTTTTGTTGTCATAACGATACAGGTAGATGCCGGTGGGAAGGTCCTTTTGGTCAGCAGCCATCTTGACACCCTGCATGTTATAGATGCCATCGTTGCGGTCGGCGTCGGTCAATTGCAGTTTTTCAACGCTTGATTTTGCAAGCTCTTCATACATCTCACGCTCCAGCGATGCCCAGATGAAAGGACCGATCCCTTTAGCATCGTTATCGCGCACCGACTCACTCAAGTAGTATTCAAAAGAGCCGTCGCGACGACGGTTTTCTTTCACATTTGGAGCTGCAGCAAGCACCTTGTCGCTGATACCGGGCCCGAGTCCCGCCACCGAGCAGCATGTTGTCAGCGAGATAGTGCCATCCTTATTCTCTTTGATGAACTTATCAATGAGCCCTTGATAAGCCTGAAGGCCCTCTTGCTGATACTTTGTGTCAACCCACCCCTTGCGTGAAGCCTTGAGTAATGAATAGGTAAACATCGACGACGCAGTAGCCTCAAGATAATTGCCGTCTCGGTCAGGACAGTCCATCACCTGAAACCACGTGTGTGTTGCCTTGTCCTGCCAGGCAAGAATTGCGTCAAAGCAGCGGGTGAGGATGTCGACCAACTCTCCGCGTCGGTCATAGTCGTCGGGAAGAGCCTCAAGCAGCTCAACAAGAGCCATCGTGTACCAACCCTGGGCGCGCCCCCAGCAATGTTGAGAGAGACCCGTCTCCTTGTCGGCCCAAAACATCTCGTGGGTTTCATCCCAAGCGTGACGATTCAGCCCCGTCTCGGTGTCGAGTGTGCGCCAATAGGTCTTGACGGCTTGATCGACAGCATCGTCAAAAATCAAAAGGGCCTCGTCGGGTTCATAAAGCGATGCCGCCGTCAGAACCCTGAAAGGCAGACCCATGAAAATGCCGTCGAGCCACACCTGCCAAGCATAGATGGCTTTGTGCCAATAGACGCCCTCCTCCGTGCGAGGCTGCTTTGAAAGCTGTTCCATCAGGGTCTTGATGGCCTTAAGATTTTTCTCCTCGGGGTAGAGATTATACATGCGGGTAACAAAATGACCGGTCCTGACATTGTCGAGGTTGTAATCGTTCATGCTATACCCCTTTATTTTACCCTTTGAGTCTATCATTCGGTCGGTATAGTCCTGACAATATTGTCTTATGTCATCCCCTCCATACATTAAATATGTGTCGAGCATGGACTCAAGCTCGATTCCCATCACATAGCTCCATTTCGGGCTACTCGAAAAGTCAAGAAGATAACTTTGAGGCGTGCGCTTCATCTCCGAGCGCGTCATCCATTCCGAATATCTGTCGGGTGAACCGATAGACGCCCCCGCCATTGAAAAGACAGTCGCGGCAAACAGGAATATTGAAATAAGACGTGAAAATTTCATTGGTGTCGATTATTATAAGGGCAAAAATACAAAAATTGCACATAACTTAAAGAGAAACCGCATAATAATTGTATAAACAAAAAATAAACCCCGAGACATTGACAGTCCCGGGGCCGATATGAGTGGTTCTAAAAAATGTTTAGAACATTGACTCTATACGATTGAGGTTTGTCTCATCGTTGAGCACATAATAGATGTTTTTGAGATAACGCAGAGCTCCTGATTGATTCTCGGGATCGAGCTCGTAGGCCTTCTCAAATGCTTGAGCTGCCTGATGGAGAAGAGGCACAAGAGTTGTTTCTTTATAGCGATTGTACTCGTTGGTGCTCATGTTTGAGGCCTGACCGTCAAGTGCGTCATACTTTTCGGCAACGATGCGACCAAGATTGAAATAAGCGACTGCATACTCGGGGTTAAGCTGAATAGCCTTTTCCATGGCTGCGATTGCGGCGTCGGTATTTTTCAGGTTGTCTTCAAGAATACCCATCGAGAAGAAATAGACAGGGTTGGAGGGGTCTTTGGCAATTGCCTCGTCAAGAAGAGCACGTGCCTCGGGATATTTTTCCTGCTCTATATATCCATTGAGAGTGAGAAGAAGGAAGTTGGGATTGGATGTTCCAAACTTGTCAAGACCCTGCTTTGCATAGTAGAAACGCTTCTCAGGGTTCTGAGCCTGATTGGCAACCTGAAGGGCATAATCATATACCTCGGGTTTCTGGTAGCCAAGCTCAATAGCCGACTGGAAAGCATCAAGAGCCTGATCGAGCTGGTCCGACTGCCAGGCTGCAAGGCCTTTCAGGTAGTAACCGTAGGCAATGGTAGAGTCGGCCGGGGCTGCGTTTTTCAACGATGCGCGATAGTCGGGATTCTGCATCGCTTCAACATATTTGGTCCACATGCGGTAAGCACCGGCATAGTCTTTGGCATCCCAAAGGAGCGAACCGACATTGCTCAGGTCGTTATAGTGGCCGGCAAGTGTGTTGATGAGTTTCTTTGAATCGGGGGCTTTCTCCTTGCCTTTTGCATCTGTATAGGGACCGGCGGCAAGAGCTTTGTTATAATAGTCAAAGCCATTCTCAAGGGCTCCGGCCATCTCCTGAGGATTAACCTGCTGACCGATGCTCTGGTTCATATACATCTTGTCATACATCTTCCATGCGATGTCACCCGGAACGAGATAGATCTCAAAGATTTTAGACATTTCAGGGTCATTGAAAACACTCTTGTTTGCTTCAACATTTTGATTGAAGGTTTCCATGTTTTCAGTTCCTTTGAACGATTTCTCCAAATCTTTGACCGTTTGTTTGATGTCGGCCGCAGATGAAGTCATGACAGCTACAGCTGCCAGGGCTGCGATGAAGTACTTTTTCATAAGTGCTAAACTTTAGGTATAATGTTTTGTTTCGTTTGACAATAAAAATAGGTTAAAGTTTATTCATCAACCTCAAAGATGTCTTCTTCGTCATCAATCGGTTGCTCGGTGACCTCCTCGACGGTCGTTTCAACCGTTTCTTCCTCTGTGTTGGGGAAGTCGAGACCGAGCTGATTGTCGGCAACTTTGTCGTTGTCAAGCTCTTCTTCAGGATCAGAGTCGACACAGCAAACAGAAGCGATGGTGTCGTTGCGCTTCTCAAGATTGATGATGCGAACACCCTGAGTTGAGCGTCCGCTCGGCCTGATTGGAGCGACATTGACGCGGATGGTGATACCCGACTTGTTGATAATCACAAGGTCGTTATCGTCGGTCACCGACTTGAAGGCCACCAGCTTACCGGTCTTGTCGTTGATATTCATTGTTTTGACACCCTTGCCGCCACGGTTTGTGATTCTGTAGATGGGGTGTTCGGGATCGGGACCGTTGAGCAGAGAGCGTTTGCCAAACCCCTTTTCAGAGAGTGACAAGATGGTGCAATCGCCATCAGATGGTGCACAAACCATACCGATCACCTCATTGTCAGGGTCCTCACCGAGCGACATGCCTCGAACACCAGTCGACACACGTCCCATGCAGCGCACTTTGCTCTCGGGGAATCGGTTAGCAAAACCATTACGGTTTGCCAGCAATATCGACGAGTTACCATCGGTCAACTCTACTTGAAGCAACTCATCGTCCTCACGGATGATAATACCTTTCTTACCATTGTTGCGTGAACGAGAGTATTCGCTGAGTACGGTTTTCTTCAGGACACCTTTCTTTGTGACAAAGATGAGATTGTGACTCTGTGTAAACTCGTCGTCAAGCAAGTCCTTGACACGGATGAATGCCTTTACCGAGTCGCCGGCCTCAATGTTGAGCAGGTTTTGAATTGCCCTACCTTTTGAGCTTTTGGCGCCCTCGGGTATCTCGTAGACGCGCATCTGGTAGCACAACCCCTTGGTAGTGAAGAAGAGCATATAGTTGTGCATCGAGGCCGGGTAGATATGCTCTATAAAGTCCTCGTCGCGCGTGTCACTGCCGCGTGAACCGACACCGCCGCGATTCTGGGTGCGGAACTCCGACAGAGGGGTGCGCTTGATGTAGCCAAGATGAGAGATTGTGATAATCATGTCATCGTCCGAATAGAAATCTTCAGGATTAAACTCACCGGCCATATAGTCGATGTCGGTTTTGCGTCCGTCACCATATTTGTCACGTATCTCCTCAAGCTCAGTCTTGATCAGCTCGCGACACACATTGTCATCGCTCAAAATCAGCTCGAGACGTGCAATCTCGGCCTCGACCTCGTCATACTGGGCGTGAAGCTTCTCCTGTTCCAGACCCGAGAGGCGTTTGAGCTGCATGTCGACCACGGCCTGAGCCTGGACTTCAGTGAGACCAAAACGCTCCATCAGTTTCTCGCGGGGATCCTCGTCGCGCGGCGTGTTGCGTATAATGTGGATAACCTCGTCAATGTTGTCACAGGCTATTATGAGACCCTCGAGTATGTGGGCACGCTCTTGAGCTTTACCCAGGTCAAACTTGGTACGGCGTATCACAACCTCATGGCGATGTTCAACAAACGCAGCAAGAATATCCTTGAGATTGAGCAGCTTGGGACGCCCGTTGACAAGAGCCACGTTGTTGACGCTGAACGACGATTGCATCTGTGTCATCTTGTAGAGCTTGTTGAGCACCACATTGGCGTTGGCGTCGCTCTTGAGCTTGATGACGATGCGCATGCCTTTATAGTCGCTCTCGTCGTTCAGATCGGCGATGCCGTCGATCTTTTTTTCGTTGACAAGATCGGCGATATACATTATCAGCTCGGCCTTGTTGACGTTGTATGGAATCTCGGTTACAATGATATTCTCATGATTGTCTTCAGTTTCTATCTCAGCTTTGGCACGAATGATCACGCGGCCACGGCCGGTCTCGTATGCATCCTTGACGCCCTGGTAGCCGTAGATGGTGCCACCTGTCGGGAAGTCGGGGGCTGTGATATGTTTCATAAGGTCGGCAACCTCAAGGTCGGGGTTCTCAAGCAGAGCAATGCAGCCGTTGATTGACTCGGTGAGATTGTGAGGCGGCATGTTTGTCGCCATACCGACGGCGATGCCAGAAGCACCGTTAACCAACAGGTTGGGGAATCGGGTCGGCAAGACGACCGGCTCACGGCGAGAGTTGTCATAGTTTGGCTGGAAATCTACGGTATCTTTCTCGATGTCGTTGAGCATCTCCTCGCCAATCTTCTGAAGACGGACCTCAGTGTAACGCATGGCGGCGGCGCCATCACCATCGACCGAACCAAAGTTGCCGTGGCCGTCAATCAGGGTGTAACGCAGCGCCCAATCCTGAGCCAATCTCACGACTGTGCCATAGATGGACGAGTCGCCGTGGGGGTGATACTTACCCATAACTTCACCGACACAGTTTGCCGACTTTTTATGAGGGCGATTGGAGGTATTGCCCATCTCATTCATACCGTAGAGCACGCGGCGGTGAACCGGCTTGAGGCCGTCACGCACATCGGGCAGGGCACGCGACACTATCACCGACATTGAATAGTCAATGTAGGCCGATTTCATTTCATTCTCGATGTTGATCTTAATAATGCGATCTTCTTCCTGCATTTTTATTTTAAAGACTTGATTTTTAATAATTTTAGCAGTGAGCCATCCCACTTGGGTCGAGAACCAAACCTTTCCACATTTAAAATGTAGTTGATTTGCACCCGCTGGCACACGAAAAATTACTACAAAGGTAGTGATTTTTTTGTTTTTAAACGACTTTTTTGCCTCAAATTTGTTATAAAAGAAAAAAAGAGCCTCAAATTACATTTTTGGCACGTTTATTGCTATTTACTGATTGAAAAAATTCACACAATGATGGACATCAGATTTTCAAAGGAATTAGAGGAAATATTTGCCACGGCCCGCCGCAAGGCCGCCGGGCATAATGATAACCGCCTGCAGCCCACCCACTTGCTACTCGCCATGCTTGACAATCTTGACGGCAATGTGGCCAAGACTATCGAGCGGGTGTCGACAGGCACGTCTGTTTACAGTCTTCAGCAGGAGCTTGACCGCAGGATGTTTGAGGCGGCGCTCGCCGAGTCAAAGACTGCACCGGTGGCAGTCGAGTCAGTCATACCCACCGACCTGACAAACCGTATTGTCAAGCTCAGCTCGCTCGAAGCTCGCATGCTTAAGTCAAATGTCGTTGAGCCGATTCACCTTTTGCTGGCGACTTTCCATAACTCGGAAACGCGTAATTCGCCTATGCTCGAGCCTTTTAAGAGAGCCGGCGTCACCTACGAGGCCATCTACCGGCTTCTTGCCGAGAGTGCCGGCACACCCCATGCCGGTGGCGGCTATACCGATGATGAGGACGAAGCTGAAGACCTGCCCGGTAGCAGCTCATATTCCGACAGCAGCCGAGGCGCCTCGGCGCGTCAGGGCGCATCCAAGCAGCGTCAGGGGGGATCGTCGGACACCCCGGTGCTTGACAAATTTGGCAATGACATGACAAAAGCGGCCCTCGAGGGGCGTCTGGACCCGGTTGTAGGTCGCGAAGTGGAGATTGAGCGCCTGGCCCAGATTCTCTCACGTCGCAAAAAGAACAACCCGGTGCTCATTGGCGAGCCCGGTGTCGGCAAATCGGCTATTGTCGAGGGGCTGGCACTGCGCATCACCCAGCGTAAGGTGTCGCGCATCCTCTTTAACAAGCGGCTCATCTCGCTTGACATGGCCTCGCTTGTGGCCGGAACCAAATATCGCGGTCAGTTTGAGGAGCGCATCAAATCGATTCTCAACGAGCTTGCCAAAAACAAGGATGTGATCTTGTTTATCGATGAGATCCATACCATTGTCGGCGCCGGCAACGCTCCCGGTCAGATGGATGCCGCAAATCTTTTGAAACCGGCTCTTGCCCGCGGAGAGATTCAATGTATCGGTGCCACCACGCTCGACGAGTACCGTAAGAACATCGAGCAAGACGGTGCCCTTGAGCGTCGTTTCCAAAAAGTGATGGTCGAGCCGACCACTGCCGAAGAGACCCGTATAATACTTGGCAACATCAAGGATAAGTATGAGGAACACCATAATGTGACCTACACTCCCGAGGCTCTCGATGCTTGTGTCAGCCTGACAGAACGTTATGTGAGCGACCGCAATTTCCCCGACAAGGCCATCGACGCCATGGACGAGGCCGGCTCGCGCGTTCATATCTCCAACATCAACGTGCCCCGCGAGATTGAGCAGCTTGAGAAAGAGATTGAGGAGGCCGAGGCCGACAAACAGCGTTCGATCCAGGAGCAGAACTTTGAAAAGGCTGCGTCCTATCGCGACCGCGTGGTTGAGCTCAAGGCTAAACTTGAAGATGCAAAAAAACGCTGGGAGCAACAGCTTGTCGATCACCGCGAGACGGTCGACGCCGACAAGGTGGCCGAGGTTGTGGCGATGATGACCGGAGTTCCAACCCAGCGCATCGCTCAGGCCGAGGGTATGAAACTGAAACAGATGGCACCCGCGCTCAAGAGCAAGATAATTGGTCAGGACGGAGCTATCGACAAGATTGTAAAGGCAATCCAGCGCAACCGCATTGGCCTGAAAGATCCCACCAAGCCCATCGGCACTTTCATGTTCTTGGGCCCGACAGGCGTAGGCAAGACACATCTCGCCAAGCAGCTTGCCAAACAGATGTTTGACTCGGCCGACACGCTGATACGCATCGACATGAGCGAATACATGGAAAAATTCACCGTCTCGCGTCTCGTCGGAGCGCCTCCGGGATATGTTGGTTATGAGGAGGGTGGACAGCTGACCGAGAAAGTGAGACGTCACCCCTACTCGATTGTTCTCCTTGACGAGATCGAGAAGGCCCATCCCGATGTTTTCAACCTATTGCTTCAGGTGATGGATGAAGGCCGTTTGACCGACAGCCTCGGCCGACGCATCGACTTCAAGAATACCATCATCATCATGACCAGCAACATAGGCTCGCGTCAGTTGAAGGATTTTGGCTCGGGTATCGGTTTCAACACACCTCAGGTTGACAGCGACTATAGCCACGGTGTCATCCAGAAAGCGCTCAACAAAGCTTTCTCGCCCGAGTTTTTGAACCGTGTTGACGACATAATCATGTTTGATCCTCTCAGTCGGGAGGCCATCTTCAAGATCATCGATATTGAGCTCGCCGGTTTCTATAAGCGCATCGAGAGCCTCGGCTACAAGCTGACAATCAGCGACGCCGCCCGCGACTTCATCGCCTCAAAGGGTTATGACAGCCGATTTGGAGCCCGACCGCTCAAGCGTGCCATCCAGCGCTACCTTGAAGACCCGTTGGCCGAGCTTATTATTGACTCTACGCTCAAGTCAGGAGACACGATCGAGGCCAACTACACCGATGGTGCCGACCACGTAGACCTGACAATCGTCCCCGCCCCCGAGGCAGAATAATATACAGCAATCCCGCGACAAAGTCATTGAAATTGTCGCGGGATTGTTATATCTTGTTAAATTACATTATGCCACGCTCTCTGAGGCGCTTCTGCCAGTTCCATGCCGAGAGCATTGTGTCGTCAAGCGAGGTCTCGGCCTTCCATCCAAGCACAGTGTTGGCTTTTGTCGGGTCGGCCCAAACCTGGATGATGTCACCGGGGCGACGGGCGGCAATCCTGTAAGGCACCTTGACACCGGTAGCCCGCTCAAACGAGGCAATAAGCTCGAGCACCGACACGCCGTTGCCTGTGCCAAGATTGAATACCTCGACGTTTTCTTCGCTCTTATCGTCAAGCATACGCTCAATGGCCTTGACATGGGCTTTAGCCAGGTCGACAACATTAATAAAGTCGCGGATGCATGAGCCATCGGGGGTCGGATAATCGTTGCCAAAAACGCTCAGCTCCTTGCGTATGCCAATAGCAGTTTGAGTCAGGTAAGGAATAAGATTCTGAGGCACACCGTTGGGCAGCTCCCCTATCATTGCCGAGGGGTGAGCCCCCACGGGATTGAAGTAACGCAGCAATACGGCCTTGAACGGAGCTCCGGCATGTATAACATCGCGTATTATATCCTCGGAAATCTTTTTGGTATTGCCGTAGGGCGACGTTGCCGGTTTGCCGGGCGTCTGCTCGGTCACCGGGTTGACCTCAGGCTCGCCATAGACGGTGCATGACGACGAAAACACTATCCCTTTGACCCCATAGGTGGGCATCAGGTCAAGCAGATTGAGAAGCGACACCAGGTTATTGCGGTAATACATCGAGGGCTTCTCCATTGACTCGCCAACAGCCTTTGAGGCGGCAAAGTTGATAATGCCCTTGATGCCGGGATAGTCGGTGAAGAGCTTGTTCAAAGTCTCCATATCGGTCACATCACCCTCGACAAAGGCGGGCCGGATGCCGGTGATCGCCTCAATGCCGTCAAGCACCTCAATGTTTGAGTTTGACAGATTGTCAATTATGACTACGTCATAACCGGCTTGCTGAAGCTCGACGGTGGTGTGAGAGCCAATGTAGCCGGTGCCTCCGGTTACAAGAATCAATGGTTTTTTCATTTCTTCAATGCATTAATTGAAGCGGTGAGCGCCTCCACGCGGGCTGTCGAGTCGGCCAGCTTCTTACGCTCGGCCTCGACAACAGCTGCCGGTGCATTGTTTACAAACCGCTCGTTTGACAATTTTTTATTGATAGAGTCTCGGAATTTCACATAGTGGTCAAGATCCTTTTGCAATTTTGCCAACTCAGCCTCAACGTCGATATTAGCCTCCAACGGCACATTGAACTGAGTTGTGCCAACCATGAACTCGGCTGCTGTCGGGTCTTTTGACTCAACTGAATCTATCTCTTTCACATTGGCAAGCTTGGCGACCACAGCGCCAAACGGCACAGCGTCAACGCGACCACCGACAACGTTGAGTGTCAGCGACTCGCGGTTTGGAATATTACGTTTTGCACGAACACCGCGAACTCCGTTGACAATCTCCTTTGTTATCTCCATGCGGGCCAGCGCGTCAGTGTCTACCTCGCCACCGGTGGCAACCATGGCATACATAATCGACTCGCCCTGACGGCGCTCCTCGAGGTGTTGCCACAACTCTTCGGTAATAAAAGGCATGAACGGGTGCAGCAGTCTCAGCAGATTGTCAAAGAAGCCGAGGGTCAGCTTGTAGGTCTCGCCGTCGATAGGCGACCCATAGGCCGGTTTGACCATCTCAAGATACCATGATGAAAACTCGTCCCAGAACAGGCGGTAGACTGTCATCAAAGCCTCCGAGATGCGGAATTTTCCTAACAGGTCACTAACCTCGGCTGCCGCCTGATTCAGTTTTGACGTGAACCATCGGGCTGCCATCTTTGAGGCCTCGTCGGGCTTTAGGGTATCGTCAACACTCCATCCTTTTACCAGACGGAAGGCGTTCCAAATCTTGTTGCAGAAATTACGGCCGTTTTCACACAATTTCTTATCAAAGAAAATGTCATTACCGGCCGGTGCCGACAACATCAGTCCCATTCTCACACCGTCGGCTCCGTAATCCTCTATCAGCTTAAGCGCGTCGGGAGAATTACCCAATTGCTTTGACATCTTGCGGCCGATCTCATCGCGCACGATACCGGTAAAATATACATTGTTGAACGGTTGCTTGCCGGTGTATTCATACCCGGCCACAATCATGCGCGCAACCCAGAAGAAGATGATATCGGGGCCGGTCACAAGACTGGCTGTGGGATAATAATAGCTTATCTCCTCGTTGCCGGGATCAAGAATACCGTTAAACAACGAGATGGGCCAGAGCCAAGAGGAGAACCATGTGTCGAGCACATCTTCATCCTGCTTGAGGTCGGCCGGCGTTATGCCGGGGTTTTTCTCTTTTGCAAGCTCTAAAGCCTCTTCAAGTGTTTCAGCGACCACAAACGAGCCGTCGGGCAGATAATAGGCCGGCACGCGATGACCCCACCAGAGTTGACGGGAGATGCACCAGTCGCGTATTCCCTCCATCCAGTGGCGATATGTGTTCTTGAATTTGTCGGGCACAAACTTGATTATATCCTCCTCGACGGCGGCCAGTGCCGGCTTGCTGATTTCATCCATCTTGAGAAACCACTGCTCGCTCAGTCTCGGCTCGGTGACAGTGTCGCTGTTGCGCTCGCTGTAACCCACCTTGTTCTCATACTCCTCGATCTTCTCAATCAATCCGGCGGCCTGCAGGTCTTTCACAATCTGCTCGCGCACGTCAAAGCGATCCATACCGACATACATGCCGGCCTCGGCGCTGAGTGTCGCGTCGTCATTGAAAATATTGATTGACTCGAGGTTGTGTTTCTGCCCCAACATATAGTCATTGACATCATGAGCCGGGGTCACCTTGAGGCAACCGGTACCAAACTCGATGTCGACATAGCTGTCTTCAATCACCGGAATCTCACGACCGACCAACGGCACAATCACTCTCTTGCCGCGCAGGTGTTGGTTTTTCGGATCGTCGGGATTGATGCACATGGCGGTGTCGCCCATAATGGTCTCGGGGCGAGTCGTGGCCACGATGGCGTATGTGTCTTCACCCACAACTTTATAGCGCAGGTAGAAGAGCCGGCTGTGCTCCTCTTTATATATCACCTCGGCATCGCTGAGGGCTGTCTTTGCTTTAGGATCCCAGTTGACCATTCTCATCCCTTTATAGATGAGACCCTTGCGATAGAGGTCGACAAACACATGGATCACCGAGCGTGAACGAACTTCATCCATCGTGAAGGCTGTTCTGCTCCAGTCACACGATGCTCCGAGTTTACGCAGCTGCTTGAGGATGATACCACCGTGTTTCTCTTTCCAAGCCCACGCGTGTTTGAGAAACTCGTCGCGTGTCAGGTCGCTCTTCTTTATTCCCTCATCGGCGAGTTTGGCGACCACCTTGGCCTCGGTGGCAATTGAGGCATGGTCGGTGCCGGGCACCCACAGCGCGTTTTTACCCTCCATGCGGGCACGACGCACGAGGATATCCTGTATCGTGTTATTAAGCATGTGGCCCATGTGAAGCACACCCGTCACGTTGGGCGGGGGGATTACTATCGTGTAGGGCTCGCGGCCATCGGGAACCGAGCGAAACAGCTCGTGCTCCATCCAGTAGTCATACCATTTCTGCTCAACCTCGGTCGGGCTATATTTGGCGGCTAATTCGTTCATAGTTGCGGTTTTATTGAAATCGGCCACAAAATTACCAAATTTTCGTTAAACTGCAATCATCCACCGCCAAAATTCAAAATTCAAACAGATATTATGTCCGACTCTCAATAAACTCCTCTCACTACGGGGGTCGTGTAGCGGCTCAGCTGTGCAAGCACAGAGTGATATTTGAAAAGCAAATCAAGATATTCCAACCGGCTGTCGATAAAGTATTTTGACTCTGATAGATAATCAATGAGCGTGATCTCTCCACCGGTATATGCGCGCTCCAGAAGCGCTATGTTATCATATACCTCAAATGTGGGCGACAATGACATGACGGCCTTTTGCAAGCGCTCAGCCCTGTGATGCAACTCGCCGATTTTTGTTGAAAGCTCAGCCTCGAGCAAGCTGGCATCTGTCTTAGCCGTAAGAACTTGAGTTCGGGCTGCCGCCATTTTGTGTCGGTTTGAAAAGACCGGCAGTGTCAGCCCGACTGCAAATCCGTTAAAATGAACGCCATCCTCGTATGCATGTCTGTACCCCAATGAAAAACCCGGGTACCGCTCAAGCGAGGTCGTCTTGACCGCGTTCTCGGCAGCGACAACAGTCATTTTGCGGGCTATAACAGAGATGTCAAATTTTGAGTTGTAACAATATGTGGCCGAAGGCAACAAAGCGTCGGCGGGATATGACTCGGGTAAAGTCGTCAAGAGTTTCCTTACATCGACACCCGGGTTTATCTCCTGAAGAGTGGCGACGGCATTATCGCGGGTGTCCTCCCAAACCAGAATTTTTGCTTGAAGAAGTCCTCGCTCCACCTTGATTTTGTTGAGGTCGAGCCGCGTCATCTGCCTGTTGTTGTCTTTGATGACGAGACGCTCGACACGGGTCAGCGATGAGTCCGACTCGGTCAGCGCGGCAAGGTTGAGACAAGCGTTGACATACTCAACCAAGGCCTGGCGTGTCTGCATTTTAAGATCGGCTTTGACGGTCTCGGCCTCCAGCAATGGAACAAGAGCCGACGTACCGGCCGAACGACGGCGAGCGCTGTAGACTCCCGGCCAGTCGAAAGATTGGTTCACCCCAAGACTCCAACGGTTTTCTACCCCTTTGCCGATAAGATACTCCCACTCCACCTCGGGGTCGGCAAGATTGCCGGCACTAAGCGCCCCGACACTGTCTACCTTGGCTATATTTAGCGCCTTAACATAATCGGGCGCGTTGTCAACAATCTTAGATGTTATATCATCAAAAGTATCGGCCCGCGATGTCGAGCTCACAAGAAGAGAGAGGATGGGCAGTATCAGTAGTTTCTTCATTTGGGTGATTGTCGGTAAGTCAATTTATAAACGATTGGAACAATGAAAATATTGAGTGCGGTTGAAGAAATAAGACCGCCAAGTATCACAATGGCCAGCGGAGCCTGAATCTCATTACCCGGTTGAGACCCGCGCAGGGCCAACGGTATCAACGCCAGTGCCGACGTGAGAGCAGTCATGATGATAGGATTCAACCGGTCAACCGAGCCCTTCAAAACCCGCTCATAGAGAGAGAGCTGTGGCTCAGCAGAGGCAATGTTGTTGTAGCGAGACATGAGCAGCATGCCGTTACGCGTGGCTATACCTATCAGTGAGATAAAGCCGATAATGGCAGGAATGTTAAGGTCGCTGCCGGTCACGACAAGTATCAACACACCACCGATCACAGCCAGCGGCATGTTTATCAGGATGATGGCACTTTGTCGTATGTTCTTGAACTCCATGTATAGCAACATGAAAATGATGATCAGGGCGCCGAGAGTGCATATCCCGAGAGTTCGGCTCGCGCTTGCCTCGCTCTCAAATTGGCCGCCGTAGCTCACAAAATAGCCTTCGGGCAACTCGACGTTGCTCTCGATAGCCTCAGCAATATCATCGACCGCACCGCGCAGGTCGCGTCCCGCCGTGTTGGCCGAGATGACGATGCGCCGCCCAACGTTTTCACGGTTTATGGTTCCGGGACCCGATGTGGTTATGATATCGGCCACTGCCGAGAGTGGCACACTGCCGGTCGGGGTGTCGATCCTCAAGTCTTCAAGAGCCTCCTTTGTATCGCGATAAGTCGGGTCAACCTTAAGGGTAATGTCAAATGGCAGACTGCTGTCATACACTTGTGACACCGCCATTCCACCGACCGCAACGGTAACAAAGCGGGCAAACTCGGGAAGCGTGATCCCATACCGGGCAAGGAGCTCACGCCGTGGCCGGATGTCAATCTGAGGACGCCCGATCTGCTGCTCGATGTTGACATCGACAACTCCGTCGACCTGCTGCATCTGCTGCTTTATTTTATTGCCAATCATATAGAGCCGGTCAAGGTCGTCGCCAAACAGCTTGACAGCAATCTGGGCTTCATGACCCGAGAGCATGGCGTCGATGCGGTGTGAGATAGGTTGGCCTATCTCGATGTTCACGCCGGGAATTTTGCCAAGTCGCGAGCGCAGGTCGTGTAACACCTCGTCGCGGTTTCTTCCGTGATCGAGGCGATATGGCACCTCTATCTCCGAGACATTCACGCCGAGAGAGTGCTCGTCGAGCTCGGCACGCCCCGTTTTTCTTGCAGTGGTTATGACCTCGGGGGTCTCCAGGATTATCCTCTCAGCCTCAGCCCCTATCTTATTACTCTCTTCAAGAGAAATGCCGGGGAGGGCACTGACGTTTATTGTAAAGGAACCCTCATTGAACGACGGCAGGAAGCCGCGCCCCAAAGTAAAGAACAAGCCGACAGCCAATATAAAGAGCCCCCCGGTGGTATAAAGCCAGGGTCGCGGGTGGGATAACGCATGCTTGAGGGCACGCTGGTAGACGCGTCGCAAACAGCGCGACAACCAAGGCTCTTTACTAAGTGCCGATGTGGCTTTGCCGCTTCCCAAAAGATAACTGCACAAGACCGGTGTTACCGTCAATGCCACAATGGTTGACCCGATCAATGACACTATGAAAGCAATCCCAAGCGGAATCAGCATGCGCCCCTCGATACCGCTGAGGAAAAAGAGAGGAAGGAAACTTGCTATGATAATTAATGACGAGTTGAAGATTGGCATTCTGACCTCGCGCGATGCGTCGTAAACAACCCGCAGGGTTGACTGTCTCGACTGCTCGGGTAGCAACCTGTTGGTCCGCAATCGTTTATAGACGTTTTCAACATCCACTATCGCGTCGTCGACCAACGACCCGATGGCAATTGCTATACCTCCAAGGGTCATCGTGTTGATTGTAAAGCCCATGAAATGGAGCACGAGCACCGACAGAATAATTGAAAGCGGCAACGCAATGATGGAGATAAGGGTCGTTCGCAAATTCATCAGGAAGAAGAACAACACTATTATCACCATCAGCGCGCCCTCCATCAACGACACCTGAAGGTTGCTCACTGAGCGGTCTATAAAGTCGCTCTGACGGAAAATGTCAGTTGTCACCTTTACATCGCCAGGCAGTGACGATTTAATCTTGTCAATCTCTGCAAGCAACTGGTCGGTAAGACCTATGGAGCCTACACCCGGCTGTTTGGTTATGGTGAGCAATACTGCCGGCGTCGCCTCGACGGTTGCTGTGCCTATCTTGGGAGTTTTCGGACCGGTCCTGACGGTTGATATATCATCGAGTGTGACCGGCTGTCCATCTTTTCCGGTATCAATCAAAGCACTCGCCAACTGAGACGCATCGTTGGTCGAGATATCCCCCTTTATAAGATACTCGTTGCCCCATTGATAAAGCACTCCTGCTGACACGTTGCTGTTCATCGCCTCGGTTGCCTCCATCACTTTACTGAGAGTCACCCCATAGCTTGCCATCTTCCCCGGGTCAAGAAGGATTTGATATTCAATCTCATCCCCACCAATCACCGAGACCTGTGACACACCGGCGACCGACAGAAGACGTGGACGGATCTCACGGTCGGCGATGGAGCGTAACTGACCGGCGGTGGTTGTGCTGTCGGCCGTCAGTCCAACTATCAGAAATTCCCCCAATATCGACGACTGGGGCCCTAAAGTCGGGACACCGACACCGGGAGGTAGCTCCTGACCGACAGCGCTTATCTTCTCGCTGACAATCTGTCGCGCCTTGTAGACATCTGTATCCCAATCAAACTCAACCCAGACAACCGAGAAACCCGCCGTAGAGGTTGAGCGGACACGGCGAACACCTGTTGAGCCGTTAACGGCCGTCTCGATAGGGTAAGTGACCATCTTCTCAACCTCCTCGGGCACATACCCGCCGGCCTCGGTCATGACGACAACGGTCGGGGCGTTCAAATCGGGGAAAATGTCAATCTCTGTGTTGAGAAGAACAAATGTCCCGGCCACCAACATCAATGCCGACAGAATAAGAACAACAACCCTGTTGTTGAGCGATGCTTTTATAATCTTGTTCAACATACCGATCAGCAAATTAATGGTTGTGAGAGTGTCCCGGGGGTGCCACGTTTGAGGTTTCGGCCATGGATATCACCCTCGCTCCCTCGGTCACCACCGCCGCACCCGGAGTTAGGCCCGACAGAATCTCGACATTGACACCGTCATTGCCGCCGGTGGTGATGAGATTTTTCATGTAAGCATCATCGTGAACTTTTGTGTACACATATTTATTTCCCTGAATCTCGACAATTGAGGTAAGCGGCACGGTCAATACCTGCGCCCGTCTGTTTCCCAGCAGATAGACTTCGGCAAATGCTCCCGGCACCACACCTGCCTTATTGTCAAACGAGAAATAAACCGGAATATAGCCCGACTGTGCTCCGGCCGATGACGGCTGCGCTACCTTTTGGCCTCCCATGTCGGTCAGCTTGAGCGCATAATCCATATAGTCAGGACGGAAATTTGCGCCGGTGATATGTGGCAAAAATGAAAAATACTTTTGGGGGAGGTCAGCTCTCAACGTCATGCGCGTGTTTTGAGACACGACCGCCAACAGCTGCCCGGCCTCGACATACTCTCCATTGGCCACGGCAAGCTCGGTTATCACGCCCCCCACTCTACTGACCGCAGCCCCGCTCTCAGCCGATCTGCTGTAGGCGGCCTCGGCGCTCCTGAGCCGGGCCTCTGCCTCGTTATAGTCTTTCTGTGATACAATCCCCTCTTTATATAAAGGTGTCATGCGGTCAAGTTCACGCTTTGCCGACTCTATCTCGATGCGGGCGGCCACATTCCTGTCACCTCCCGAGATCTCTTTGCCCGATATGTGCCCTATCGATGTCCCGGGACCGACCTGCGACCCGACCGTCAAGCCCTGACGGAGGGTGAAAATACCTGAAGTTGTCGCCGACACCACGCCTCGGTCGCCCGAAGAGGGGACAATCTGCCCCGCCACCTTGATAACCTCGGTAAACTCGCCGGGGGTAACCGTCTGTACCTTCACTCCAAAACGCCCGGCCGCCTCGGGGTCGAGTGTTATCTCATCACCGACCTTATGCCCCTCATGGTCATGCTCATGGTCATGCTCATCAAGCTCCTCGACCTCATCCTCATGATCATGACCATCATTGTGCTCATGTTTACACCCTGTCACATAAAAAAACAAGGCAACCGCCAACGGTAATATCTGCAGAATCTTCATCGTTTTAAAATTTTCCTACAAATGTAAGAATCAAAATTTGCACATCTTGTGCGAGAATCAAAAAATTGGAAATTATGAAAATTATACAAATTTTTTCACGAAAACACTTGCACAGTTTAACTAAACATCTTACCTTTGCAACCGCAAAACCAAAGATGGTGAGCATAGTTCAGTTGGTTAGAACGTCGGATTGTGGTTCCGAAGGTCGTGGGTTCGAATCCCACTGTTCACCCCACCAAGCCTCGTGATACTCTTATCGCGAGGCTTTTTCATTCTCAACCACCGCCAAACAGCAGGTCAGTAGGGAGCAATGTAAATTATTGGGTCAGCGGACAGGGCCGGTTGGTGGAGGGTATAAATCAGACCCTCTGCTTAACTGTAAAGCATCGCCAGTCGATACATGAAGAATTTGATGTCGCCTACGCCCCTGAACTGCGATCGGAAAGCTTTTATCTTGGCATTGAAGGATTCGGCCGAGGCATTGGTTAGACGCTGCTCAAAGTAATTTATTATTGTTGTGTTGTGATTTTCAAATGTTTCAAGCACTTTGTTGAACTCGGGGTTGTCAAATTCCTCGACCCGGTTGTACCATCTGGCAAGGTTTAGTCTGGCCACGCCGGGTATGGACTTCTCGTTGAAGATATCCACCAGGTCAAGATAGAGGCTGTAGGCCTTCTCCAGGTCAGGGAACTTCTCGAAGAGTATGGCCGCACGCTCGCGCTGTTGATCGTTCCATTTCGACTTGTGTCTCAGGATTATATGCCGGCTCCGGACCATTATCTGCGGCATGGTCTCGCCATTGGCCATAAGGGCCGGTGTCCAAGTGCCGAGGGCCTCTCGCTCCTCCCGGGTGCGGCATTGCTTGCGCCGGGCGCGATGCTCCCGTATGGATCTGTTCTCACGGTCGAGCACTTCCCAACGGTGACGGACGCGCAGATGGTCAACGGCCTCCGACATCAGCTGCTGCACGTGGAAACGGTCGTTGATAAGTTTCGCCGCCGGAAATACTTTCCTGACTGTCAGCATCATGGCCGACGAGAGATCGGTCGTCACCGTCCTGACTCCCCGGCGTCTGTCCATGGGTATTTTCTTCAAGACCGAGACCACCGTCCCGGTGGCAACTCCCCTGACCATGGCCACGAGAGCTCCATTGCGGCCATGGGCGGCCTTATTGGTGAGAACGGTGTAGACTTCCCCGTTGCTCAGGCATGTCTCATCGAGGCTCATGTCCTCCCCGATATTCTCTGGAAAGAGGATGTACTCGTGGGCATGGTCCAGCTGGTCCCACTGACGGTAGCCGCTGAGTTTCTCCTTGTACTGCTTGCGCAGGGTCTGCCCGTTGAGACCGTTGCGTTGTCCTAATGTCGAGATACTTACGGGCGTGGACTCAATCTCCCTCTTTTAAAAAAAGCGCGAACTCTTCGTTGAGCTGCGTGCTGTCAAATTCGGAAAGATCCCAGTTGTAAGAGAAGATTTCTCCCGTTGACTTATCCAGCTACTTGCGCTTACGCACGTGAAGCCAGGTAGCTCTCCCGCGCAAGGGAAAATCCTGGATGTTATGGTATTCTCCAAATCCATAGGAAATCACATCTGAATTTCTTTTATCCTCGCGCATCTGCACCTTCTTCTCGTCAAGCCAGATGTCAAAACGTGTGTCGCTCTTCTCAAAACGGTCGATGTCGAAATTGTCGACAATTACAGCAGGCAATATCGCCCTCAGGAGTTGCTCGGGTTTCATTCCGCAAAGATAATAATTTTACAGTTAGGCAGAGGGTCTGATTTATACCCTCCACCAACCGGCCTTGTCCGCTGACCCAAATTATTTTGTTTGTTAAAATAAGTTAAACAGCGCGGATTGTATTGCCTGGATGAAAGATAGTAGTACCTTTGCGGGTGTGTTAGTCATGTACAACACTATAACAAATTCTTTAACCACTTCTTTTTATAATGAAGACTCTTGTTGCTATCCTCTCGTTGACATTCTCAATAGTTTTTGTGGGGCTGTTTCTCTTCCCCAAAGTGCTTTTGGGGATGGCAATCTCAGGGCCCGTGGCGCTATTGATAGGTGATGTCACCTCAAACCTCAACCCGGTTAAAAATATAGTAAAAGCAGTAACAAAATGATTGAGCTGAAAAATCTTACATATAAATACAAGCACGGAGCCACAGCGCTTAGTGGAATCTCAACAGATATAGACCCGGGCATACACCTGTTGATGGGTGAGAACGGAGCCGGCAAAACAACACTTCTCAAAGTTCTTGCCGGCGCTCTATACCCGACAGCGGGCGATGTCGTCGTTGACGGGTTTACCCCCTCAATGCGTCAGGTCGACTTTCTTGACTCGATGTTTCTTCTTGAAGAGGACCTGAAAGTGCCGGCGCGAACCATCAACGAGTGGGCGGCGATACATGGATGTTTCTATCCCAGGTTTAACGCCCAGACGTTGAGAGACAATCTTGCCGAGATGGAGATGACAGGCGACGAGCCTTTGTCAAAATTGTCGTTGGGCATGGCAAAGAAAGCGCGTGTGGCCTACGCTCTTTCCTTAGGTGTCGACCTGCTCATGCTTGACGAGCCTACAAACGGTATCGACCTTAAAGCCCGTCGTAAGCTGCGCAACATGATAGCACGCTCAACGACCGAAGACTCTACGATAATTATCGCGACCCACTCGGTTCAGGATTTTGAAACACTCTTTGACAGCGTCATCCTGTTATATCGGTCAGAGTTGGCGTTGAACATGGCGGTTTGGCAGATTGGCGAGCGATTATTGTTTGATGTCAACGCGATGCCGGCCTACAAGCCACTTTTTCAGGAGATTGAAGACGGGCTGTATCACAGTATCATGCCAAACACAGATCAGGCGGAGTCAAAAGTCAGCCTCCCCCTGTTGTTCCGCGCCCTTCAGTCAAAAGAAAGGTCAAACATTTTAAACAATCTGCGCCATGAGTGACACAAAGATGTTTATCAGACTAATTTATTCTGTTGTAAAGCGGCAGATGGCATGGTATGTCGTCGCGTCGGTTGCAATAGGATTGCTCATGCCGTTCTCATTGATCATTACAGCCAAAGATAGCATCAACTATTACTCAATACTGTTGTCGGTATTGGGAATCATGATCTATTTCTCACCGCTCGTCTTCAAATGTTTCAAGAGCCGCTCTCTTTTCATCACCATTCCGGCCAACCGCAGTGTCAAAGCCTGGTGCATCCTCATCTATTCAACCATTATCGTCCCTTTGTTACTTTTTGTCCCGGCAGCTGTTGTCATGTTTACAAGCCTGAAGGTTTTCAACCTACCTGTTGACAATCTTTATTTCTACAAGGATGCAGTTTTACAATTTGGCTTGACATCGTTCATCACCCAGCAATCTCAGTATGTATTGTTGCCTCTCCTGTCGCTCTTGGTCGTGTTTTCGTGCCGCCACGGGGTTGTTGGTAAAACCATAGGGATAGTGATTGGCTATATGATTCTTGTTGCCGCAATTTCAGGCATATATGGAGCGACGGCAGTTTTATCCGATCCCGCTGCATTTAATGAAAAAATGATACAGATAAGCCAAAACGGCATTCCCGACACTCATCAAGTCATGGAACTCATTCCCGGTTTACTCAACTTTATCAAGATATTTGGATGGCTGCAGGTTGCCGCTACCGGCGTAACCTTTTACCTGCTTTACCGAAAATTAGTCAACTTGCAGGCATAATGGATTTTAACTCAAACAAACCCATATATCGTCAGATAATCGACTTCAGCTATAACAATATCCTCTCGGGGAATTGGAGCGAAGGGGAGCGAATACCCTCGGTCAGAGAACTCGCCGCCCAGCTTGCCGTCAACTCACACACAGTGCTGAAAGCGATGGAATACCTTCAGCAACGCGACATTATCTATCAACGTCGCGGCATGGGATTCTATCTCAATGACGATGCCCGCCAAAAAGTCATGGCCGACCGCCGGGCCAACTTTTTTGACGAGACTCTGCCGGTCCTTTTTGACGAAATGAAACGTCTCGACATTTCAATCAACGAGATTATCGACCGCTACAACACCGATTGACATAAATCCTCAATAAGGAGATGGCCACCTGACATCAGTGTCGGGCGGCCATCTCTTTATCGGGAATAGTTCAATTTATCGGCGAACCATCTTGTACACTTCACGTTTGCCCTTGGAGTCAATCACGAGCAGGTAGACGCCGGCATTAAGCTGAGAGCTCATCAGTCGGTCGGCAGCGTCGGCGCCGGTTGCCTTGGCAACGATCACACCGCTCATAGCGTCGACGACATAAGCACGGGCATTGATGTCGGCAGCAGTAATCTCCTCAACACCTGCACCGGCAAGCGACTGATAGGCGGCCATAATATCCTCGGCACTCATGGCACCCGGGTGAAGGATGACCTCATCAAGCTTGCCGTCATAGGTGCGCGCGGTCTCGTCGCTTACACCGAGCATCATCGGCTCGTTATTGTCGGCGATAGCGCCGGTTTTGCATGTAGCGCGAGCAACCTCGACACCGTCGACATAGAGAATGTTGACAGCATCCTCCACGTTTCTCACACAGGCAACATGATGCCAGTTTCCGTCAAAGACAGCGCTCGCGTCGGCCAGCTTACAGTCTGTCTTGGTCTTGTCATCGTCGATCGAGAAACAAAGATAACCATTCTTGCGCTCAAGACCGATCCAGCACCCGGTCGTGCCAAGCGAAGTGTTGGCCGAGTGTGAACCCTTGAAAAAGAGATAGCCGTCATCGTCGGTCGAGTTCACCCACATCTCGAGAGTGAAACTGTCATTGCCAACCTGCACTGCATCGTAGGCATCCTGCTTATAGTAAGCACCTCCGGTAAACTCGGCGGCGCCACCTTTGATGCCGTCAACAAGAACAGGAGCGACCTCCTCGGCAACAGCCTCGCCAAACACGGTGTTGGGGGTCGTCATGCCAACCTCGTCGAGAGGATAGTAGGCAAGCTCTTTGCCCATCGTCTGGTAACGCTCGACAACTTTGGCAGCCGGCATCGCCCCCTTATAGATGGTCAGCTCGTCGAGAGCGCCGGTGAAAGGATTATCAAACAACACGTTGATATTACCGATCACGAGATCCTCGTTGTTATCGGCGATAGCGCCGGTACCATCTTGAGCCGATGCGACCTCAACACCGTCGGCATAGAGGATGAGCTTGCGCTCGTAGGCATTGCGAACGGCCACAATATAGTGCCACTCATTGTCAAAATATTTTGCACCATCTTTTGTATAGGTCTGCGACTTTACATTGTCGTCATCGATAAAGAAGTTGAGCACACCATTTTTCAACTCCAGACCCATCCAGCAGCCGGTGGCACCGGTGGCGGCATCGGCAGTGTTAGAGCCTTTGTGGAGTATATAGGCGGCATCATCATTTGACTTCATCCAGAACTCTACGGTGAAATCATCGGCACCAAGCTGAAGATTGTCGTAAGTCTTTTGTGCATAATACTGAGTGCCGTCAAACTCGGCCGCACCGGCTTTCTTACCCTCGACTTTGGCGGGAGCATTGTCGCCCACGAGCACAGCGGCGGGAGCGCCGGCTACCGAGTTGGTCAGCGTCGCGCCGGGATCATCCATCGAGTAGTAGGCGACCGGGATGAGCTGAACGGCACGTTTCACCTTAAATTTGAGAACCAACACAGCGTTTTCCGACTCGGTGGCGGCGCCGGTGGTCGTCAATGTGACAGTATAGTCACCCTCGGCGGCGATTGAGCCCGAGAGAGTACCTGTGGCCGTCTCGTCATCATAGTTCCAAGAAAGGCCCTCAGGAAGCTCGCTGACGGTTATACCGGTGGCACGGTAAGCCTTGACAACAATAGGCTCGATGGGGTCATTGATGTCAAGTGCCTGAGAAACAGCACCACTGGTAACAACAAGTGAGGCATAGTCGGCAAACATCTCCTCGGGGTCATAGCTCAGGTGGGGAGGCTGGTTGTAGGCCACATTCTGCCAAGCGATGGCCATGCGGTACTGATGGTCCTGCATCAGACAGGTGAGCTTGTGCTGTGTGGGGATTGTTGTGGTGAATATGAGCAGGTCGCTCTCGGTAGAGGCATCGTGCAGAATCACCTCTTCACGCCAGTCGCCAAACAGGTCGGCCTGGAGGTTGGGAGTAGCCTTTGTGCCGTTGCAAGAGGCGGCGTTGCTGTATTGCTCAAAAGCAGTCAGCACATTGATTTTTGAGAAATCGGGTAGCGGTTTGGTCACCTGAGTGCCGTCATAACACTCGTCGAGCAGGTCGCCGTCCCAATAGATTCGGAAATTGATCGAGGGACGGTTGCTGGCAATCGCCTTTCCATAGCTGTACACATTGGCATCACTTGCTGTCCAGTACTCGGCGCCGGGGAAACTCGGCGAAACGTTTGCACACAGGCCGCGGCCGATGTCCTTGCCGGTCTGGGGATTGAAGAAGATAATCTCGCCGGTCTTGGCGTCGCGTAGCTCACAGTTGAAAGGATAGGAGCTGTCGGTCTCCTCATGAGGCATGAAGACCTGAAGGCCCTCGCGGTCGGACAGGAATTTGCCAAGATGGAGAGCGTCGCCATGACCCTCGGTGTTGTCCGAGTTAGGATTAGTGCGGTAAAGCACGGTGCCGTCGTCATCAAGACATGCCGCGCCATAGACAATCTCATCCTTGCCGTCAAAGTCGACATCGCCAACCGAGATGCCGTGGGCGCCCTCGCCCCAAAGACCTTTGCCCTTTACGTTTGACTCATGGAACCACACCTCTTTGAGCTGACCATCCTTGAAGTCAACAGCCCATACAAAAGCGGCGCGATAGTAGCCGCGGGCAAAAATGGCCGACGGATGCTGACCGTCAAGATAAGCGACGGCAGCAAGATAGCGGTCGGCACGGTTGCCGTAGGTGTCGCCCCACACGCTCTTACCGTAGTCAAAGCCGGGTTTATAGGCTATCGTGCTGAGCTCCTCGCCGGTTTTGCCGCTGAAGCAGGTGAGATACTCGGCGCCACCCATCACATGACCCATACTCTTGTCGGTATAAGAGGCATCGTGACGATAATCGTCGGTTGGCTGGTCGTTGCCCATAAGAACCCAGTTCCCTTTACCGTCCTTGGTGCCGGGAGCCGTTTTGCAGATAAGCTCGGCCGAGCCGTCGCCGTCAAAGTCATACACCATGAACTGTGTGTAATGGTTGCCCGAGCGGATGTTGTGGCCAAGGTCGATGCGCCACAGCAATGTACCGTCAAGCTTGTAGCAATCGATATAGGTGGGGCCGGTGTAACCGGTGCTGGCACTGTCTTTCTGGTTGCTGGGGAACCACTTGACAAAGAGTTCATAAACACCGTCGCCATCCACATCGCCGACCGACACATCATCGGGGGTATAGGTATAGGCCTTCTGCTCCTGACCCGGGGCACCGATATTGCCTCCCGCCGGACGCTGCAAATGCACTTTCATGTAGGGAGTCTCCCAAGCGGCACACTCGCCTTTGTCGACCACGACGCCGCCAACAGTGGCCCTGACCTCGTAGGTGGCACCTGCCACGCCGGCAGGGTCATTGAAATTAGTCACAGTGCTGACGGGGGCATCGTTCACTTTAACCCCGTCACGGTAGATGTCAAAGGTCATTGCCTTGTCGTCGCTCACCAGTGAGCGCCATGACACAAATACCCCTTGATCGGTCTTGACAGCCACAACCCCGCGGTTGAGATATTCAGCCTGGGGAGCTGCATGGGCACCCATTGCCGTCAATGCCAACAGGACACCCATCAAAACTTTTTTCATAATGATTGGTATATAATTAAGGTAAAAAAATCTCTTTGCAAAATTAATGAAAACCATTAATTTCACAAAAAAAGCCTTGAAAATTAACGCCCCGCCGCTTGAAATGCACAAAAAAGAAATTTTGTGCAAAAAATTATTCAATAAGAGCGATGTTTTCACAATTTTTTGTAATTTTGCAGTCTGATCAAAATCAGGTCAGATAGTTTATATAACCAAACCGACATTTTTCACATAAACTATGAAGCTATTACAGTCTAAGCTCGCCCGGTACACCGAGCCCCAGAAAGCAAAGGCTCTTGGAATTTACCCCTACTTCCGCGCCATTTCGAGCGAGCAAGACCCCGAGGTAATTATCAACGGCAAAAAGGTGCTTATGTTCGGGTCAAACTGCTACACAGG
Source organism: uncultured Muribaculaceae bacterium (assembly GCA_964394205.1). GTDB lineage: Bacteria > Bacteroidota > Bacteroidia > Bacteroidales > Muribaculaceae > HGM05190. The sequence continues at coordinate 1,974 of CAYMVS010000025.1, read as the reverse complement.
TCTTGTCAACGACCCGCGCATCAAAGAAGCCGCCATCGAGGCAACCCGCAAATATGGAACAGGTTGTGCCGGCTCGCCATTTCTCAACGGCACTTTAGATCTTCACAAAAAACTTGAGGCACGCCTTGCCGAATACATCGGCAAAGAAGACGTGATGATCTATTCTACCGGCTTTGGCGTGAATCTCGGTGTCGTCTCGACCCTCACCGGTCGCGAGGACTACATATTGTGGGACGAGCAAGACCACGCTTCAATCATCGAGGGTCGCCGCCTGTCGTTCTCACAATCGTTAAAATACAAGCACAACGACATGGAGTCGCTTGAAAAACAGCTTCAAAAGTGTGAACCTGACCGTGTCAAGCTTATTGTGACCGACGGTGTTTTCTCCATGGAGGGTGACGTTGCAAACCTCCCCGAGATCACACGTCTTGCCAAGAAATACAACGCCAGCGTGATGGTCGACGAGGCCCACTCGATCGGCGTCTTTGGTGAGGGTGGCCGCGGTGTGTGCAATCATTTTGGTGTGACCGACGATGTTGACCTCGTCATGGGTACATTCTCAAAATCGTTTGCCTCGCTTGGCGGATTCATCGCCACCGATAAGGAGATAACCAACTACTTGCGCCATCACTCGCGCTCCTATATCTTCACCGCCAGCATCACGCCTGCCTCCACAGCAGCCGCCCTTGCAGCCCTCGAGATTATGGAGAAGGAACCCGAGCGCCAGAAAGCCCTTTGGGACATCACAAACTATGCGCTGACAACCCTGCGTGAGATGGGCTTTGAGATCGGCAACACATCCACCCCTATCATGCCGCTCTACATTCGCGACAATAACCTGACATTCACCATCACCCGCGACTTGCTCGATGAGGGCATCTTTGTCAACCCGGTTGTCTCTCCCGCTGTTGCCCCTCAGGACACACTCATCCGATTCAGCCTCATGGCAACCCACTCGCGCGAGCAGGTTACACGCGCCTTGGAGACACTGCAGAAGGTGTTCCGCCGCTACAATCTTGTCCCCTGAGAAAATAACCGGATAACCCTATAGATAAAAGGCCGCGACTATCGATGTGAGAGTCGCGGCCTTTTTGATATGTTTGATTTACCACTCGTAGGCGATAGACAGACCCAGCGAACTGAATGTCGGGCTGTCGGCATAGTAATAATAGTTGTTTCCGGAGGTGATGAGCTGGTAGGACGCTCCGACATTGAAGGCCTGAAGGGAGTTTTTACCGTTGACCGGCACTCTGACACCAATCGACGGGCGGAAATAGAACTGTGGCTGGCCGGTGAGTCTCGCGTTGCCGGCGGTCAGATACCCGTTACCCATAAGCCATGAGGCTCCAAGTTTCAAGTCGATGAAAAACGATGTGCCCGCAGCGGGGCCAATGTTAAACCTGAAGTCACTGAACACCGGTATCATAACTTTTGTCCGACCGGTTTTGTGTTGCATCCATCCGGGATAGTTACCTCCATCAAACGGTTGGAATTTGTCATTGTTGCCGTGCACAATATCGATGCCCAGACCGGCACCCATAAAAAACCATGAGGCATACTGAAAGCCCTGGCTTGTGGAGATATCGACAGTGTTGAGTCGGTTTTGCCCGACACCGGCCATACCGGCCACCTCGACAAAGCCTCTGTATTTAAATGAACCCGAGAGCGCGGGCGAGATCAGGTTTGTCACCTGGTTTGCAATCTGGTAATACTGGGCGTGAGCCTTGAGACTCCCGGTTAAAGCAACTAAACACGTCACTAAGATGATGTTGAAACGTTTCATATTTGTGAGAATTAAAATACCAAAAACAATCTACTGTTATAACAAACTACGCTCCATTTAGTTGGCGCCCACCCAAAGAAACTGTTCACGGCCCCTGCCGTCATCATCAATCCACAAGAGAAAAACACAAAGTGACCAAAATCGAGTAGGAGGTGAACACTAATCAGAGGTGTTCGCCTCCTTTCGCGTTC
>CAYMVS010000024.1:0-29320 GCA_964394205.1 uncultured Muribaculaceae bacterium | reverse complement strand
ATAGGCCGACACAGCGATGGCACCCATCAGGTTGGGAGCGAGCTTGGATGAAAGGAAGATAGCCGTCGGGCCGTCGGCACCGCCGATGATGGCGATAGCACCGGCCTGATCGGGAGCGAAGCCCAGCAGCAGAGCCACCATGTAGGCACCGAAGATACCAAACTGGGCAGCGGCACCGATAAGCATCAGTTTAGGATTGGCTATCAGGGCCGAGAAGTCGGTCATGGCGCCAATGCCCAGGAAGATGAGCGGCGGGTACCAACCGCGGGCAACACCGTCGTAGAGAATGTTGAGAACCGAGCCCTCCTCATAGATGCCAATCTCAAGACCGGCACCGGTGTTGAAAGGCACATTACCTATAAGGATACCAAAGCCGATGGGCACCAGCAGCATGGGCTCAAAATCTTTCTTGATGGCGAGCCATATAAAGAAGATGCCAATCGCCAGCATGACAAAATTTTGCCATGTGGAGTTGTAGAATCCCGTGAGATGCCAGAACTCCTGGAGATTTTGTAAGATAAATTCGCTGAAAGTCATGTCGATGAGATGAAGTTAGGAGTTAAAGCATCAGCCAATGGTCAGGATGGGAGTACCCTCGAGCACCGAGTCGCCGGGGTTGACATTGATAGCGCTGACCACGCCGTCGCGGCCGGCATGAATAGCATTTTCCATCTTCATGGCCTCGAGCACAGCCACCGTGTCGGACGCCTTGACGGTGTCTCCAACCTTTACAGCGATCGAGAGCACCACGCCGGGCAGGGGAGCCTTGACTGGATAGCCGGCTCCGGCTGTAGCCGAGGGGCGCGCAGCGATGATTTTGGCTCCGCTCTCGGTGCGCGGTGCGGCCGAGGGGCGCGGTTTGTTGACAACCGCTTTGGCTTTGACTGTCTTCTCGAGTTCTACCTTGTAGGGGATACCGTTAACCTCGACCTGAGCGATGTTGTCGTCGATGTCTCCAATAGCAACCTTATAGGTGTTACCGTTGATTTTATATTTGTATTCTTTCATGATTGAATGTCGTTAAAAAAAGATTGGATTAGTGGTTAACGGGGTAGTTGGCGCAGGTTGTAAATCTTAGAGCTCCAGGGAGAATAGGCGCGCTTAACCTTGTTGATGGTGAGCACGGCCGACTCGCGGTCGTGGGCGTCGAGATGCTCGTGAAGGGCCATGACGATGGCTGCGATCTCCTCGCCCGAGTCGTGACCGGGACGGTCGGCACGCGACACCTCACTGGCCTCGATGCCGTGGGCGCGCATCTTGTTGCTCTTTGACACCTTCTCGCCAATTTTGTTGATCACATAGAAACAGAGGCTCAGGATGAGCAGCGCCGAGAAAACGATACACATCGCCATGACGGCCATGCCCAAGCCTCGTTTGTCCTGCTCGCTGAACATGATCACCTTCTGGTTCTCGCTCTTGATGATGTTGTTGCTCGAGGGGGTGATATAAAGATTTTCAGAGCCGTCGCGCACCTGCCACCCATACTCGTCGCTGCCATCGATGGCGCGGGCGTAGGAGGTGTTGGGGGCAAGGTTGGCGGGGATGACGACCTCGTCGATGAGCGTCTTGCCGTCGGCGTCAAAGATGGCGATGTAATTCTCCTGACCGGGGGTCAAGGTGAAGTTGGTGTGGAACGTACCGTCCGAGTGACGACCGTCGGCCCAGAAGATGACATGCTGGCGGGCGGGAATCTCGGTGTTGACGTCACCTAAGGGAACGGGATACATCGTCGGGTTGTTCCTGTCGGTGGTCAGGTAGACGCTGGAGATCTCGAGAGGAGCGTATGTGGTGTTGAACAGCTCGATCCAAGCCGAGTGACGGCCGTAGTCGTCAACAAAGTTTGAATCGTTCACCACCATTACCTCGTTAATCTTCAGTCCGCGTCGGCCCTGTGCATGCACATTGGCTGCAAACAAACCGGCGAGAGCGACGATTAAGAATGTTAACAGATTTCTTTTCATTAACTTGACTGATTATGGTGATGAAATTTACAAAGGTATGTTGCCATGTTTCTTGGCGGGATTGACAACCTTTTTGGTGGCGAGCTGCTGCAGGGCGCGGATGATGCGGAAACGGGTGTTGCGGGGCTCGATGACATCATCGATATAGCCATAGCGGGCGGCATTGTAGGGGTTGCAGAACAGTTTGTTGTACTCCTCCTCTTTCTCGCGCAACACCTTGGCGGGATCGTCGCTGGCCTTGGCTTCCTTGGCATAGAGCACCTCGACAGCACCGGCGCCACCCATGACGGCGATCTCGGCCGTTGGCCACGCGTAGTTCATGTCGCCACGCAACTGCTTGCAAGACATCACGATGTGGCTGCCGCCATAGCTCTTACGCAGGGTGACTGTCACCTTAGGCACAGTGGCCTCGCCAAAGGCATAAAGCAGCTTGGCGCCATGGAGAATCACGCCGTTGTACTCCTGGCCGGTGCCGGGCAGGAAGCCGGGCACGTCGACAAGCGTCACCAAAGGAATGTTGAACGCGTCACAGAAGCGAACAAATCGGGCTGCCTTGCGCGAGGCGTTTGAGTCGAGCACACCGGCAAGATATTTGGGCTGGTTGGCAACCACACCCACCGACTGGCCGTTGAAGCGTGCAAAGCCGATGATGATGTTTTTGGCATAGTCGCGCTGTATCTCAAGGAACTCGCCGTTGTCGATGATGGCGCCGATCACCTCATACATGTCGTAGGGGCGGTTGGCCGAGTCGGGGATAATCTCGTTGAGCGAGTCTTCAAGACGGTCAATGGGGTCGTTGCACTCAACCAACGGGGGCTCCTCAAGATTGTTCTGAGGAATGTAGCTGAACAGCTTGCGGATGATTCGGAGGGTCTCCTCGCCATCCTCGGCTGCAAAGTGGGCCACGCCGCTCTTTGACGAGTGAACCTCGGCGCCGCCGAGAGCATCTTGTGACACATCCTCGCCGGTGACGGTCTTGACAACCTTGGGGCCGGTCAAGAACATATAGGAGATGCCCTTGGTCATGATGGTAAAGTCGGTGAGCGCGGGCGAGTAGACCGCACCGCCGGCACACGGGCCGAGGATACCTGAAATCTGGGGAACGACACCCGAGGCCATGATGTTGCGCTGGAAAATCTCGGCATAGCCGGCCAACGCGTTGATACCCTCCTGGATGCGGGCGCCACCCGAGTCGTTAAGACCGATGACGGGAGCTCCCATCTTCATGGCCATATCCATGATTTTGCAAATCTTCTGGGCCATGGTCTCGCTCAGCGAACCGCCAAACACGGTGAAATCTTGAGCGAAAACGTAAACCAGACGGCCCTCGATTGTGCCATAACCGGTCACAACGCCGTCGCCGAGATAGCTCTTTTTCTCCTGGCCGAAGTTGTGACAGCGGTGGCGAACAAACATGTCGATCTCTTCAAACGAGTCTTCGTCGACCAACTGGGCGATGCGCTCGCGGGCGGTATATTTTCCTTTGTCGTGTTGTTTCTGGATGGCTTTCTCGCCGCCACCCATACGGGCCTCATTACGCAGGGCTATGAGTTCCTGAACTTTTTGGAGCTGATTACTCATCTGTAATAGTTGATTGTGTGGGTATTGGTGAAAAATTATTTTTTGTTGGGATCTTCACAGAGCTCAACGAGGGTGCCGACAGTCGACTTGGGGTGGAGGAAAGCGATGTTCAGACCCTCGGCGCCACGGCGGGGAGCCTTGTCAATGAGCTTGCAGCCTTTCTCCTCAGCCTCGGCCAAAGCGTTGGCCACGCCGTCTTCAACAGCAAACGCGATGTGCTGGATGCCACCGCGGCCACCGTTTTTCTCAATGAATTTTGAAATGGCGCTGTCGGGCGAGGTGCCCTCAAGAAGCTCGATCTTGGTGTCGCCAACCTTGAAGAAAGCGGTGCGCACCTTTTGGTCGGCCACCTCCTCGATAGCAAAACACTTGAAACCCAAAATGTTTTCATAGAAAGGGATAGCTTCGTCCAACGACGGAACGGCGATGCCCACGTGCTCAATGTGACTGATGTTCATGATAATAAAATTGATTTAATATTTTTGTTTTAAAATTTCCACTAATAAATTAATGTGTCGCCCGGAGGCGCCCCCCGGGCAAAAAGCGATGCAAATTTAGCAATTATTATCAATTAATGAGGCTGTTTGACACAGATTTTATTCTCGCGACGAGATTTTTGACAAAATGAGCGTGAATGTTGGGCGCGGGGTGTGGCTATTGAGTGAAAAATGATTAATTTTGTGGCGCAAAAAACAACACAGATGGATAGCTCAACCGAGAAACTGCTTGTGTCGATTGCCGACACTCTTGCCCATGCCGATAATTTGAAAAACGTGTGCCACATACGCTGGCACGGCGAGCCGTTGCCGGCCGACGCCGAGGTGGCGCGCATTGTCGAGCTTGAGCGCGCCCTGATTTTCCCCGGTTTTTTTGGCGAAAACGACATCAACCGGTCAAATGTGGGCTACCACACCGGTCTCGGGCTCGAGGAGTTTTACCGTCTTCTTGTCAACCAGATCACAGCCGGCCTCTGCTTCGGCTACCAGTGTGACCTCAACCTGTCGCTCGAGAGTGTCACCAACCGCGCCTCCGGGCTGGCTGCCACTGTGGTCGGCCACCTGCCGGCGCTGCGCGCGCTCCTTGAGGAGGATGCACGCGCCCTTTACCATGGCGACCCGGCAACCGAGATGCTCGAAGAGGTTATCTACTGCTACCCCGGGCTAAGGGCCATGGCAAGCTACCGCTTGGCCCACGAGCTTGTCAAGCTCGATATCCCGATTCTGCCGCGCATGATTGCCGAGATGGCCCACCGCGAGACCGGTGCCGACATCCACCCGGCGGCGACAATTGGGCGTCGATGTGCCATTGACCACTGCACCGGCGTGGTGATTGGTGCGACCTCAATTATAGGCGATGACCTGAAGATATATCAGGGTGTTACACTGGGTGCACGCTCATTTGTGACCGACGAGAACGACCGTCCCGTCAAGGGCCATCCGCGCCATCCCCACATCGGCAACCGCGTGACCATCTATGCCAACGCCACCATTCTGGGCACCGTCACCGTTGGCGACGACGCCGTCATTGGCGGCAACGTGTGGCTCACCACCGACGTCGCTCCCGGCGAGCGCGTGGTGCAGGCCAAGGCCAACGCCACCCCCATCCATCTCTCTCCCCGCTGATTTTTTTCCATCACGTTTCAAGGTATATAAAGATACAACATAAACAACAATGAGTCAAACTTTTGAAATGGTTGCCAAGACGCTGCAAGGTCTTGAAGACGTGCTCGCCCAAGAGCTCAGAGACCTGGGCGGGGTGAACGTCGAGCCCGGCAACCGAATGGTGTCATTTGAGGGGGACCTCGCCATGCTTTACCGCGCCAACTTAGGGTGCCGCACGGCCCTGCGGGTCCTCAAGCCTATCTACAAGTTTATCGCCAACGACACTGACAGCCTCTATGAGATGGTCAAAGAGGTCGACTGGAGCCAAATCTTAGGGGTAAACTCAACTTTCAGCATCGACTCGGTTGTCAACTCAACCCGCTTTTCCAACTCCCGCTTTGTCACCTATCGCGTCAAAGACGCCATTGTTGACTGGTTTAAAGACAAATACGGGCCCGACCAACGCCCGGGCATCCGTCTGCAGGATGCAGATGTGATGATCAACGTCCACATCGACCAGACGCGCGTCACCCTATCGCTCGACTCGTCGGGCGAGTCGCTGCACAAGCGCGGCTATCGCGTGGCCCAGACCGAGGCCCCCATCAGCGAGGTGCTCGCCGCCGGCATCATCCTCAAGAGCGGCTGGCGGGGCGACTGCCCGCTTGTCGACCCGATGTGTGGCTCGGGCACGTTCCTGATTGAAGCGGCCCTGATTGCAGCCAACATCATGCCGGGTATCTACCGCAAGAAATTTGCCTTTGAGGATTGGCCCGATTTTGACGCCGACCTCTTTGACAGCATCTACAACGACGACTCGGCCGAGCGCGCGTTTGACTTTAAAATATATGGCGCCGACATCTCGCCTAAGGCTATAGCCATAGCATCCGAGAACATCAAGAGCGCCGGTGTCGCCAAATACATCAACCTGGAGGTCAAGCCATTAGCACGTTGGACCGAGGCTCCCGACGATGACACGCCCGGCGTACTGGTGACCAATCCCCCCTACGGCGAGCGCATCTCGGCCGACGATATGGACGGCCTCTACGAGACCATCGGCCAGAAGCTCAAACATGTCTTCAAGGGCTATCACGCCTGGATAATCAGCACCAAGACCGACTTTTTCAACAAAATCGGGCTCGCCCCGTCGACCAAAACGATGCTCAAAAACGGCTCGCTTGACTGTGAGCTGCGCCAGTACATCATCTTTGACGGCGACTATAACACATTCCGCGCCGAGGGTGGCTCAATCAAGACGGTCGATGAAGACTCCTTCAGACTGCCCGGCGGACGACGGGCCCGCCTCTCCGACAAGGAATGGAAAACACGGGCCCGCGAGCATGGCCACGGCGGCAAGGAGGCCCGCCGCCAGGAGGAACGCCCCGGCCGCAAGAACGACCGCAAGAATGACCGCAAGAACGACCGTAAGAACGACCGCAAGCGTGACTTCAAGCGTGATTTCAAGCGTGACTTCAAGAACGACTACCACCGAGACCGCCATCACGATGACGACGACCGCTACAGCGGGCTCTCGCCCGAGCAGGAGCAGATTGTCAACCGTCATCGCAACCCCCACGCGCTCAAGTCGATAGTCGGCAAACGCCCCTCGCTGCCCAACGACGGCTCAAAAATCATGAGAGAGCGTGCCGGCTGGCGTCGTAAAAAAAGTGATTAATCAAATCAACTCCATAATATCATAATGAAGAAAGAAAAGCTTAATATACTGCTGCTTGGGTCGGGAGGTCGCGAGAGCGCCATCGCGTGGAAACTTGCCCAAAGCCCCCGTCTGGGCCGGCTTTGGATAGCGCCCGGCAATGCTGGCACGGGAGCCTACGGCGAGAATGTCAACCTCTCGCCAACCGACTTTGACGCCATCGACGCTTTTGTCACCGGCCATGGTGTCGACATGATAATACCCGGCAATGAGGACCCGCTGGTGGCCGGCATCTGGGATTATTTTGCCGACAAACGCCCGACGGTGCTGGTTGCCGGCCCTTCGGGCGACGGAGCCCGGCTCGAGGGGAGCAAGGACTTTGCAAAAGAGTTTATGAAACGCCACGGCATCCCCACGGCGCGCCACCTGAGCGTGACAGCCGACACCCTCGCCGAGGGCGAGCGTTTCCTCCAGTCTCTCCAGCCCCCATACGTGCTCAAGGCCGACGGTCTTGCCGCCGGCAAAGGAGTGCTGATAATCGACGACCTCGAGCAGGCAAAAAGCGCTCTCAAAGAGATGCTTGGCGGCATGTTTGGAGCGTCGTCGGCCACAGTGGTGATCGAGGAGTTTCTGAGCGGCATCGAGTGCTCGGTGTTTGTCTTGACCGACGGCAACGGCGGCTACCGTGTGCTCCCCGTCGCCAAAGACTATAAACGCATTGGCGAGGGCGACACAGGACTCAACACCGGCGGCATGGGAGCCGTGAGCCCAGTGCCCTTTGCCGACGACGAGTTTATGCGCAAGGTTGAAGAGCGCATCATACGCCCTACAATCCAGGGCCTCACCCGCGAGGGCATCGTCTATCGCGGTTTCATTTTCCTTGGCCTGATCAACGTTGGCGGCGAGCCGATGGTGATAGAGTACAACGTGCGCATGGGCGACCCCGAGACCGAGGTGGTGATGCCCCGTGTCAACGGCGACCTGGTGACACTGCTTGAAAAGACAGCCCAGGGTCAGCTTGGCAACGAGCCCCTGGAGCATGACCCCGAGGTGGCCGTCACGGTGATGATGGTGTCGGGCGGCTATCCCGGCAGCTATCCCAAAGGGATGAAGATTACCGGTTGTGACCAGGTGACCGAGTCGACACTCTTCCATGCCGGCACTGCTGTCGACGCCAACGGCGACACCGTCACCGCCGGTGGCCGCGTCATCGCGGCGACATCGCGCGCGGCAACCATCGACGAGGCTCTGGCCAAGAGTTACCGCTCGGTCGAGAAGGTCAACTTTGACGGTAAATACTTCCGCCGCGACATTGGCAACGAGTTCATTTAATGTTTAGGGCCGAGCAACGCATAAACGATTTCTTCCAGTCACGGGCACTGTCGATCTTAATGATCGCGGTGGCCGTGATAGCTACTTTTATTGCCGGCTCGGCCGACGTCATCAACCAGATACCCGGGCTGAAAGGCTTTGGGTTTCCATCGGCCAACCACTGGGTCGGCTCGGCTACCCAATCGCTCTATCTTGCCGTCGCCCTCTACCTGGTGGTAGCGGGGTCGATGGTGATTATCAACCGCGTTTTCAACCTGTTGCACACCTTGTCGCTCATCTGCGGGGCCTACTTTGTTTGGATGCTCGGCGGCTGCCCCATGCTGTCGGGGCAGATGAGCGGAGGCCTCCTTCTGGTTGCCGCCATGTTGGCGGCCTGGGCCCTGTTGTTCTCCTCGTTTGACGACCCGGGACAGACGCGGCGCGTCTTCCTCTCTTTCTTCATCATTTCATTTGGGGCGCTCACACAGTATGGTTTCATCGCCTACCTCCCCGTCCTGCTGATGGGGTGTGGACAGATGCGTATCTTCAATATACGCACCCTGCTTGTCGCGCTGACAGCCATCGTCACCCCGTTATGGATCACATGGGGATTTGGGTGGATTGACTTTTCACAGTTCACCAAGCCGGCCTTTGACAACATATTCACCACCCTCGACCGGCAGCTGTTGGTGTGGTATCTGTCGGTCACGGCGGCTACCGTCGTGCTCCTGGTCGCCTTGGTCATCGTCAACGTGATACGTGTCTACAGCTACAATCTCGCCACCCGTGCCATGAACTCGCTGATGATCGCCACCTCCATCGTCACGGCAGTGATGACCGTGGTCGATTTCACCAACATGCCGTTCTACTACCCCATGTTGTGCTGCTGCACGGCATTTCAGCTGGGCCATTACGCCCATTTTCACGACGGCCGGCGTTCATGCTACATCCTGTTGGGGTTGGTGTTGCTGCTCTACGGGGCGTTTTATCTGTGGCGACTTATAATCGGTTGACAATGAAAGTTGTAATTGAAAGCAAAATACCGTTTATCAAAGGGGTGCTCGAGCCTGTGGCCTCGGTGGAATACCTTGAGCCGGGGGAGATAACACGCCGGACGGTCAAAGATGCCGACGCGCTCATTGTCCGAACGAGGACACGCTGTGACGCCGCCCTGCTCGAGGGGACACGCGTCGGGTGGGTCGGCACAGCCACAATCGGCACCGACCATATCGACCGTCAATGGTGTGAGGCCCATTCTGTCAAGACAGTCAGCGCTCCCGGCTGCAATGCCCCGGCGGTCGCCCAATATCTGTTTGCCGCGCTCCACGCCCTCGACATCGACCTCGCCGGCAAGACCCTCGGGGTTGTCGGTGTTGGCAATGTAGGGTCGATCGTGGCCCGCTGGGGCAAATCGGCCGGCATGAGGGTGCTCTTCTGCGATCCCCCGCGGGCACTCCGCGAGGGGGATGACGCCTTTGTCGACCTCGACACGATAGCCTCCGGGGCCGACATCATCACCCTCCATGTGCCAATGACACGCGGGGGTGAGGATCCCACCTATCATCTTGTCGACCGGCAATTCATGAGCCGATGCCTCAACCGGCCGCTGCTGGTCAACGCGGCCCGCGGCCCTGTTGTCAACACCGGCCACCTGGTCGAGGCTCTCGACCGCGGCCTGATTGGGGGCGCGGTGATTGACTGCTGGGAGGGGGAGCCGGTCATCGACCGCCGGTTGCTCAACAAGGCGCTCATTGCCACTCCCCACGTCGCCGGCTACTCCCTGCAGGGCAAACAGCGCGCCACGGCAATGATGGTCGACGCCTTTGCCCGCGACTTTGGCATCGACCCGGCGCGCCTGGGGCCACTCCCCTTCGTGCGCCCCGGCCAGGCCCCGGCTGAGCTGCCGGCCCGGGCCATCGCCAACTACAACATTATGGACGATGACCGACGGTTGCGATCCAATCCTGAAGCTTTTGAACTGATACGTAACAACTATAACTACCGCTCCGAATAAAAAAATATGCGCATCGATATACTGACCGTACTCCCCGAGATGCTGGAGTCTCCACTGGGTTGCTCAATACTAAAGCGCGCCCAAGACCGTGGCCTTGTAGAGATTTGTGTGCACAACCTGCGCGACTACACCACCAACAAGCACCGCAAGGTCGACGACTACCCCTTTGGCGGCGAGGCCGGCATGGTGATGCAGGTCGAGCCGGTCGACCGCGCGATCTCGGCGCTGAAAGCCGAGCGCGACTATGACGAGGTCATCTTCACCTCGCCCGACGGCGAGACATTCACCCAGCCAATCGCCAACAGCATGTCGCTGCTCGACAACATCATCATTCTTTGCGGCCATTACAAGGGGGTCGACTACCGCATACGCGAGCATCTGATCACACGCGAGCTCTCGATTGGCGACTATGTGTTGACCGGGGGTGAGATACCCGCCGTCGTGATCACCGACGCCATTGTCCGACTCATTCCCGGGGCCATTGGCGACGAGCAGAGCGCCCTGAGCGACTCGTTTCAAGACAATCTGCTTGCGCCCCCGGTCTACACCCGGCCGGCCGACTACAATGGGTGGCAGGTGCCTCCGATACTTCTCTCGGGCCATCAGGCCAAGATCGACGACTGGCGCCATGAGCAGGCTCTCGAGCGCACCCGGCGGTTGCGCCCCGACCTGCTCAAGTAGCCCTCAAATTTCTACATTTCATACATTGATTCCTCTACATTTCATACATTGATTCCTCTACATTTCATACATTGAAATGAATTTACTATCTTTGTATTCTAATTCATAGGCATATATCACATGTCTAAACCGGAATACAAACCAAGAATAGCCGATGTCGTTCTATCGAACAAGCTCAAAGGCATTGGAGGAATTTTGATAGAGGGACCGAAATGGTGTGGCAAGACCACGACAGCCGAGCAACAATCTAAAAGTGTGATTTATTTTGACAATCCACGCTAATGCTCAGCCCGGGCGCCGGCAGCCAGTTCCTTTTCGATGAGCGGCCAGAGGGCGATGGTGACCGTCGAGGGTGTTCGCGCCGAGATGACACCGGCGCCGGTGCTCACGTTGCTGTTGGGAGTCACCACCTCGCCAAGACCTATCCCGCCAAGCGAGCCCACGATGCCGTCGTTGGCCTCCCAGACCGACAGCACGTGCCGGTAGTAGCTCTGTGAGATGGTGTTAAGTGTCAGCTTGAACCCGCCGGTGTCATCACTGGACTGGGAATTGTCAACGTTGTGATGGAAGGTGATATCGTCGATTCTGATGTGCAGAGGATAGGTCTTACCCGAGATCTGACGGTCGGAGAAGATGGTGTAACCCGATGTTTCGGTGACGGCCGACTCGAGAGTGCCGACATGCTCGGTAAACAGCGGCTCTATTGACTCGTCAAAATAACCGCTACTCACGTAACTTTTTGTGTTTCCGAATGTCTTGAGGTCAAACTTATAGTAATCGGTCTGTGCCGCCAGGTCAGTGAAATACAGCCTCACGTCCATGTCACAAAGATAGTCCACCGAGCCCCAGCGCTCCACGTTTTTCAGCGTGGTCTCCACCCGGTCTATTCTGACCGGCTGTGGCACCGTCACCTCGCCCCAGGCGTCACCGTAGGTGGGCGACGATGCACGAATCTTTATTCTGTCGCCGGGACGGGGCGTATAGTTTTCTGGCATAAAGGCTTTGAACTTTTTATAATCGGGAAAATAGTCGGGGAGGCCGTTGTCGGTGATCACTGAATGGAGAGTCTGCTCAGGGTCATCGTTGACCTGCATCGTCACTGTTGCATCGTCGACATAAATGTCAAGGCCGTCGATAGGTGAACCCTCATCGTAGCGATAGGTGCGGCTCACCACGACCTTCACCGGTGAGCCGGCAACGATGTCGGCGTTGACACACAAAACCGGGGTCGAGGGTATGTTGGGCTCAAAATCGGCATAACAGCCGGTGAGCAGGATTGAGGGCAGCATGATGCCTATTATATGTTTCAGAAGGTCCATGTGTAAGAAACTGAGGGAATGATTGGAATAAGTTTGATTTTCTGGAAAGCGGGATAGCTGACGATGTTACCGTTTGAGTCAAAGTCAAAACGGCCGCTGTAGTCGTGCATCACTCCGATGGTGTTCATGTTGCAGTAGGCGTTGTAGAGCGAGAATGTCCAGAAGCCGCGGCGGGTGAACCGACGGGCGCTGACATCGAGCCGGTGATAGAACGGCAACCTGAAATTGTTGACATCGGTGGCAAGAAACATGTCATAGTGCCATGGGGCCAGCAGAGGGTCCTCCCACACCTGGAGGGGGAGCGTGATGCGATTGCCGCTCATCCCGGTCCATGCCCCCGACAGTTCCCACTTGTCATTTATCTTCCAGTTGACCATTACATTGATCTTGTGACGGTTGTCATAGCGGGCGGGGAACCACCTGCCGCCGTTTCTGTTGTCAAACCGGCGGTCGGCCCAAAGCAGGGAGTAGGCGACATGGCCCGACAGGCGTCCAAACTCTTTGGCTATCTTGAAGTCAATGCCGCGCGAGCGCCCCTCGCCGGTGGTCAGCTTGCCAAACCAGTCGGTTTCGGGTGGCAGCAGGTAATACTCGTCGGCATAGTCCAGAAGATTATCCATCCACTTATAGTAGCCCTCGACCGACACGCTGTAGTCACGGGCAAAGGTGAAATAAACCCCGGCCGAAACCTTGTTGGCCGTCTGTGGTTCCGACTGGGCCGAGACGGGCACCCACTGGTCGGTTGGCAGCGAGATTGAGCTTTGCTGAAGCTGATGGACATACTGGACCGTGCGCGACAGTCCCCCTTTTACCACCCAGTTGTCGTCAATCTTCCAACGGGCGCTCAGGCGCGGCGACAGGTTCTGGTGGGTCTTCCCCTGGATGTGAAACAGGGAGTAGTGCAACCCGTAGTTGACACGCAGCGCCCCCAGGGGTTGCCAGTCACCGCTGCCATAGAGGTTATACTCCGAGGCGCGGTAGCTTGAGGAGCCGTCGACAACCGACGTCTGCACGCCGTCGGCGCTGAGCTCGCGGTGGCTGCGTGCCGGCAGAAAGGTGTGGAAGGTGTAACCGGCCCCAAAGTTAAACCGGTGGGAGCTGTGGGGATGCCAGTCAAAATCGGCTTTAAAGATAATGTCGCTGATATGGTTGTCGGTGCTGATATGGTCGTTGGTCACATCCTGAGGCTTGCCGTCGACATTTGTGCCGTTCTCACTCTCGGAGGTCATGTTTGAGAAATACCGGGTGTAGGCTCCGGTAAACTCGCCAAAGAGCTTTGACGACAGCACATAGCTCCAACCCGCGCCGGCCACTATGTTACCCCAGCGCAGCGAGTTATAGTCCTTGTCAAAGGACCCGTCGGTCAGGTAATAGTCCCAGCGCTGGTTGACTTTCAGGTAGTCCTCGCCGTAATAGAGCATGGCGTAGGCCTTCGACCGGTCGTTGAAACGGTGGGTTATCTTGGCGTTGAGGTCGGTGAAGGCATACCCTATGGTGCTTTTCTCATCCTTCTTTGCCGAGTTGATGATGGCACACGTGCCCAGGGTCAGCAAATCATACCACGAGCGGCGCAGCGCCACCGAGTAGGTTGTCCGGTCACGCCAGATGGGGCCGTCAACGTTGACCGCGCCCGAGGTCATCCCCAGTTTTACCGACCCGTGATGGGCCTCGGTCGACCCGTCCTTGGTGTTGACATCGATAAACGACGACAGCCGTCCGTCATATCGTGCCGGGAAGGTTGACTTATAGAAATCGACATTGCGCAGGGCCTCGACATTGAACGCCGAGAATAGCCCCCCGAAGTGGTTCACCTGATAGAGCGGTATGTTGTCGAGCATATACATATTCTCATCGGTGTTGCCTCCGTGGACATACATTCCCGCCATCCCCTCGACGCCGGCCGAGACTCCCGGCTCCAACTGCAGGGTTTTGATGACATCGCTCTCGCCAAAGATCACCGGGGTCGACGTGATTGCCGCCTTGCTGACCTTGAGGGTGCCGATCGAGGCGGTCTCGGTCGACAGGTGACGATTGGGGCTCGCGACAACCTCGACTTCACCGAGCAGGGTGGGCTGCGACTTGAGCTCGATGTTGACACTGGCCTGCGAGTCAAGAGTGAACCGACCGGTCGTTGCCTTTTCATATCCCGGATAGGTGGCCGAGAGCGTGTAGCGGCCGCGGGGCAAAGTGAGCGAATAGAAACCCATCGCGTTGGTGGTCGTGACCGCGCGGGCGCCGTCGGCACTCACCGGCACCCCAACCAACGGCTCGCCGCTGCCGGCCTCCTTCACAAAACCGCTTACCGTGCCCGTCGAGACATGCTTCTCCTTGCGTCTGAGCAGCATGATGTTGTTGCCGCGGGTCTTGTAGGTGATATCGGTGCCGGCAAACATCTGCCTGAGCACACTGTCGAGCGACGCGTCGGTCACATTGACACTCACGCGCAGGCCGTTGAGCAGGTCGGACGAGTAAACGAAATTTTTTCCAGAGAGGGTCATGATTTTACTGAACACCTCGGTGGCCGGGCGATTCTTGACATTAAGCGTAATGCCGCCGGCATGGAGGGTGAGGGCACAGGCTGCCATCACCGACATCAGGGTGAGTGAAAGCCTTCTCATTTTGCCTCGTCGTTTGTGTTGACAACTCTAAGATTGGTTCCAGAGAGCTCATTGATTGTCTCGACAAGGTCAGCCGCATTACCCTCATAGCTGAGTGTCAGTCGGTTGGTGTCGTCGGGGCTCAATCCGGTCACCTTGACGCCATAGGTCGACTCGATAGCCTTGACCACATCGCTCAGCGGTGCGTCCTCAAAATCGATGCGCTTGACAGCCTGAGTATTGACCACAACCTCAGGCTCGGCAGTCACCTGCTCGACCTGCTCAGTGGCCGTCGGCTCAGACGATTGGGGAGTTATGACCGTGGTATAGACCATCGCTGCCGCGACAAGAACAGCGCCCGCTATCGAGGCCGCTATTGTCCACGGCCGCCAACGGCCGACTCTGACAAACACCGTCGACGGCTTGAAAGCACCGCTACGATAATGTTTCACTACAAATTCAAATGATTTTTCCATCTTTTTCTGTTTTGTTTCTACACCTGAGAGTCCGGTTCGCCTGAAAACCCCTACTCTCGGTGAAAAAAAATCTAAAAAAATGGCAAAAACCAAAGCGGTAACGTGCCACGCAGGCCGGTATTTTCCCGTAACCGACTGAACGCCTTAGTCATCTGTGCCTCGACCGTCTTTATCGATATACCCATCTCGGTGGCAATCTCGGCGTTTGACATCCCGTCGCGCTTGCTCATCAGGAAGACTCGGCGGCATCGCTCGGGCAGATTGTCGATGGCCCTCCACAGGCGCGCGTCACGCTCGGCGGTGTCGACAATCTCTTCAGTCACCTCCTCGAGCAACTCGACGGGCACATGCTCGACCATCCCTCGACGCCTGA
Organism: uncultured Muribaculaceae bacterium; assembly: GCA_964394205.1. Classification (GTDB taxonomy): domain Bacteria; phylum Bacteroidota; class Bacteroidia; order Bacteroidales; family Muribaculaceae; genus HGM05190. Next base: position 13,755 of record CAYMVS010000024.1, on the reverse strand, counting down.
CAGCGGCAAGAGCCTGGTGGCGAACGGTCTGATACATATAGGGCTTAAGCTGCTCAATCTCGTCGACACGCGTCCATGCCTGCTCAAAGGCCGTCTGCACAACGTCTTGCGCATCATCAACATTGTTGGTGATACGCAGGGCATACATGCCGAGCGGTAAAAAAAGCCGCTCATACTGACGCTGAAAATCACGGGCCTCCATTGCCCGGCAAAGATAGCAAAAGTGGAGAACAACTCAAAACATTCATGAGCCGTCCTCCACGTTTATGCTTTATTGTTTATTATCAATACATCGGGGTAAAGCCAGGTGACTTTTGAAGATGCTCGTTGATACACCCCGCAAAGTCGGTATATTTTGATGTGTCAAGTTTCAGGATCGGGGCGCCGGGTTGCAGTTGGAGTCGGCCAAGGTCGATATAGTAGATACCCATATTGGTGGCGATGTCAAAGTAGTAGCGACGGTCGCGTATGTTGGCAAAAGAGCGCCATTGGGTTGACGACACATTAGGCTCGCTCTCTATCTCATATTTGTAGGGCACCGAGACGTTAAACAAAATCGAGCGGATGATAGACAACCCGAGGTCGGCGTCGCCGGTTTTCTCGACATGCTGATCAAAATAATAGCCTCTCACAAACCGGTCGGGACTCTTGACAGTGCCGGGCAACATATTGCCGCCGCCAACCTTCTGCCAGTAGTCATTGATGGCCGTCATCTGGGGATAGGTAGGATCGTTGGTCAGCACGAGCATGTCCTGACCGCGATAGATGCGTATATCGCCATGGTCAAACTCAAACATGCAGCAGTCGCCGGTAGCGTCGGTCACACCCCAGTGGAGGGTCGACACCGTCCCGCCGTCAAACGTGGCGCCCGAGATTGAGAAGTCACGCTTTTGCAAAACGTCGACAACCTCCTGGGTCGTGGCATTCATGTCGAGCAGCCATGCCACAAACATAGCCATCGACATCGGCGGACGGCCCGTCGTCGAGTCATTCTCATAAACGGTGCCCTTGCAGAACAGGCCGCTCACCACCAGACCCTTCTCATTCATGCCCTCGGTCACACCGCCGTCATACCCGACAGCATAGACCGCCGCATAGCGTGATTTCCACTTGACAGCATCGGGCGAGTCATTACCGACCTTGCTGATGCCACGCGGATAGACATACAGGTTGGTGGGGATAGGTGTTTTCCAGTCAAGCGAACGGCCCACGATGCGCAGGCTGTCCTGACCAACATAAAGCACTCGCGAGCAAGCATCGGCCCGCTGAACCATTCCTCCGGTGAGCACTGCCGCCAGCAGTGCGCTTGCCATAAATAGACGTTTCATCTTATAGTTTTTACGTGATTATCTAAAACTACAACAACCCCTCTCTGCAAAATGTTCATCCACAAACGCGATTCCCGCTTTTCAAAATTGAAGTGTACCCCCCGAGCTGCAGAAAGCTGCAAACCGCGCGAGGCTATTACAGCACATTGTCTCGCGCGCTCCGCGGCTTTCCCGTTACATTGCTCCCCATACCTCCTGGCTGTGACACCAACCGGCCCTGTCCGCTGACCCACATTTTTGAGGCACAGTGCGGGTCAGGAGGACCCGACAGATTGGGCGGTGGATTGGGGAGCAACGATCCGAAAGGGCCGATAAACCGCGGCATCCCGGCCTCAACCTAACGTAGAAAAGGCGGGGCGTCTGGTGACGCCCCGCCTTGATATGCGGTTGGTTTGCTAAACGCGCTGATTAGCGGTTGTAGTATTTAACACCGTTCTGGATGAGCAGACCCTTGGTGTCGCGGCTTACGCGCTGGCCGTAGATGTTGTAAACGGGAGCGTTGAAGTCAACAACGTTCTGGTCAACAGCAACGTTCTGGATACCGGCAACCTCACCAAAAGCGATGGGGGTGGGGGCGGGAGTAACAACGCCGTCAACCTCTTTCTCAACACCTGAGAAAACTACAGCGGGAGCGTCGGCAAATGTAGGAGCGTCGGCGGGAGTGAAGATGAAACCGTTGTTGGCCATCTTTGAGCCCTGTGCAAAGTAGGTGAAAGTGATAGGAGCGTCCTCAGAAGCGTAGCTGATGAACTGGATGAAACCTGAACCATCGCCCATGTCTTGACCCTCAGCGTCATAAACAGACCAAGGTACTTTAGGACCGGTAGGCTCGCCGTTGTCATTGAGAGTGAAATATTTGCCAATCTCGGGAGAAGCGAGGTCGAGCATATCATACTCGTCAACGGGCATAGTGTACTCGATAACAGCGCCTTCAGCCTTTGAAAGGTTGCAATCACCAAGACGATAGGCAGCGAAAGATGAACCCTCAAACAACCAGTAGTTCTTGTTAGAGTTCATTTTGGTGAGCACTGTGAAGTAACCAGTTTTTGTGGTTGTGAGCTGATATACCATACCAGACTCGGGGAGCTTGTTCATGCCCTGGCCTTTGGGGTTGTTGGCACCGGTAACACCATTGGTGATCTGAATAGCCTCGCCACCTGCTACGAGAACATGGTTGTAGGGGTCACGGCTGGGGTTGAAAGATTTCAAAGCCTCGTCAAACATGTTGGTAACAACACCATACTCGCTTTGAACGAGAACAGTGCCGGCGGGGATGTCGGCTGAACCGTCAAAACCGAGAGCCTCCATATCCATGAAGCAATACTGTGACTGAGCAAAAGCAGTTGCTGAAGCTGCCATAGCAGCGATAAGAAGTAAATTCTTCTTCATAAGTAAATGATTAAGGTGATTAAATAATGTGATAGCTGATAAGTAAAAATCTTTCCCCGGCCTCCCGCTAAAGAGACCGGGGAGAGGTTCATGTCGCAAATTTAAAATTATTTTTTGAGTCTACCAACAAAATGGTAAATTTCTTGATAGTCGACGTTACGCGGACGATTGTTAACCTTCTTTTGAACGGTATAAGCGTAAGTGAAGTCAAGAACAAACTCATAGTAGGCAGCGCCCTCTTTTACAAGTTCACCCGATGCATTGTAGGGGAACACCTGGCCCATGAAAGTAGTGCTGACCTGATAGGGCACGTCGTCTTTGGTAACGACAGTGCCGCTGGGCTCGGTAGCGATCTTTGTAAAGCCATTGGGGGTTACAGAGTTGTAAACCTGATAAGAGTTGGCGTTGGTCAGGGGTGAGACATTGGCAGGTGATGTCAGGTCAACCTTGAGACCGTTTTCAAAAGGAGCTTTGACATTGACAGTGGCTGCATAAGCCTGATTCATGGCATTGACAGTAATTGAACCGTCAACGGTATATTCAGTAGACGTGCCTTGGAGACTCTCAGTGTAAGTTACAGTCCACTGGCCCTCGTAAACACCCTGGATTGTTTTCTCAGGATTGGTTTGCTGACCGCGGGCGGGAGTGTCGATGTCTCCTACACACGAGGTAAAGGCAAGCCCGATGAGAGCGATTGACAGACCTTTAAATATTTTTTTCATTTTCTTATAAGTAGTCAAAAGTTATTAATATCCGGGGTTCTGATCATCACCTGTCATAGAGGTGTTGAAGTTAAGCTCGTTGGCAGGGATCGGACGGAGCCATTTGTACTGGCCTTGAGCGTTCTGCATCTGAGAAGGCTCGGAGATGATGCGGCTGAAGGCGAGGTTGTAGCGAATGAGCTGCTTGGTGCGGCGCAGGTCCTCGTAGCGCACGCGCTCTGCATAGAGCTCGCGGGCACGCTCGTCGAGGATGACGTCGAGAGCAGTGACAGTGAAGGGACGGTTGGTCAAGCCAAGATACATCGGGTCATAAGAACCAAAGCTTGAGAGAGTCTCAGCCTTGGCGCGGGCGCGAACTTCGTTAACCTTGGCGAGAGCCTTGCCCTGGTCGCCGGCCATCAGGTAAGCCTCGGCAGCGATAAGATACATGTCGCTGACGTGGAACACGGGGATGTCACGGTAGTCATTATCTTTGATAACATTGGCAGCCTCGGGGTCGTCATATTTGCTTACGCAAACACCGCCATAGGCAGGAGCGATGAAATCTTTGGTGTTTTGCTCAGTGGCTTTGCCAAGAGTACCGTCGTTGTTGAAGGGGATGATTGTCACGGTCGGGTAGTTGAGGATAACAGCCTGGCCGTTGGGGATACCCCAGTTGTTGACATCTTTGCCCTCAAAGCTCTTTGTGCGGTTGCCAAAGCGAGCCTGAAGATCGGCGCGAGCCTCGGCCTCGGTTACGTATGAGGCGTAGAACTGGAACGCAACGTTGAGCTTAGAGAGCTCCTCGGGAGTACAGTTGTAGGGAGCGAGATAACCGTTCTTACCCCAGTCTTTCTCGGCAACAGAGCCGTTGGTGAGAGGACAGTTGTAATAAGTGGTCATGAAAGTGCCTTCCCAACGCTCGTCACCAGCCTCAAAGAGACGCAGGGCCTTGTAGCTCATGCGGTGCTTGCCGCCTGAACCTGTACCCTTCTGGCCGATGATGTTACAGTTGCCATAGTAGCTCATATACTGGTTCATCATCGAGTGGCCACCGGTGGCAACGTCACCGGGGAAACCGATGCGTTCCCATTGCATAGAGAAGATTTCCTCGGCGTTACCCTCGTTGAAGGGAGACCACTTCTGGGCAAACGGCATGGTGAGTTTCACATTGTTGATAGCGAGCTCGGCCCACTTTGCAGCCTCTGTGAAACGGGCTGTTGAGTTGACGGTGTAGGTACCGGCAACGACGTCGTTGATACTTGTGTCAAGATCCCATGCAGCCGAGAGGTAGAGTTTTGCCAGAAGGGCAGCAACAGCCTGCTTGCTGGGGTTACCATGATGGTCGACAGCGGGAAGAATACCACCGTTGTAAATCTCGATCAGGTCGTTGATCACATTGGGATAAAGCTCCTCGAGGGGCATGCGGGGATAGTCACGCGATGACGTGGCGATATACTCGGTAACGTAGGGAACAGCACCAAACTGCTGAATCAGGTGATAGTAACCGAGAGCACGCAGGAAACGGCCCTCATGGCCAAGCTGGGTGTCGGCACCACCAAAGGTCACCATAGCGTTGGCATAGTTGATAGCTTTGAACGCATTGGTATAGTAACTTGTCACGGTACCATCCTCAGGTGTAACCTGGAAGTCTCCGTAACCATCGGCAGCTGATGTTACAAAATAGAGGTCGGTAGCCTCTTCGGTCAGCTCAATATGAGTGGCGAAGAACTTGAAAGCGTTGAAAGCGACCGGACGGGTGTTCTCGGGATTGGCTTTGAGGAACTCCTCACCGTTCTCGTTACCGGTCGACCTGTTGTCAGGATCGATGAAATCGTTGCAGCCGGTGAGCGACATCGACATCAGAGCGGCGATTCCAAGAAATTTATATAGTTTCATTGTGATAACAAATAGGATAAAGTTTAGAATTTAATGCTTGCACCAATCTGATATGTAACCGTGCTGGGACCGTCATTCTTACCGGAGGCACTTGCCCATTCAGGGTCAAAGCCGCGATACTTGGTGAAGACGAACGGGTTTGTAACAGTGAAGTAGAGACGCAGCTGCTGGCAAGCGATAGCCTTGAGCAACTTGGGAGAGAAAGTGTAGCCAAGTGTGATATTCTTAACCTTGGTGAACGAAACCTTTGTCAGACCACGAGCGTTCTGATAGTAGTCTTTGGCCGGGCCGAGGCCATCGTTTGTACCACCTGAAAGCATGGGGTACTCACCATAATGGGTAGTCATCTGATAGATGGGGTTGATGAATGTACCGTCGGGGTTGATGCCCTCACAGTCGACAATTGTACCGGCGGGGATGTAGTAGTCCATCTGCATTTTGCCGCGGCCACGGTCGTGGAGGTCATAGTAGTCACCGCTCATGAATGAAGAGTCAACCCAGTAGCCAAACTTGCCGTAGAGAGTGAAACCAAAGTCGATTGAACCATAGTTTTTGGGCAGGTTGTAGGTCAAGTTTGAGGTGAAGCTACCGCTCCATTTGGGGTCGCCGTTGAAGATCTGCTTGTCGTCCTCGGTCCACTTGCCGTCACCGTTGACGTCGCGAACCATAGGCTGGCCTTCGCCAACGCCATAGCAAGCAGAGTAGTAGTCACACTCGCGGACGGTTGTGCCGGGCACGAAACCTTTCTCTTTAGCGATGTCATGATCGGGAACAACCATGTTGCGGTCAGAGACGACGCCGTCCCAAACATAAGAGTAAACATTGTTTACGGGAGAACCGACAAAGAGGTTATCGGTGGTAGATTTGCCATAAACGGCGTCAGAGATACCGTTTATCTCGCGAACCTCATTGTGGTTTTTGGCAAATGTCAAAGAGGTTGTCCAGAACCAGTCGCGAGTATCGACGTTGATAGATGTAAGAGCGAGCTCGACACCTGTATTCTTAACCTTACCGATGTTGGTGGTCATGTTGACGCCACCTGTCTCGAGGGGGAGCTGCACTTTGTAGAGCAGGCCGTGAGACTGCTTGTGATACCAGTCAAATGTACCGGTGATGCGGTCGTTGAGGAAACCGAAGTCGAAACCGAAGTCCCACTCATCGGAGGTCTCCCATTTGAGAGTCTTGTCAACGATACCCGATGCGGGCATACCGGGAATATACTCCATGCCGGTAGAAGTCCAGAAGGGATAGTAAACGGGGGCGCCGATGCCGACGATGGTGGCGTAGTTGCCGATACCGTCGTTGTTACCGGTCACACCAAAGCTGAGGCGAACCTTCAAGTTGGTGAGCCAGTCAACATTACGCATCCACTCCTCCTCTGTAACACGCCAAGCGAGAGCGGCCGAGGGGAAAGAGCCCCAACGGTGACCTTCGGCGAGTTTTGAAGAGCCGTCCCAACGAACGGTACCTGTGAAGAGGTAACGGTTTTTGAAAGCGTAGTTAAGACGAAGGGCGTAAGAAACCATCGAGCTCTCACCGTAAGAAGACTTAGAGTCGTCGGCGTTGAATGTACCTGAGCCCATGTTCCACCAGTTAGAACCCTGGAGCACATCGTTGGCAACCCAAGTGGCGCTCTCGCTCTGGCCTTTGGTCATAGAGATAAGACCCATGGCGTTGATTGAGTGAACGTCGTTGAAGGTGCGAACATAGCTGAGGATGTTATCCCAGGTCCAACCAAAGCTTGTGTAGTTTACAAGAGTAGCCTGGTGAACGTCGTTGTCGACGTAGGTCAGAGAGGTGCCGGGACGATCGTAACCTACATACTTACCATCGCGGTAGTTGCGGTAGCTGGGCGAGAAGGTCGACTTGATGTTGAAACCCTTGAAGAGGTCGAGTTGGATATAGAAGTTACCCATCAAGCGGTAGGTTGTGCGTTTCTGCTGAGAGTTACGCATACGGTCGAGCGGGTTGATGAAGTCGGAGAACTGATGGTCATCAGTGCCGAGTGTGTGCTTGTTGCCGGGGAAGTGCTGGATCTCGCCATCCTCGGTGTAGGGAATCATGTAGGGGTTGACACGATAGGCCTGGGCGATAGCGTCACCGTCGGCGTAGGTGTTTTTGATCTGGGCCATGTTGAAAGAGAAACCGGCGCTTATCACCTTATTGATACGGGCGTCAACCGATCCCTTGAAAGAGATGGTCTTCTGGGTATCGCGGTCGTAGAGGCCGTCCTCACCGTTGTAACCTACACCAAAGTGATACTGGGCGTTCTCGCCTGAACCGGCTACTGAAATGTAGTGGTTTTGCTGGCTGCCGTTGCCTGTCACGAGGTCGATCCAGTCGGTAGTGTTACCGGCAGCGAGGAGCTCTTTCATGACGTAGGGCGACTGGAGATCGGCGATCTTCTCCTGGAGGAGAGCCTGACCAACGCCGTAAGCCGCGGGGAGCATCCAGTGGGCTGTCTGCACGCCATAGTTGTTGTCACCACCCATGGGTGAGAGGAATTTGCCGAATCGGTAGTAGTACCAATCCTGACCTTCCATGAATTTAGGTTTGTTGTTGGCCTTTGTGAAACCGTAGTAGCCATCGTAAGTAATGGTGGGCTTCTGAGCCTTCTGTACGGTCAAGCCACCCTTGGTTGTCACCATAACGACACCGGCGGTTGCACGCGAACCGTAGATAGCGGTCGAAGATGCATCCTTAAGAATGTCGATACGCTCGATATCCTGGGGGTTGAGGAAGTCGATATCGTCGCAGATAACGCCGTCGACAACAAACATAGGCTTGGTGTCCGAGTTGATTGACGACCTACCGCGGATCTCGATATTGACAGCACCGTTGGTACGGCCGGTAGCCTTGGTGATGTTCACACCCGGGGTTGTGCCCTGAAGGTTCTCAAGGATTGAGGGGGCACCCTTGGCGTTAAGTTTCTCTGTACCTACAGTAGAAACCGAACCGGTAAGGTCGGTTTTCTTGATAGTACCGTAACCGACAACGACAACCTCGTCGAGCAGCTCCGAGTCTTCGGAGAGGGTGACGTCGATTTGGCTGCGGCCTTTGATCTCGGTCTCATAAGGTTTCATACCGATGTAAGTAACCGTAAGCACTCCCTTGGGGTCAGCGTTGTTGAGCGTGAAGTTACCGTCGAGGTCGGTAGCGGTAGCTGCCGAGGTTCCTCTGACTGCTACGGTCGCGCCCATGACAGGCTCACCGGTTGCGTCAACCACTGTACCTGATACAGTGATATTTTGCGCAAGGGCCGGGAACTGCAAACAAAGAACTGCAATGAGCAGCATGGCACCCCGCAGGATAGCCGGGGCGAATCGAGGCATGCGCCTGCGATCTGGACTTGTAAACAGGTCTTTCATGATTTTTAAAGTTAAATTTCCATTGCGTTTATATAATGATTTTTGGTAATTTTTTCAAGCTGCCTATATAATATAATGTGTAGCCATACATAAAGACCGACGGGAAAGAGAGAGAGATTCCTGTCGATAATCATAGGTGCCGGTGGGGCACAATTCAGCGACAAAGCTGTGACGGCCGGTATCAAGAGAGTCAGGTTAAATTAAATAAAAGTTGGTCACGCGTGATTATAACATCCACTTAATGTTAATTTTAATTAAGACACAATGGAGAGAATAGCTCAAAATTTATTTTTTATTAAGTGAATGTTTGCTATATTTGCCTGCAAATATACAAAATATTTTAAAACCAGATGAAAAAAATCACTTTATTTTTGTTTTTAACACTAAACGTCCTGGCGGCCCAATCACAGACGGCGGCCGAGGCGTGGGCCACCCTCTATCCGCTCATCGACAAAGCGGTTGTCGCCCCGACATTTGCCGACCGCGACTTCAACATCCTTGACTACGGGAAACGCTCGGACAAGGAGGGGCATCTTTACACCGACCTGATCAACGGCACCATCAAGCGCTGCCATCAGGCGGGGGGCGGGCGCGTGATAATCCCGGCCGGCGAGTGGCTGACGGGCCCCATCACCCTGCTGAGCGACGTCAACCTGCACCTCGAGGAGGGGGCGACCCTGCTCTTCACCACCGATGAGAGTCAATACCCGCTTGTCTACACCCGATGGGAGGGAATGGACTGCTACAACTATCAGCCGCTCATCTATGCCAACGGCGCCGAAAACATCGCCCTGACGGGCAAGGGAATCGTTGACGGCAACGGCAGCAACGAGCACTGGTGGTACATGAAGGCCCACAAAGAGCACGGATATAAGGAGGGGATGATCTCACAGAAAATCGGGCGCCCGCTGCTGATGGAGCAGGTCGAGAAGGGTGTCCCGGCCCAGAAACGCCGTTTTGGCTCGGGCTACGGCCTGCGCCCCCAGCTGGTCAACTTTGTCCACTGCAAGAATGTGCTGATCGAGGATGTCACCCTGCTGCGCTCGCCGTTTTGGGTGATACACCCGCTGTTTTGCGAGAACCTGACGGTGCGCGGGGTGCATGTGGAGAACGACGGCCCCAACGGTGACGGCTGCGACCCCGAGTCGTGCAGGAATGTGGTCATCGAAAACTGCTTTTTTGACACCGGCGACGACTGTATAGCCATCAAGAGCGGGCGCAACCGCGACGGCCGGGTGGCCGGCATCCCGTCGGAGAACATCATCGTGCGCAACTGCCGCATGAAAAACGGCCACGGCGGCGTGGTTGTCGGCAGCGAGATCTCGGGAGGCTACCGCAACCTCTTTGTCCACGACTGCATCATGGACTCGCCCAACCTCGACCGCGTGGTCCGAATCAAGACCAACTCGTGTCGTGGCGGCGTGATCGAGAATATCTACGTGCGCGACGTCGAGGTTGGACAATGTGCCGAGGCGGTGTTGAAAATCAATCTTGTCTATGAGCCCAACGAGGCGTGCACCCGCGGGTTTAACCCGACAGTGCGCAACGTCTTCCTCGAGCGGGTGACCTGCAACAAGAGCAAATATGGCGTCTTCATCGAGACCTTTGACGACGACATCTATGTCTACAACATCAAGCTGATTGACTGCACGTTCAACAACGTCGGCGCCGACCCGATACTGATCAAAGGCAAAACCGCCGGCATCGGGCTGACCGATGTGACCATCAACGGCGTCACCGTCCCCTCTCCACGCGTCTTCTGATTGCGCCAAAGCAACGCCCGGGGAAGGTCACACAGCCCATGCCTCCCCCGGGCTCGCTATATCCATATCCCGGGGCCAGGTCCAGGGGTGGCAGAGCCTCATGCCGGAGGCATGATAATCGTCCGGAACCCCGGGCGCAGCTTTAGCAAGCCCGGGGACAGGCGGGTGAGTGATGAGGACGTCTCGCGAGAGACGTCTTGTGATAACATCAAAAATCCAAAATATGAGTAAAGTAAGAGCATTTTACCACATAGTGTTTTGCACAAAGCATCGACAACCGACAATTCCATTAGACCACATGGAAGATGTCTACCGGTTTATTTGGAAACAACTTGAAAATGCAAAATGCACCTTGCTGAGAATTGGCGGTATTCAAAATCATGTACACATGCTCATCGAGCTTCACCCATCTATCTCTCTTTCATTCTTAATGAAAAATGTCAAGGGAGTTTCAAGCTCATGGATGAAGTCGGACCCTCGCTTTGCCTCATTTAAAGGGTGGGCTGCCGAATATTATGCTGCCACAATCTCTCCGGAGCAAAAGCAAGCTGTAATAGAATATATAAAAGGTCAAAAAGAGCATCATCTTATAGAGCCGTTTGACGAGGAGCTTCCTCGCATGTATAAATACAGCAACTTGCCATACACAGACTTTGATCTTAGATAATCACAAGACGCCTCTCACGAGGCTATCTCCCTACTACCCGTCTGTCCCCGGGCTTGCTGAAGCTGCGCCCGGGGTTCCAGACAATCAGCATGCCTCCGGCATGGCAGGGTCAGCCTCTCTGTTGGCGTATATGCCAACGCCATGTCCATATCCGGGGGTGCAGACCCGCGGTCATGCCGGAGTGGCGGAGTTTTGGGGTTGAGGGTGAACAAAATGGGATTAAAGGGCGTTTATATTTCAGATTGTTTAACGCTACTTATAGATTTTCCCCATGGACAAAAAACAGATCAGAGGAACCGAGACCGAGAAAAACTTGTTGAAATCGTTTGCAGGCGAGTCGCAGGCCCGCGGTCGCTACACCATATTTTCAGAGGTGGCCAAAAAGGAGGGTTACGAGCAGATAGCCGCCATCTTCCTTGAGACTGCCGCCCAGGAGTATTCACACGCGAGATCGTTTTTCAGCTATCTCGACGAGGGGATGCTCGAGATCACAGCCACCTACCCTGCCGGACCTGTCGGCGACACGGCGCGCAACCTTGCCGAGGCGGCAGCCGGCGAGCACGAGGAGTGGGCCGACATGTATGGGGCGTTTGCCGATGTCGCAGCCAAGGAGGGTTTCCCCCATATCGCCGCGCTGTTTCGCAACGTCGCCAAGGTTGAGCAAGGGCACGAGGAGCGCTACCGCCGGCTGCTTGAGCGCGTGACCTCGGGCACAGTGTTTGCCGATGTCGAGGAGCAGCAGTGGCAGTGCCGCGAGTGTGGATTCACCCATGTTGGCAAGAAGGCTCCCGGCCGATGTCCGGTTTGCGGCAAGGAGCAGGGTTACTTTGAGCGCAAAGCCGACAATTATTGATAGCGACGATAATATGTTCAGACGATTGATATTGAGCGCGGCGGCGGTTATGGCAATAGCCACCGTCGCGACCGCTCGCGACACCGAGGTCGGGGTGAGCTACGGCGCCATCCCGGCGATGCAGAAGATTGACGCCTACAATGGCCACTGGCAGGGCATCAACCCCTGGGGGGCGGTCACCCTGACCATCGAGCACCGGTTTGCCGACCACCTGAAAATGGGTTTGAGCTACACCCTGTCGTCGGCCGACACCGACCGGGCCAACGCCCACGGTGGCGGCGACATCACCTGGCACGGCCTGATGATGAACGCGCGCTATGAGTGGCTTGACCGCGGCAAGTGGCGACTGTACAGCCACGCCGGCGCCGGTGTCCTGATAACCTACTATTCTCCGGGATGGATCGACAGCTACAACACCACCCGATTTGCCTTCCAGGCCTCACCGATTGGTGTGGAGTTTGACCCGACGCCATCGTTTGGCGTGTTTGCCGAGGCCGGATATGGCATCAGCGGTGTGGTTCAGGCGGGTATTCGCATCGGTTTTTGACCGCCTCTTTCAAAACTTGATGCTATCTTTGCAAAATGATATTTGAAAGTGTTGAGTTTTATGTAATAGCAGCCTTTGTCGCCGCGGCGGTAGTTGCATTTTTTTGCCGGCCGGCCTCGCGTGGGGCCGCCCGGCAGTTTCTGCTTGCGGGCACCCTCACGCCCGGCGACGACGATACGCCACCCTCGATCGAGCTGTTGTGTAACGACGACGGCACGGTCACACTGACACGCCACGGGGTGAGCGGAGTTGGTCACGACGGGGCGGTGTCGCTGGCGGTCAACGTTGTTGGTTTTGACATCGAGGTGCAGGAGCGTCCTGTTGCCGGCCGATGGCCAGCCACGGGTTCACTCAGCGCCACCTTCACCCTCAACTTTCTGGGGCGGGAGCGCTATCATCTGGCCTACACAAGCGAGAGCGCCGGGCTTTTTGCGGCGACATCGCTCAACGTGCGCCCCGGCATCCACATTGTCAAGCCCTTACAATGAGCCGTGAAACCACATCAGCAGCAATGTGCTGATTGACATATAGATGATCATGCCTATAATGTCGTTGGTGATTGAGATGAAGGGGCCGGTGGCGAGGGCAGGGTCAATCTTGAACTTCTCAAGCATCAGGGGCACAAAGGTGCCAAACACCGAGGCAAACATCACCACCGAGAAGAGCGACAACGACACCGACAGGGTTGTGGCAAAGCCGGCCGATCCAAGCATGAAGAAATTGTAGATGAACACCAGAAGCGAGATGATGCAACCGTTCATCAGGCCGATGCCAAGCTCCTTGAGCAGCTGACGGCCCGAGTTTTTGATGTCGAGCGAGCCGTTGGCGAGGCCCTGCACGACGATGGCCGACGACTGGGTGCCGACATTACCGCCGGTGCCGCCGATAAGGGGGATAAAGAGAGCCAGCGTGGGGTCGACAGCAAAGCCATCTTCAAAGCGGCCGAGAATCAACGAGTTGCCGATGCCGCCCAACATGCCGATCAACAGCCAGGGCAGGCGGGCTTTGGTTTGGGTGAACAGGGAGTCGTCGGTCTCCACATCGCTTGACAGACCTGATGCCAACTGGTAGTCGCGCTCGGTCGACTCGCGCACGGCATCCATCACGTCGTCGACAGTGATGCGTCCCACCAGGCGCCCTATGGTGTCGACCACCGGCATCGCCACAAGGTCATATTTCTCAAAGTCGAGGGCCACCTCGTCGATGGGGGTGTCGGCCTTGACCGAGACCGGGTCAAGCT
>CAYMVS010000023.1:0-30653 GCA_964394205.1 uncultured Muribaculaceae bacterium | reverse complement strand
TCACGCAAAAAAATTCGCAAAAAATTTGTATGGCCCAAAAAAACTGCTTACCTTTGCAAAGTCAATAAACAAAAGGGGTATTAGCTCATCTGGCTAGAGCGCGACACTGGCAGTGTCGAGGTGAGCGGTTCGAGTCCGCTATACTCCACAAACCATCGGTAAATGCTTGATAATATTTTGATTATCAAGCATTTTTCTTTTACCCCCTCCACCGGGTCGGCGGACAGGGCCGGTGTGTGGAGGGTGTAAAGGGGGTCAGCGGACAAGGCCGGTTGGTAGAGGGTATAAATCAGGGGTCAGCGGACAGGGCCGGTGGGTGGTAGAGCCGGCCCCGTCGGCCGGCTCCATTTTTGAGTCACAGTGTGGGTCCATAGGACCCGGAGGACCCGCAACCGCCTCGCGAATAGGGCGTGTGATTTTTGTAAAGGTGACAAACGGCCCGGACTCTTCGGAGAGCCCGGGCCGTTGTGGATGGGTTTGTACCGGTTATGCGGCAGGTGGATTATTTGGTTGAGATATTGCTCTCATCTTTACCATCTTGCCACTTAGATACCTCAATTTTGGTGCTGTCAAACTTGATAGTCTCCAGATTTGCAGCATCACCGTTAAGCTCTACATTGTAGACATACTGATAACCTGCGTCCCATGTGGGGTTGAATTTGCCAGTCAATATCTTGTTTAACACAAGTGCACCTTTGTTGTAGACCTTGAGGTTGAATTTGAGTGTCACACCGGTCTCGTTTGAGTCGCCGGTTTTGATGGGTGAGTAGTTGTAAGGGATGACATAAACATCCTCGGTTGTGACACCATCTTTGTTGGTTGCGTCTGTCTTGAGAGGAGCGTCACCTTTGACAGTGCTGAGAAAATAGACATTGTTTATGATCTCATTTCTGCGAATTACGGGAGACCAATGATTGCCGTCGGGATTGAAAGTACCTGAATTGCGGATGTTCTCAAGGCTTATATCGTTGATATGCACCTCATAGTCGCTGGGGAATGTGCTGACAAAGTTGACTTTGACCTTTGAGAGGATATGTCTGAACTTGAAAGCCACAACAGGGTTGTCTTTATCGCCGGCAACAATACCGGTGAATCCATCTGCCTTTGCCGACCCTTGAGCTTCAGCGTAAATCAGGTCGTGCTGGTGCTCATCATCACAAATATAGTTGTTGATAAAGAGAACACGGTCGGAAAATTGCTTGTTGTCGGTGGTATCCATGGCAAAGGTACCAAAGTCTTTGTTAAGCTTTGACACGCTGCCACAGCTGTAGGCATAGAAATAGTAGGTTGCATTGGGCACCCAATAGCGGTCGCCGCCTTTTTTAATTTCCCATTTGGTTTCTTCGATGCTGTATTCTACAGGAGTGTCCCAGAAAATCGAAACTACTTTCTGGGGGTTTTCGGGAGTTGTATAGTACCCGAAAACATGGAACAAGCTGAGATTGCCTGATGAAAGGTCATCAGAACGGGTGGCCTTGTTTACCACATTTTCAAATTGAATGACGCTTCTTGACTTAGTCACGTCGTTTACCACATCTTCCGAAGTACACGCCGAAAGAGCAAGAGCACTTACTGCCAGATAGAAAAATTTTCTTTTCATGTGATTAAAGTACTTAAGTGATTAATTGGTTGAATTATTTAAAATATTTATTGTTTTTAATTTGGTTTTAAATTAATTAGTTACTATTCAGAGTCGGTCTGGCGGCCTATGGGGAGGTCGATGATCTGGGTGTTCTGATCCCAGTCGCTGACACCGACATTGAAGCCGCCTCCTGTCGGCTCGGGCACATCCTCAATCTCGAGTCCCTTGATTCTGATGACGCCGCCGCGGGGTTGGTTTTTGATCTGGTCGGTTATATCAAAATTGAAATTGACCGACTTTCCGTTACGCAACAGCACCTCCAGGTTGAGGGTATATTGGTTTGGCGGGGCACCGGTCTCGGTGCGGCCGAAATATTTGTCGGGAAATCCAGGGACGCCAAACGAGCGTACCTCGGCGCGGCATCCTCGCCCATTGACCGTACAGTCAAAGAGGATGATCGAGGTCTCGTCGAGGGTGGCACCTGTTCGGAGATAAACCGACTCGGCCATGCCGCCCAACGCGCCACGGGCCAAAACGACATTATCAATACCATAATCAAACTCAAAGGTGATCATATAGGTATAGACCAACGGCTGCATCTTAACGGGCATCTGCCTGACCTCGTGGTTTTTGACAGCGTCGACATTGGGGATAAACGCCGAGTAGATAACGTCGGGGGGATTGGTCGTGCGCGACCCGGGGTGACGCTCGAGCACCGAGCTGACCAGAGAGCGCGAGCGGGTGGTGGCGGCGGCGCGTGCATTGTAGAGCGAGGCGACGTCGGACAGCACCACATACTCTGTGTCTCCGTTATACAGAAGCACCGAGCAGCTTTTACCGGCATCGATCTGGAACTTCTTTCCTGCCGGCGGGAGGAAATTCTCGTTATAACGGCCATCGTCATAGTAGCGCACCATGTTTACCCACTCGGGTGTTGGCGGTTTCAGATCGTGATATTGCTTGCCGAAATAATCGGCATCCCAAGAGTCGATGTGATACTCGCCATAGTCGCGCTCCCATTCCAGCTCCCACGACAGATCGACATTGAGCGACGGGAAGTGGTCATAACACAACTCCTGGCGACACGATGTCAACACCGCGAGCACCGCGAGCACAAATGCTATCATATAATGTGTGCTCCTTCTCATAGTGTCGATTTGGGGGTTTTGGGAGTTTTGACATCAAAGAAGCGCCACGCGATGGAGAATTTCAGCTTTATCGGGCCAAAATAATTGATATCCTTTGTGCGCTGATAGACATGGTGCCCCTCAAATGGGGTGTATTCCTTGTCATGGATATACATGTAACCGCCTCCCAGCTCAGCCTCGAGCGACAGGCGTTTCCCTATCGGCCACATAAAGCCGACGGTAAGGCCCGTCATGAAACCATCGCCATAATGGCCGGGCGAACCGTTCTCCAGGTCATACCACCCGCCGCCGGCGAGCACGCCAACATAGAAACCGTGCCACGGGGCGCGCGGCCTGATCCACCGGCGGGCCTCGACATCGATAAGGGCGAGGCGGTAGCTCTTTTCATGATCATAGTTGCCCCACTGGGCAAGGTTGCCCGAAATGGCTACCGACCAGACATCCTTTATGAGCCACTCAAGCTCGAGGTTGGGCAAGAGAGCGGCATCGTAAAGCATATTGGTCTTGAGAGCAAGGATATAATGAGGAGTGTCGGTGTCGTCAACCTCCTGCAGGGGCGCCGGCTCGTCTGTAATGACCGGTTGGGTGACGACGGTGACCGTGTCGGCCATCTCAACATCACTTTCGGCCACAGCGGTCCCGACTGTTTCCACCTCGACAACCTCCACTTGGGGCTCGGGTTGACCTTTCAGGTATAACGCGACAGCAACGGCGTTGCGCAACTCGGGGAAGAGGTGCTCAAGCATCCAGTTGTATGGACGGCCGCCGCGCAGGTCCATCAGCTGCTTCTTGCGGCCGTCGACAACACGGCGGTTGCTGTCAAACACATATATGGGGGTGTTGTCAAGTATATCCAATATCTTTTGGCGCGAGGGCACATCAGGCGTCACATCCACCAGGCGCCGCAGCTCGGCCCAGGCAACGCCCTTAGGCTCGGCGACAATGAGATCACGCGGCACGCCGACGCTGTCGGTAATGAGCGACACCACCTCCTCACAACGGTTTTTGGCCAGACGCTTGTTAAACCGGTCGGTGCCGTCGGGCGACGTGTAAGACCTCACGACGATATGGTCAAGATTATGCGCGTCAAAGGCAACACGCACCCGATCGATAAAATCATCCATCGAGGCCGCATTGTCTCCAAAGGATCGGTCAAAATTCCATTGACCGACTTTGAAGTACACTTTAACTGAGTCGGACGGAACCTGCCCAAAAACAGCTAACGCGGAAAGGACCGCCAGTGTACATACGATAATCCTGTTCATAAAAAATCAGAGCTGATACTCTAAAAAAATCTCGGTGCGTTTCGCCAAATTGTGACGATTGGTATTTGTAGTCGGTTTTATTAACGCAAAATTAGTACATTTTCTTGAGAAAGGCATAATAAAATTTCAGTTTTAACACAGAATTTTCATCAAAATTCTAAAAATCTACCAAAAAAAGATGAATAATAACGGCAATTTACCTCATGTCATGGTAATTAGTGACTTTAGAGACCCTCAACCGGCTTTTTTCGAGAAATTTTGATTAGATTTGCATTGTTTATAAAACCGATTGTAGATGAAGAAACTTATAATTCTGATTTTTGCCGTTACGGGCATGCTGGCAATGGCAGGCTGTGCCCAAAAGAAAAGCAACGAGATGAAACAGGAAAACAACAAAGTGCTTGTGACTTATTTCTCGGCCACGGGGACAACAAAACGTGTTGCCGAAGATATCGCGCGCCTGACCGGTGGCGACTTGTTTGAGATAGCCCCCGAGGCGCCCTACACCTCGGCCGACCTTAACTGGAACGACAGCACCTCGCGCAGCTCGGTCGAGATGAGAGATCCCTCTTCACATCCCGCCATCAAAGACCGGTGTGACAACATCGGGGACTATGATGTGGTCTTCATCGGGTTTCCCATCTGGTGGTACACCAACCCTACCATCATCAACACCTTTATCGAGGCTCACGATCTCAAGGGGAAAAAGCTGGTTGTGTTTGCAACCTCGGGCGGGAGCACGATTGAAAAGGCGATTGAAGACTTGAAAAATAACTATCCTGAATATGAGTGGATTGACGGCGCCCTGCTGAACAACCGCCCCGAGACAGAGCTCAAGGCCTGGACCGACTCAATCATAAAATAACCGGCATGTTAAGAAAAATACGCATCGCCATCGCCGTCATCTTTCTTGTCGGCATCACGCTCCTTTTTCTTGATATCACGGGAGAAGCCCACCGTTGGCTGGGGTGGATGGCAAAGATTCAATTTTTGCCGGCGCTGATGGCTCTCAATGTGGTGGTTATCGTCGCGTTGGTGGCGATGACCCTCCTGCTTGGCCGGGTTTATTGCTCGGTGATCTGTCCTCTTGGAGTGATGCAGGATTTTTTCGGTTGGCTCGGCAAGAAGAGCCGCAAGAACCGCTATAGCTATTCCCGGGCCAAAAACGCGCTCAGAGGCGTGATGCTCGGAGCGGTGACCGTCGCTTTTGTTTTTGGAGCAGGCTCTTTTGTCGCCCTGCTCGCTCCCTACAGTTCCTACGGTCGCATTGCCCAAAATCTTCTTTCCCCCGTCTGGCTTTGGTGCAACAACCTGCTTGCCTCATGGGCCGAGAGCCACGACAGTTATCTCTTTCACCGGGTTGACATCGTCACGGGCAGCGTGATCACCTTTGGCATAGCTGTGGTGACGCTGATTATCCTGGGCATCCTGACGTGGCGCAACGGCAGGACTTACTGCAACACGATATGCCCCGTCGGGAGTGTGCTCGGCCTGCTGTCAAAATATTCCCTTTTCAGGCCGGTCATCGATGTGTCAAAATGCAACGGCTGTGGGTTGTGTGCGAGAAACTGCAAGGGCGCCTGCATTGACAGCAAGGAGCATGAGATTGACTACACGCGGTGTGTGGCATGCATGGACTGCATTGACAAGTGCCATAAAGGGGCCATAACATATACCCGATCAAGGCTCAAAGCGGCCGGCCGGGCCGATGACACGGGTGAATCGGCCGACTGCTCCCGCCGCGCTTTTCTGACCTCAGCGGTGACCGTGGGAACGGCCGCTGTGATCCATGCAGGTGAAAAGACTGTTGACGGCGGCCTCGCGGCCATAACTGACAAAAAGATACCCGACCGCGCTACCCCCATCGTTCCACCGGGAGCAAAAGGACTCAGACACCTCTCGAGCCATTGCACCGGGTGTCAGCTGTGTGTCGCGGCATGTCCCAACGGTGTGCTGCGCCCCTCCGACGACCTGTTGACACTGATGCAGCCGCGCTCGTCATTTGAACGCGGCTACTGCCGGCCCGAGTGTACCCGCTGCTCGGAGGTATGTCCGGCCGGAGCGATTGTCAGGATCGACCGCGCGGCCAAATCGTCGATACAGACAGGCCACGCCGTGTGGGTCGCCTCCAACTGTGTGCCCCTGACCGACGGTGTCCCGTGTGGCAACTGTGCCCGCCATTGCCCGGTCGGCGCGATACAGATGGTTGAGTCGTTCAACGGCCCCGACAAGCCCAAAATACCGGTGGTCAACACCGAGAGGTGTATCGGTTGTGGCGCGTGTGAAAACCTGTGCCCGGCGCGTCCGTTCAGCGCCATCTATGTTGAGGGCCATGAAATACACAGAGAAATCTAAACACCCACAAGAGATGAAAAACTTCAAGACGACAGACCGGCGTGATTTTCTCAAACGCCTCGGTGTCGGCACCGCCGCCGTCTCGGCAGCCACGCTGACAGGCTGTGACTCAAAGCAAAATCGGGTCACAGGCGACCACTCGGCACAGGGGGAGATACCCACCGACAGGATGACCTGCCGAACCAACCCCTCCACGGGCGACAAGGTGTCGCTCTTAGGATATGGCTGCATGCGCTGGCCCGACGTGGAGGGTGGCGCCGGAGGCGAGGGCGCCGACCTTGATCAAGACACTATAAACAACCTTGTCGACTATGCGCTGGCCCACGGGGTCAACTATTTTGACACATCGCCGGCCTACTGTCAGGGGCGCTCGGAAAGGGCAACCGGCATCGCGCTCAAGCGGCATCCCCGCGACAAATATTTCATAGCTACCAAACTGTCCAATTTCTCACCCTCGACCTGGAGCCGCGAGGCATCGCTGGCGATGTATCACAATTCGTTCAAGGAGCTGCAGGTTGACTATATCGACTACCTGCTGCTTCACGGCGTGGGGATGGGCGAAGACGGCATGAAGACGCTCAACAGCCGGTATATCGACAACGGTGTTCTCGATTATCTCATCAAAGAGCGCCAGACGGGACGCATACGCAATCTCGGGTTCTCCTATCACGGTGATATCAAGGTGTTTGACTATCTTCTTGACAACCATGACAAGTATAAATGGGACTTTGTGCAGATTCAGATGAACTATCTTGACTGGGATCACGCCAAAGAGATAAATCCGCGCAACACAAACGCCCGTTATCTCTATGGCGAGCTGTCAAAACGTAACATTCCGGCCGTCATCATGGAGCCGCTGCTTGGGGGACGACTGTCAAACGTGCCCGACCATATCGTCGCGCGCCTCAAGCAGGCCGAGCCCGAGCGGAGCGTAGCCTCGTGGGCTTTCCGCTATGCCGGGAGCTTCCCCGACGTGCTGACCGTTTTGAGCGGCATGACCTACATGGAGCATCTTCAGGACAACCTGCGCTCTTTTGCCCCGCTGCAGGAGCTTACCCCACAGGAGTGTGAGTTTCTCTATCAAACGGCCAACCTGATGGTGCAATACCCAACCATACCGTGCAACGACTGTAAATACTGCATGCCGTGTCCCTACGGCCTTGACATCCCGGCGATTATGCTCCACTACAACAAGTGTGTCAACCAGGGGAATGTACCCGAGAGCCAACAGACCGACAACTATCGCCGGGCACGTCGGGCATTTCTTGTGGGTTATGACCGCAGTGTGCCCAAGCTGCGTCAGGCCAACCACTGTATCGGTTGCGGCCGATGTGTGCCCCACTGTCCCCAAAACATTGACATCCCCAACGAGCTGCACCGCATCGACAACTTTGTCGAACAACTCAAACAGGAGACATTGTGATGGAAGAGCTCATCAGGACACTCATCGAGGGGAAGCACTCGTTGGTTGTGGCCAACGGCGATGTCAAGACCTTTGATGGCCGGGGTGTATCGGACCTTTTCGGTCTGATCACCTCCAATCCGGCCTTTCTCGCCGGGGCCCGGGTGGCCGACAAGGTTGTCGGCAAAGGGGCGGCGGCATTGATGATTTTAGGGCAGGTCGATGCTGTCCATGCCCTCGTCATGAGCCGGCCGGCACTGGAGCTGCTGAAAGGGTCGACAGTCACCGTTAGCTATGACCGGCTCGTTGACAACATCATAAACCGCCGGGGTGACGGGTTATGCCCCGTGGAGACGCTTTGTTTGCCCTACATGACGCCCGCCGAGTGCCTTCCGCCGATAGCCAGCTTCTTATCCAAATCACTTTAAACCAAATAAATAACACACCAATCACCGACACTTTTATGCAAAACTCATCGACCATAAGGCTATACTCGCTCAACTACAGCGACGTCAGGACCTACCTGACGGCAGCCATGTTTATCGTAGGTAATATCGTGCTTCCACAGCTTGTGCACATGATACCTCAAGGGGGACTGACGTGGCTTCCAATCTACTTTTTCACCCTCGTGGGCTCTTATAAATATGGCTGGAAAGTCGGCCTGCTGACGGCGTTGGCCTCGCCGGCACTCAACTCGTTTTTCTTCGGGATGCCCTCGGTCCAAGCTCTTCCTGCAATCATTTTGAAGTCGGTGCTTCTGGCGCTGACAGCCGGCTATGCCGCCCGCCGTTTAAAGAGAGCCACACTGATGATACTGGCAGCCGTTGTCCTCTCCTATCAGTCGCTCGGCACCCTTGGGGAATGGGCGATGAAAGATGACTTTTATCTTGCTGTTCAAGACTTCCGAATCGGCATCCCCGGGATGCTCGTGCAGATTTTTGGCGGATGGTTATGCCTGAACCGCCTGCTGTCAAAATGAATGTTTAAAGCCGCCAAGCACTGTAAGAGCCTCGGGGCGCCCGGCGTTTGTCAGCTCGCGATAGTGGACGTCGGAGTTAACCACCAGTGGAATACCGGCACGTTGCAGGCGGGGCCACAAATCGGCTGCCGGGAAAAAATAGCCGCGTGCCTGGCGATGCTTGGTGTTGATCTCGGCTATGATGCCCGACGCGGCTATGCAGTCGATAGCCCGGTCAAGACGGTTTTGGTAGAGCGGAGACGAGGCGACATGAGGGTCAAAAGCCACGGCGTTCAGCAACACCTTGTCAAAGTGGCCTATTATCTGAAAGCCACCCGCCTCAATCATGGCCTCGGTCTGATCGAAAAATCTGTTGATGACAAAGTCGATGTCGTTGTCAAAGTGGAGCCGCATGTTGCCGAGGAAACGCTCCGAGCTACCGTCAATGTCGACCGGCAAACCGTTGATGTCGGGAATAAAGTGTACCGAGCCAATGCGATAATCAAGAGCGACAGTATCAAAATAGGGGTGAGAGGGACCCCAATCGGGTCCGAGATAGTCAATCTCCATAGCCGCGAGCAGCTTAACCTGCCCGCTATACTGCCGCGCGAGCCGCTCCATCTCTGCCAGATAGACCGGCACATCACTCTTGAGCATATTGCATGGTGACTCGATTGGCACCGGCGAGTGGGGCGAGAACCCGAAGAGGGTCATCCCCTCGCCTATCGCGCCCTGCAAAATCAGCTCCATCGAGTGACGGCTGTCACAAAACTGTGTGTGGGAGTGAAGATTGTAGAGATTGTTGGCGGGCAACAACTCAAGAATCTCGCTTACTGTCAGGCTCATGGGTAAGTTTCTTACGTTGCACCAGGAAGAGGCCGCAAAGCAACAGGGCCACAGCAACTCCCAAGACAACCGACGGGGTGTAAGGTAACGCGATGCCCAACGACGGGGCAAACAACAGATAGCTCACACAGACGGCTGTCATAAACATGGCGGGAATGAGGGTTATCCAATAAGGTTTGCCGTGACGGGCGAGATAGACCGTGACCGCCCATATGGTGAACACGGCAAGGGTCTGGTTGCACCACCCGAAATAGCGCCACAACACGTTGAAATCAATCAGCATAATACCAAAAGTGGCCGCAAAAATGGGGAGCGAGATGACAAGACGGCGCACGATGGTGTGCTGGTCATACTTGAGAAAGTCGGCAGCGATGAGACGGGCACTGCGCAGGGCGGTATCGCCCGTTGTAATGGGGGCGGCGATCACACCCAAAAGAGCCAGCAGGCCACCGACCGACCCGAGCCATGAAACCGAAATATCATTGACCAACGGTGCCGGCAGATTGTTGTTGGCGGCCATAAACTTGTCGAGGCCGTCATAGCCGCCGGTAAAGGTTATGGCCGCGGCAGCCCAGATGAGGGCGACAATACCCTCGGCAACCATCGCTCCATAGAAAATGGGGCGTCCAAGATTCTCGTTCTTGAGGCAACGCGCCATCATGGGCGACTGAGTGGCGTGGAAACCCGAGATGGCACCACAGGCTATCGACACAAACATCATCGGGAAAATGGGGGTAGCCCCGGGGTTGGGTGAACGGTTGAACAACCCTTCCGACATGCCGTCGGGTATCTCGACGCCCGCAAAGAGCATATACCCCATAAGCCCGACTGCCATAAATAGCAGCGCGCCGCCAAAGAGGGGGTAGATGTTGCCGATGAGCTTGTCGATTGGCAGCAGCGTGGCAAGAATATAGTAGGCAAAGATAATCCCGATCCACACAAACCGGTCCATAGACTCGGGGGTCATGCCGGCAAGCAAATCGGCCGGGTTTACCACAAACACAGCCCCGACGAGAATCATCAGCAGCATGGCGAAGACACGCATCACCTGCTTGATGGTCAGGCCGAGCTCGTTGCCCACAATCTCGGGGAGCGACGCTCCACCCTCGCGCAGCGAGATCATGGCCGAGAGATAATCGTGAACGGCGCCGCCAAATATCGTGCCGAGCACAATCCACAGGAAGGCCGACGGGCCAAACATGATACCCATGATCGCACCGAAGATAGGACCCAGGCCGGCGATGTTGAGAAATTGAATCAAAAACACCTTCCATGCCGGCATAGGGATATAGTCCACACCGTCTTGCATGGAGTAGGCCGGAGTCTTGCGCGAGATGTCGGCACCAAAAATGCGCTCCACAAACACCCCGTAGATGAAATAGCCGCCAATCAGCACGGCCAGCGATATCAAAAACGTTGTCATAACATCTTAAGCAGCATCAAAACATGAGAAATCGGCAATGTTTCTCAATACAACACGCCCGGTTTTATCGATAATGCAAATAGCATCGCCGATTCTAACAAGTGCATAGCCGTTGTAAAACCGAGATGCCCCGTTAAATTTTGCCGGGATTCTTACCTTGCCGGTCTTGGTGTCCTTATAACCCCATTCCCAAGCGTTTTCTATAAGAAACGGAGACAGACCCTCTTTCAAATCTTGCTCTGTATACTCGGCCGGCTCTGCCAACCTCTTCCCGGTCTTGTCGATTTTGAATGTTACATACTCGCCATCGGCATTGAAGATGCCAACCGCAGCTTTCCCGTTTTGGAAACCTTCGGTCCATGAATATTTGAAAGGGATGACCGTTTTTCCATTGACATCAATGTAGCCAAACTTCTCACCATTCATCACCCGAGCAAGACCTTCATTGAAACCGTAGTCAACCTCACCGGTTTCATCTTCATCACCTGCGTCGTAGTACACATATATCATCGGTATAACAAGGTTGCCTTTAAGATCGGTGTAGCCTACCATGCCATCTTTCATCACCATGATGCGTCCGTCGCCGGGTAACTGAACCTGATCATAGACCGCAGGAATAACCTGCTTGCCGTCAATTGTTTTAATGCCAAACTTCTCATCTTCTTTGACCTTGATATAATCGCGGTTACATTCCAGCACTTCCTCGCCGGGAGCAGCTGTAAACAGAACCTTGCCATTGCGGTCAATCACCTGATTTTGATTGGCAATAAAGAGAGTTTTATCATAGCTACTCCACAAAGTTTCATACATACACGGAATTACCACACCGCCATTTGCATCCATGATACCGGTTTTGCCATCGATGCCGACTACGAAAGTCGAGTCATTGACAACAACAATAGTTTCATACTTGACCGGGAACACCTCGTGTCCCGTTACATCAATCACACCCCATAGCGAACCGTCTTTTGAGCAGACCATATATAAACCATCGACCGGATATTCGATAAACCCATATTTGCCTGACTGGGCAAAGACACCGACACCCATCATCAGTGCCAATGCAATAAAGCTGACAAACCGTTTCATTACTTTTTGGATGTTGTGCCGGCTATGTTTTCGCGCATGTTGGTGTCGGCCTCGACGTTGCGCAGTTTGTAGTAGTCCATCACGCCGAGATTGCCGCTGCGGAATGCCTCGGCCATAGCACGCGGCAGCTCGGCCTCGGCCTCGATCACCTTTGCCCGCGCCTCCTGGGCCTTGGCTTTCATCTCCTGCTCGAGGGCTATCGCCATCGCGCGACGCTCCTCGGCCTTGGCCTGGGCGATATTCTTGTCGGCCTGGGCCTGGTCGATCTGCAGGGTGGCTCCAATATTTTTACCTATGTCGATATCGGCAATGTCGATCGACAGAATCTCAAACGCGGTGCCCGAGTCAAGCCCCTTGCGCAGTACCAACTTGGAGATGCTGTCGGGGTTTTCAAGAACCTCCTTGTGGCTCGCGGCCGAGCCGATCGACGACACTATGCCCTCGCCAACGCGGGCCAGAACCGTGTCTTCACCGGCACCGCCCACCAACTGGCGTATGTTTGCCCTGACCGTAACGCGGGCAATGGCAATCAACTGGATGCCGTCTTTTGCAACAGCTGTAACCGGCGGTGTGTCAATAACTTTTGGGTTAACCGACATCTGAACGGCCTGAAAGACATCACGCCCGGCGAGGTCGATGGCTGTTGCCATCTTAAACCCCAGGTCGATATTGGCCTTTGAGGCCGACACGAGAGCATGGACCACAGCTGTCACATTACCGCCGGCAAGATAGTGAGCCTCAAGATCATCGCGGGTCACATCGCTCAAACCGGCCTTGTGGGCCTCGATCATCGCCTGAACTATGGTAGAGGCAGGCACCTTTCGGATACGCATCAGAAAGAGCTGCACAAGCGAGATGTGAACGCCGCTCACACGCGCCGAGATCCATAGAAAAAATGGCACATAGTAAAAGAAAAGAATCAAAAGGACGATGAGAATCACACATCCCATCACAATGGTTACATCAGGATCCATGACAGAATTTTTATTTTAGTCAGTTAGCAATTGTAATTTTCTATTAAGCAGGCTCGGTTTTGAGAGAGCGTCGGTCAGTTTGCCGCCGTCCCGATTTCGGCCTTGACGACCTCGTTGGCCTTGGCACGCAGGCGGGCGCGCATGCGCTCGATGTCGCGCTCATGGCTCAGTATGCTCTCGCCCAACGAGTGATCGCCTCCGCGATAGGCGGCGCGCAACTCTTCGACCTTCTCAACCATCGCGTTAAACTCCTCCTGCATGTCGAGATACTCCTCCATCATCTGGCGGGCGTTGTTGTCCTTGAAGTCGTCGAGCGAGGTATAGATGGTCTTTCCCGCGAGAGGGAAGATGAACATATCATCATCGGCAGCAACCTCATCCTCCCCCCCTTTTGGAAGGAGCGAAAGGAGGCTTGAATAGTCGGCGCCATCGGGATGGGTCGCCGCCACCCCTGCCTTGAGAGAAGCCAGAGATGGGAGCCCGGGGGTATCGGGAGAGTAATTGACACGCAGATCGGTCGGTATGAAACGGTAGATGGTCACGCGCCCCGGCTTGCCGGCGCGGTCGGTGGCCCACCACCCTATTCCGGTCAGCTCATCGATTGCCATCATATAGTCATCGGCAGGTGAATTGTAGGGCATGCCCAGATTTTGAGGCTGAAGGAACTTGCCGTCCTCGTCGCGACGCGAGATGAAGATATCGAGGCCACCGAGCGAGGCCTCACCCTCGGCGCCAAAGTAGATTGTCATGCCGTCGCTCATCAGGTAGGGACTGTAGACCGACTCTCCTCCCTCGGCATCAAAAATGCCGGTATAGTCAAAGATGGCCCTGGGCTCATCCCAGGTGCCGTCGGCCAGACGGTCAATCTCCCACATTGTGATCGATGTCTCCTTGTCGCCACCCTCGGTTGACCACAGAATGTGGTCGCCGCTCTCGGTGACATACACCGGCGACGACACCGACGCGTCGGGATGGGCGTCGCGCCAGGCATCGGTAAGCACCCGCTCCACAATCTCGCCGTCGACAAGCGACCCTGAAGGCGCCGACAGGTTGAACGCCTTGAAAAAGTCGTCGGCATCGACCTCCAGGCTGTCAATCACCTGAACGGTCTCGACACGGTCGAGCATCGACATGCCAAGCTCGGCGCGCCGGCGCAGGGACGCCGCCTCGGCCGCAGGCTCGACATTGCGCCCGAGCTTTGACACATACTTGTCAAGGGCCTCGAGAGCCTCACTGAATAGATAGTTGTCAAAGGCGACCCGCGCCAACTCGAGCTGTGCCGCCGCGTTGCCTTTTGCTGCCGCCGCGCGGGCCTCGTCGAGCGTGAGCGATCGGGCCGACATTGACGACACCGCCGTCAGCACAAACAGCACAAGAATATATTTAAAACAGATTTTTGTCATGACTTTTTCACTTCAAAATCCAAAATTACTTTTTTTTCTGAAACAATACAAAAAATTTGCTAATTTTGTAGTCAAACTAAAACCATGATGTCATGTTTCTTTACCGTGTATATCAAATATTAATAATGTGTCCTGTGCTGTTGGTTGCCACATTTCTGACGGCCGTAACAACAATAATCGGCTCATTATTAGGACTTGGTCGATGGTTTGGATATTACCCGCCACGGCTGTGGGCGCGTCTGTTTTGCGCCATGACCGGTGTAAGGGTCACCGTGAGCGGCAGGGAGAACATTGACAAGAACACTTCATACGTCTTTGTGGCCAATCATCAGGGGGCCTACGATATATTTTCAATCTATGGCTACCTGAACCACCAGTTTCGCTGGATGATGAAGAAAGAGTTGCGCAAAATTCCCATTGTCGGCTATTCATGCCAGGTGTCGGGGCAGATTTATGTCGACAACAGCTCGCCCCACGCCATTGCCAAGACCATGGAAAAGGCAGAACAGCAACTCAGCGGCGGCATGTCGCTGGTGGTTTTCCCCGAGGGGGCACGGACCCCCGACGGCCACCTGCACCGGTTCAAGCGTGGCGCCTACAAGCTGGCCATGGAGTTTAACCTGCCGGTGGTCCCGGTGACAATCGACGGCTCATACGAGGTCATGCCGCGCACAACCATCATCCCCCGCCCGGGCCACATCCACCTGACCATCCACAAACCAATCGTAGCCGGCAGCGACGGCCACAAGGAGCGCGAGCTGATGGAGCTCTCGCGCCAGGCCATAGCCTCGACCCTACCACCCGACAATTAAACTTATTTAATAGACAGCCGCTCAACCAAACGGGGCGGCAAGCGTTGTCTTGTTAGATAAATGTGTCAAAATGGCAGTTGCAATGACACGTTTATTCAGGTTGGCACGATATGTGCTTTAACAAATATTGTTAACTATATTCAAAACTTAATTAACCAAAATATAAAGTAAGAAAAAAGCTATGAAGATTCAACCGTTAGCTGATCGTGTTCTTATCAATCCGGTACCCGCCGAGGAGGTAACCGTTGCCGGAATCATCATCCCCGATTCGGCCAAAGAGAAACCTCTCAAGGGCCAGGTGCTCGCCGTTGGCGGTGGCACCAAAGATGAAGTTATGGTAGTAAAAGAGGGTGACACGGTGCTCTATGGTAAATATGCCGGCACTGAGATTGACGTCAAGGGCGAGAAGCTGCTCATCATGCGTCAAAGCGACATCCTCGCTGTCGTAACCGAGGAATAATCTTCCCTAAAGTATTATTAACCTGTTAATAAGAAACAATCATGGCTAAAGAAATCAAATTTGATATCAAAGCTCGCGAAGAGCTTAAAAAAGGCGTCGACGCTCTTGCCGACGCGGTAAAAGTAACCCTTGGCCCCAAAGGCCGCAACGTAATCATCGAGAAGAAGTTTGGCGCTCCCCACATCACCAAAGACGGTGTGTCGGTGGCCCGCGAGATTGAGCTCGAAGACGCGTTCCAGAACATGGGCGCTCAGCTTGTAAAAGAGGTGGCCTCAAAGACAGGCGACGATGCCGGCGACGGCACCACCACCGCCACCGTTCTTGCCCAGGCCATCATCAATGTTGGCCTCAAGAATGTAGCTGCCGGTGCCAACCCCATGGACATCAAGCGCGGCATCGACAAGGCCGTGGCCGTTGTGGTTGATGGCATCAAGGCTCAGTCTCAGGAAGTTGGCGACGACTTCAAGAAGATTGAAGATGTCGCTCGCGTGTCGGCAAACAATGACGAGGCTATCGGCCGACTGATCGCCGAGGCTATGAAGAAAGTGAAGAAAGAGGGTGTTATCACCGTTGACGAGGCAAAAGGCACCGAGACTACGGTCGACATCGTGGAGGGTATGCAATTTGACCGCGGTTACATTTCACCCTATTTTGTCACCAACACCGAGAAGATGGAGTGTGAGATGGACTCACCCCTCATCCTGATTTATGATAAGAAAATCTCAAACCTCAAGGATATGCTCCCCATCCTCGAGTCGACGGCACAGAGCGGACGTCCGCTGCTCGTAATTGCCGAGGATGTTGATCAGGAAGCGTTGGCAACTCTGGTTGTCAACCGGCTGCGTGGCTCGCTGAAAATCTGTGCCGTCAAGGCTCCCGGTTTTGGCGACCGCCGTAAGGAGATGCTCGAGGATATCGCCGTGTTGACCGGTGGTGTCGTGATCAGTGAGGAGAAAGGCATGAAGCTCGAGGGCGCCACTCCCGATATGCTTGGCCGTGCCGAGAAGGTAACCGTCAACAAAGAGAACACCACCATTGTCAACGGTGCCGGCTCAAAAGAGGCCATCGCCGCTCGTGTGGCCCAAATCAAGGCTCAGATCGAGCAGACCAAGAGCGACTATGACCGCGAGAAACTCCAGGAGCGTCTTGCCAAACTGGCAGGCGGCGTGGCAGTGCTCCACATCGGTGCTCCGTCAGAGGTAGAGATGAAAGAGAAGAAAGACCGCGTTGACGACGCTCTTAGCGCAACCCGCGCTGCCATTGCCGAGGGTATCGTGCCCGGCGGTGGCGTGGCCTACATACGCTGCGTGGCCAACCTTGAGAACCTCAAGGGTGACAACGAGGACGAGACCACCGGTATCCACATCGTGCTTCGCGCCATTGAGGAGCCCCTGCGTCAAATCGTTGCCAACGCCGGCGTCGAGGGTGCTGTGGTTGTGCAAAAGGTTAAAGAAGGCTCGGCCGACTTTGGCTATAACGCCCGCACCGGCGTCTACGAGAACCTTATGGCGGCCGGCGTGATCGACCCCGCCAAGGTGACCCGTGTTGCCCTTGAAAACGCTGCCTCTATTGCCGGTATGTTCCTCACCACCGAGTGTGTCATCGCCGACAAGAAGGAGGAGAATCCTGCTCCCGCTATGCCCGCCGGCGGGATGGGTGGAATGGGCGGCATGATGTAAGCCACCGGTTGGTGAAATCATGACCCGTCATCAGTAAAAAATTTTTTCTATTTATAAAAGCATAGCTGCCTGATGGCCCAAAACACACAGTGGGGCGCGGCAGCTATGTTTTTTGTTACCCGAAAAAATCGCCACCCCGAGGGCCGGGATGGCGATTCCGGTTTTGGGTGAGGTTGCTCACCCGTGACCGTCAAACACTAATCAATTATTTTCTCAGAGTACAATCTTCTCGCTTTGCCCGTTGATGACACGGATGAAGATGCCGCGTGTCGCCGGTGTCGGGTCAGCCACAGGCAGTCCCTGAAGATTGAACCAGCGCGCGGCGCCGTCGGCCTCGGTCTCAATCTGATCGATACCGGTGGGGACACCGAGTTTCAGATATAGCTCGCGGTCGCCGTCGACGGCTGTCACGGGGATGGTCATCTCGGGGTCGGCATACCAATAGACAAAGCGGCCGTTGATTTCCTGGGGCAGCTCGCCGTTGGTGTAAACGACCTGAGCGTCAGTGTCGTCGGCAAGCAACATGACATCGCTCACCACGCTGTAGCCCACCTTGAAGACTTTGACACCACCGATGGTCGGCAAAAGCTGCTCGCCGATAGTCTGACCGAAAGCAGCACCAAGGCGATAGGCAATCTCACCCGAGAGGAGCTGCTGCCGGGTAACAACGGTTTGGTTGTCATTTTTCACATATTCGCCCAGGGTATAGGCATTTGTCAAATTACTTTTAGCGTATGACGAGCCTACGCATCCGCCAACATAGTTTCCGGTCAGTGTGCCGGTGTTGAGCAGATTTTCAAACAGGGTCGCCTGAGCCGTGTGTCCGCCAACAATGCCGCCGGTGTTACCCGTGCCGCTGATGTCGGCTGTGTTTACACAGTTGGTCACTTTTGAGTTGACTCCTGTGATATATCCGATCACGCCCGACAGGTTTGTACCTCCGGTTGCCGTCACGTTGCCGGCGATGCGGTCAATCTCGACATAATCGGTGCCATAGCCTGCCAAAGCGCCACCATAGCTCTTGACGTTTATCATGCCGTTTATCGTCAGATCGCTTATCTTGACAGGGCTTGTTGCCGACCCCTTGAGATAGCCAAACAGGCCGCGATACTGCTCGTTGGGCACATCGATAAACAGGCCGTTGACAGTGTGGCCGTTGCCATTGAACTCGCCACTGAACGGTTTTGACGATGACAAGCCAATGGCGGTCCACTCATAGTTGCCAAGCTCGATGTCACTACCCAGCTCAAATTTGGCTGCCGAGTTGCCTTTGTTTACATAATCGGCCACCCAGGCAAGCTCCGAGCCCTTGACAATGGTGTAGACACCCTCAACCTGCACCGGCTCGGTCAGTGTCTGCCCGTCCCATGAATTGGCATCGGCCGTCATCTCCACATTGAATGTCTGCAATCCCTCGGCGTTGTCGGCAATGTTGAATGTGTTTCTGTAGCAGATATAACCTTTCTTGGAGGCGACAACACTGTAATCGCCGTAGGTGCCTGAATAAAGCCCGTTTTCACCGGCCTTGATCTCCTGACCGCCGAATGACACTTTAAGGTCGACGTCGTCGACATCAACCATGACCTTGATGTCAAAATATTTCACGGGGCTCAAGTCGAGATAGACCTCGGGAATATGGCCGAAATAGGTTTTGTGGGCAATCGCGGTGAAGTTTGGCGAGCGGCCGCCAACAGGGTCTATATCGCGGTGGTTGCCGATGGGGTCGCCGTAACCGTTTACCTGAATTACCCCCTCGGTCATTTCTATAGCGGGCACCGCTGTGACATCATGCTCGGCCGGAATCTTGACAGTGACCGCCTGTGCCGAGGCCGCCGAGCCAAAGGTATATTGGTTGGCGCTAAGAATGAGCGAGGTGCCGTTGGGGATGCCGTTATAGGTCACATAGGCCGACATGTTGTAGATGCCCGCCAGTTTGTTGGCCGGGTGATAAAGACCTGAATACTGCACCTTCACCTCGTCGCCGGGCTGATATATATTGCTGCCGGGGCGGGTGGTGTTGACAATCTCGCGGTGACACTTGCGTCCCCTTATCACACGATAGTCGGCATTGCCCGACGGGTCGACAAGCCTGACGATGTTGCGGCCCTCTTTGACAAGCAGGGTGTAGGTGCCATCCTCGTTGAGCGTGACGCCATCGGCGGTGAAGCCTTTGTAGGTCGCCATGCGTTCGCCAATCACGGGATAGGCGATCTCGACCGATGCCACCCCCTCGGGTTTGAAACTGTATAGGGCGCCCTCTTCAGTGTCAAGGTAATAGAACACATCGTGCTCGGCGTCGACGTTGTCGCCGGCTTTCTTGAGAGCGCCTTGATTGTACTTCTCATTGACGAGCATATTGGCCGTCAGGCTCGCCGGGGTCCCGTCGACCGACACGACATAGGCTGCCGTGTTTTCGGGCCATATTGCACCCCAAAATTCGCCGCCCATATAGGGGGTGAGTGTCTGTTTGTTCCAGTAATCGACCTTTATGCCGTCGTAGGTGACAAGCACAATGACGGTTCCTTTCCCTTTGGCTCTCAGTGTTGTCCAGGCCGAGGTGTTGGGCTCTTGGGGCACAACCTCGAGCACATCGCTTGAAGGATTGCCGTTGAGGTCGATCACTGTATAGTGGAAATCGGGTTCAAAGAAATAATTGTTGGTCGAGTTGTCGGTAAGCTCCCACGAGCGCATAGCGTGGGCGAGGAATGTCTCGCCGGTCTTCAATTGCAGAAAGCCCTTGTAGTTGCCGTTGACAAAGATGTCGCCCGTTTCATACCCGCCATTGCTCTGTGGCGTGTGATTGATCGTGGCGGGATTATATACGTAATAGTCGTCATCGGTCAGCTCTATCACCGGGCGGTCGGCCTCATTGGCCGAGAAAGTGAAGTAGGCCGCTTGAGTGAGAGCGTCTTTCTTCCATGTGCGGTAGTTATACACCTGGCCCTGGGCCAGATAATAGGTGTAGGATGTCTTGCCATCCTTTGTCTCGACCTTTTTGGGGTGCAGGTGGTTGAAATCGGTAAAGTGAACACGTTTGGTGTTCAGCTCAAAACCGGCGTCGGCGGGGACGGTGATTGTGAAATCGCCCCCTAAAGGTATCGCCCCCGAGATATTGGTGTTGGCTGTCAGAGTGCCGGTTTTCAACAACGACGTGTAGCCCTCTGCCTCACGCTCGGGGCTTGGCACGAAGCTGACGAAATAGCTGTTGCCATTTTGAGCGAGGAATGTCTTGCGGCCGGCGGTGGTACTGTTGCCCATGGTAATGACCTGAGACTTTCCCTCACGGCTGTTCACCTTTGCGACGATCGTATAGTCTTGATCGACAACCCAATTCTTATTGGTGGCGTATGCTGTCAGGGTGAGGATGGTGAGCTGTTGGGCGACACTGTCGCCATCGACAAACACCTCGATTGTGCCATTGACGGTAGTGCCGTCGGAGGCGTAGGCGGTGAGCAGATAATCCCCACCCTCAACGTCAAAATTGTAGGTGTAGGATGATGGAGTGCCAGCCTCGACCGGCGTGTCGCTCCCCTTTGGCGTAAGCGTCATGGTTCGCGAGACGGTATTCATCTTGACCGTCAGATTGGTGGCGGGAGATGTCATCGACACCCCGACCATCATCAACAGAGTTAACAGAAAAACTTTTTGTCTCATAATGGTTTATAATTGGTTAAATTCATTTTTCAATATATTTTGAGCCGTTCTTTAAGTATATCTGCCCGGGGTGGGGCTCTTCAATCATAACTCCCTGCAGGTTATATATCGGGCCGTCGGCCATGGGAGTTGGCGCGGCTGCGGTCGGTTGGAGACCCGAGAAATGGCCGTCGGGCGGGAGCGCCAGGAAGTGGGCGGGATTGATGTAGACCAAGTTGCGCGACAGCAGTTTGCCCTCGGGCGACCATTGCAACAGCGTGCCGGCCTCGACAAAGCCCCCCGCATCGGTGGCATACATGTAGCCGGTGTAGGGATTGACATAGATACCGTAGGGCATGCCGATTGACTTCAGGTCGGCGAGCACTGTGCCGGGGAAGGAGTCGTCAATACCCTCGCCGCCCAGCGACTCCATGACTGCCGCCGGGTCGATAACTACATAGTTGAATGTGTACTCTCCGGTATAATAGGAGTAGCGCGACCCGATGGCATAAAACCGGCCGTCAAGAGTGGTGGTATTGTAGGTGGCTGCATAATCCAATTTAACGAAACACTCGTCGTCGCGCCCTCCTGTGATGGCGGTCTCACAGTCAAAAATTATTGTGGCTGCCTGAATGTCATAGTAATCGCCCGGCGAGTTTATGCACAGATACCGGCCCGACTGTGACATCTTGCCATAAAGGTTAATCTGGCCGGTGTCGACGTTTCTTACCACGGTCATCGAGGCGGCGTCTATCACGCTCACCGTTGTCTCATATTCATGATCTTCCTGAAAGGCATATCCGCCGGTGTTTGCCACAAAAAGATACCCTTTATAGTAAGCGATACCCTCGGGTTCATAACCAACCTCAACAACATCAACCACCTTAAAAGTCTTGATATCGATTTTGGCGACATATCCCTTCTCAAAGGTGACAAAACCGTTGACTGTGGCACACTCATGGCCGTAGGAGCTGATATAGACATACCGGCCGTCGGTGGCCAGCTTGCGGTTGTTGGGCACATCTTCGGTCGCAGCCACGGCGCGTCCGCTCGGGTCGATGAACTGCACTATGTTTGACCAGTTGATGGCAATGGCTATCAGATTGTCATTTACCTGAATGATATCGTTGGGGGTGTCGCCCAACTTGTAGCCGTTGTTGTCGCGGAACCACTGGTTGCTGACCACCCGGCCATTCTCAAAATAAGTAATCTTGCCATTGTCGGCCTGCCAGTTACCCTCGTTGAGCAAGATTATTTTCTCTTGCCCCTCCACCGGCACGGCGATTGCCAAAAGCGCCGAAAGGGTTAACAGAAGTGAGTGGAGTTTTTTCATTTAAAAGGGAGGTTAGATGGATATTGTCAGTGAAAAAGTAAAGTTGCGGCCGGGCATCGGATAGCGCGGCACATGCTCATATTGCACATCAAGCAAATCGTTGATTTCCAGCGAGCCGGTCAGAGAGTGCCAAACCGCCGTGAGCTTGAGGTCTATGTTGTTGTATGGCTCGAGCATATCGTCGGGGTCGGCGTAAGACCACATCCGCTCACCCACATGGAGATCAGACACGGTCAGTGTGATCCATCTCCACCCTACGACGCCGGTGATGCCGTAGGAGAGTGTCGGCGAGAAGCAAATCGGTCGGTTATAGGACTGGCTCCCGGGGTCGGTGCGGTTCAGGTCGCGTTGCCATGTGATTGACGTGACAAGCGAGAATGTCCATCGTCCCGGCGTGTAGCGTCCGTTCAGATTGGCGTTGAGCCCACGGCAATAGGTCTTGCCATAGTTCATCATCGACCACGAGTAGGTGCCCTTGAGCGGCAGGCAGACGATGCGGTTGTCAATACTGTTTATGTAACCGTCAACCTGAGCTGAGACCGACCACAACGACACATTATAATTATACTCGGCCCCGATGTCAAACTGACGGGTGTACTCAGGCTTCAGGTTGCGGTTTCCAACCTGGGTGTAATAAAGGTCGTTGAGTGTCGGCGCGCGGAAAATCTTTTTATACCACAGGCGCAGCGACAGTCCCCCGAGCGAGTAACCCAAAGTTATCGAGGGGGTGAAGCGGCTCAAAGGGTCGGCGGCGCCGGCATGG
This sequence comes from uncultured Muribaculaceae bacterium, assembly GCA_964394205.1. Classification (GTDB taxonomy): domain Bacteria; phylum Bacteroidota; class Bacteroidia; order Bacteroidales; family Muribaculaceae; genus HGM05190. The sequence continues at coordinate 7,528 of CAYMVS010000023.1, read as the reverse complement.
GTGACGGTATGGTCTTTGTAATGCTGATAGAGCATCGAGGCAGCCAGCCTTAACCCGCCATACTCTCCCTGGGCTGCCACAACCGCCTTTTGGTCGAGGCGGGTGACAGTGTGGAAATTGCGCAGGTCGGCTTTAAGCCACGAGTGGCGGGCGTCATAGCCCACATTGACCGACAGCCAGTTGAAAGGGGTGTAACAATAAGAGGCCGAGGCATAGACATCTTTCTGCCAGTAATGATTGTTGACACGCGCGGTGTTTTGGTTTTCAGGATAATCGGTGCAGTAGCGCAGGTATTCCTGAGTGTACTTGGCATTGAAAAGCACTTGATGGGCCGATGAAAACCGATGGGTCCACGAGGCCTGACCAAACCAGTCGACATCCCACTCCCGCCCCACATTAATATATTTATCGGAGAGACGGCGCACGATTCCTCCCGGCACTCCGCGCTCTGAGACATAACAGTAAAGATGGGACGAGAAATCTTTGTGGAACGCCGCGCCCTCGACACGGTAATACTCGATATCGGAGTTGCGCCGCGTGCCGACAGTGTCTTCAAACTGTGACTTATACCTGAATCGATAGTCTCCCCTCGAGTTGAGATATTCCCCGTCGACAAATCCGGCCCACCCCCGGCGGTTGAACTGGGCTGTCAGCTTCCCTTTATATGTGTGAAACGACCCGATTGCCCCCATTGCTGAAAGGGAGTCGACCGACGGCCGACGTGTTCTCAGATAGACTGTTGCCCCCGAGGCAAACTCCGACGCCGACTGGCATCGGTCAAGCTTATTGGCGTTGTATAGCGACACCGACTCGAGAGTGGACAGCGAGAATTTGCCGAGGTCAACCGTGCCGTTCTGAGCATTTGTGATGCGTATTCCGTCGACATAAACCCCGACATGCTGGGCTCCGAGCGAACGCACGTTGATGGTCTTCAGGCCACCCAACCCACCATAATCCTTAATCTGCACTCCGGCAAAATATTTCAGGGCGTCGGCAATTGAGGTTGACGACAGGGCGTGCAGCTGCGGGCCCTCAAGAGCCTGTACCGTGGCGAGCGGACGGTGCTGTGCCGTCACCAGCACCTCGCCTAAAACGCGCAGCGAGTCGGCATCGCCCGGCTCGGCGGCACTCGACACTCCGGCCAACGCCATGACAGAACACACCGCCGCGACACATCTGCAGGCGACCTGTGAACCGAAACCAATAAGTCTGTCAGAAATCTCCATTCAGGCTTTCCATCGCTAAAACGACCGGCAATTGCGGTCTTGAATAAAAATATAGCGGGAAAGGGGCTTTGGTTAAAGCCTGATGGGTTGCAAGAATGTTCCACTGCCCGATGCCGGCAGTGGAAGAAGTCACCCATTTTCCCGCAGGTGATAATTCTCTCGTTTTGAATGGCAGGTCTTCTGACTTATTCCTTAATCGATTGCCCCTTCTCAGAGTCTTGACCGTTGACTCCAATGGTTTGGCAATGACATAATCAGGCTCTGCAGCCTGATGGAAATTACAGCAGCGGGTACTGTCCCGGATTTTCACCGGATTCCCTTTTAAGTCCACTCCCGCCAAGGCGGGATGCAGACACCTATTCGCCCGCAAAGATACGATTAAAATTTTCAACCTGTCACCAATTTTCATTAAAATTTGGTGATGTCGGGTTATTTTGTGACCTTTGCAACCGTTATGGCTGTTATACTGAATATCGACACATCGACCGATGCCTGCTCGGCTGCCCTTACCGCCGAGGGGGTGGTCCTGTCCCATTTTGAAGATTTCAATCTCCACAACCACGCGACTCTGCTCAGCGACATGATCAAGGGGTGTCTCGACCACCTTAATAAACATGAGCTGAAACTCGACGCGGTTGCCGTGACCACCGGTCCGGGAAGCTACACGGGCCTGCGCATCGGCTTGAGCGAGGCCAAAGGAATCGCCTACGCCCTCGACATACCGCTCATCGGCATCAACACGCTTGAGCTGATGACTGTCAAGGTGATGTTTTCGCCCGACATTGAGGGCTGTGAGACTTTCATCCCGATGATCGACGCCCGGCGCATGGAGGTCTACACCGCGGTCTATGACATGACGTTGACCCCACTGGTCGAGCCCTCGCCCCTGATTCTCGACGAGGAGAGCTACAGCCGGTTTGCCGACCGGCCGCGGGTGCTTTTCTTTGGCAACGGCAGCGACAAGGCGTGCCCGCTGCTTGAGCCGAAAGGGTTCATTCACGTGCCCGACGTGATGCCGGTGGCCGCTGATATGCTCGCATTGGCCGAGCGTGCTTTTGCCCGCCGCGACTTTATCGACACAGCCTACTCGACACCTCTTTATCTAAAGGACTTTCAGGCTACACGCCCTAAAAAACTATTCTGATGGACGAGATACTGAAATATTTCCCCGAGCTGACACCGCGTCAGCGTGAGCAATTTGAAGCGTTGGGCCCTCTGTACCATGAGTGGAACGACAAAATCAATGTCATCTCACGCAAGGATATCGACAACCTGTACAAGCACCATGTGCTCCACTCGCTTGCAATAGCCAAATTCATGACCCCGGTCGAGAGGAGCCGCCTGATGGATCTGGGCACCGGCGGTGGGTTTCCCGGCATCCCGCTGGCAATCCTCTGGCCCGACTGCTCGTTCCATCTCATTGACCGTATAGGTAAAAAGATAAAGGTGGTCAACAACATCGCCGAGTCGTTGGGGCTGACCAATGTGACAGCCCGGCAGGGGGACGTTGGCGAGTGTCATGAAAAATTTGACTATGTGGTGTCGCGCGGTGTGACCCGTCTCGATGCCCTTGTTAAACTCGTCGCGCGCAACATCTCGCGTGAAAACCGCAATGCCTTCCCCAACGGGTTGGTTTGCCTCAAGGGGAGCGGGCTCGACGACGAGCTGAAAACAATCAGGCGCCCCATCATCGAGGTGCCACTCAGCGACTGGTTTTCCGACGAATATTTTAAAACAAAAGCATTGATATATGTAGAGCTATGAAAGTAAAAACATTCACTTTCAACATGTTTGGGGTCAACACATACGTTGTCTATGATCCCGGGACTCTTCAGGCGGCAATCATCGACCCGGGCATGATCAACACCGCCGAGGAGCAGCTGCTGGTCGACTTCATCAAAGAGAACCGACTGAGCCCTATCCATCTCATAAACACCCATCTGCATATCGACCACACCTTTGGCGACGATTTCATAGCCGCCACCTACGGTCTAAAGCTCGAGGCCAACGAGGCCGACAGCAAGTTTGGGCAGCATCGCGATGTTCAGGCCCGCGGTTTCGGCCTGCCGGGGTCGGTCGGACCTGTTGAAATTGATGTTGAGCTTAACGACGGCGACAAGATTATCATCGGTAATGGCAGGCTCGAAGTCATGACCGTGCCGGGACACTCGCCGGGCAGCATCGTGTTATATGACCGGGAGGATGGCATCCTCTTCAGCGGCGATGTGCTGTTTCACGGCAGCATAGGCCGAACCGATCTTGCCGGCGGCAATCACGCCCAGCTCATCGATGGTATCCACAAGAAGTTGCTCCCGCTGCCCGACGACACCGTGGTCTACCCCGGCCACGGCACCCCCACCACCATTGGCCGCGAGCGCCGGTCAAACATGTTCTTAGGCATACGCTACACCCTTTAGACCAACGCCAGCGTGCGTCGGCCATAAAAATGACGACAGGTTTTTAGGAAAATTTGCAAATTTCTACAAAAAATTTATTAACTTTGCGCCGCTTGAACTATTGACATAATGGTCAAGCGGCGATTTTTGTCGTCAAACAATTTATTACCAATCGATAACACAACACATTTTTCAACGTTGACATCAATGAAACATTCCATATTGTGGGCATCGGCCATGATTGCAGTGATCCTGTCATCATGCTCCTCGGCCAAAAAAGTGCCTTATGTGCTTGAAGCAGAAACGATACCTGCCGAAATGCTCACGCAGACCCATGAGGCGGCCGACCCGCGCATCGTCCCCGGCGACCTGTTGACAATCCTCGTGACATCGACCAACATCCAGGCCGCGTTGCCTTTTAATAAAGGTGTGATGGTTGATAACGACGGGCGGGTGCAGATGGTCAACCCGATGATGAACCAGCAGGGCAATGACGTCAATGTGACATCGACCAACTCCTATCTGGTAAACAGCGACGGCTATATCGACTTTCCCATTATAGGTCGTATTCATGTCGGTGGATTGACTAAAAATCAACTGATTGAAAAGATACAGAATGAAATATGGCCCAAATACATGAAAGAGAAACCGGTTGTCGATGCCCGTGTGGTAAACTTCCGCGTGACTGTGCTTGGACAGGTCAAATCGCCCGGCGTTGTCCGTGCCCCCAACGAGCGCATGAATCTCTTTGAGGCACTTGCCATGTGTGGCGACCTTGATGTCAAAGGCCGTCGCGACAACGTGCTGCTCATCAGGACAAACTATGACGGAACGCGCGAGATAGCCCGTCTTGACCTTCAAGACAAGAACCTCATCTTCTCCCCTTATTTCCAGCTGCAGCAGAATGACCAGATTTATGTCGAGCCCAATAAATCGGCTGCCAACACCTCTTGGCAACTTGCCCCCGGGGTGTCGGCCGGCATTACATTTGTCAGCGGCATTTCATCACTTGCCAGCCTTGTAATTGGCATTGTTAACTTAAGCAAATAATCGAAAATGAGCGAACTACAAGAACCGAAAAACAGCTCACAAGAGCCTCTGGAACAAGAGTCACTTGACATTGCCGGCCTTTGCCTGGAGTTTTTGAATGAATGGAAATGGTTTGTTCTGTCAGTAGTTATCTGTCTGGGCGTTTCATGGTACTATTTGGCCGGTATCGTACCGGTCTACTCGGTAGTTGCCTCAATCTACCTCAACAACGAGAGCCAGTCAAGCTCGATGAACCTCTTCTCCGACCAGGCTCAGCTGCTCAACATGAAGAGTACCATCGACGAGGCCGAATTGTTGATCCTTAAGTCACGCAACAACCTCATCAAGGTGGTCGACAGTCTTGGCCTGTCCTACTCTTACTACTCTGTGGGCCGATTCCGCGACAACGTGGAGTATGGCAACAACCCAGTCATAGCACGGCTCGACTCTATCAGTCTGTCAAAACTGAAAAGCCCGATCACCATTCTGGCCGACCACGATGACGGCACCTACAATTTTGTCGTCAAGTCAAAATTTGAGGACCAGGAATATGTAGAGAAATTCTCAGCCAAAAAGCTGCCCGTCAAAGTTGAGCTGCCGCAAGGCACACTCACCCTGCTCCCCTCGCCCACCGGTGCAAAATTTGAGAACAAACAGAAAATCCTGATACGCAACCCGTTTGCTGTTGCGACTGGCATCTCGGGTGCTCTCACCATCGAGTTTGCCCAAAAGTCAAAGATTGTTGTAAACATCAAATATTCAACGCCCTCGCCCGCCATGGGTATTGACATCCTCAACACGTTGATAAAGATTTACAACCAAGACATCCAAACCGAGAAAAACCGCTCGGCGATGCAGACCGAGCAATTCATCGTTGAGCGTCTCGCCCTGGTTGAGGCCGAGCTGAACGACGCCGAGCGCGACGTGGAAGACTACCGTCGGTCAAACAATGTCACCGACATCTCAAAAGAGACTCAGATGGCCATGAACCGCTCTCAGGAGGCCGACCGTCAGCTGGCCGAGCTTGAGGTGCGCCAGAACATTATTCAGAATGTAGAGCGCATCATCGCCTCTCAAGACAATTACACGCCGCTGCCTCAGGTGATTGATGATGCGAACCTGAACGCTATCATATTGGCTTACAACAAGAAGGTCTCTCAGCTCAACTCCCTTATGGAGGGTGGTACCGAAGACAACCCCTTGATCAAAAACCTCCAGGCCGACTTAGGACGTTCAAAGACAGAGATCTACCGCGGTATCGTCAACCTGCGCAACAGCATCAACGTGCAGCGCAACAATATCATCGGCCAGGAAAGCCGTGCAAACACAAAACTGTCGTCTATACCCGTCAACGAGCGCGAGCTGTTTGGCCGCATCCGCAAACAGACCGTTAAAGAGAACATCTATAACTATCTGCTCGAGAAACGCGAGGAAATATCGATTCAGAAGACCCTTGCAACACCGACCGCACGCCTCATCGACAACCCCTCCGACGACGGTATGATTTATCCCAACCGCCGCATGACCTACATGCTGGCCCTGGTGATCGGCTTGCTCATACCCGGTGTCATCATCTATTGCCGATTCATCTTCTTCCCCATCTACAAAGACAAAGACGGGTTGGCTAAAGTGACTAAAGTGCCCATCATCTGTGAGATAGCCCAGACCGATGGCGACAAAGACTTTGTTGTGTCACACAGCGAGACATCAGCCGTGGCCGAGTTGTTCCGTTTCCTAAGAAACAATCTTCAGTTCATGCTCAACCACGACAAGAAAGTCATCCTTGTCACCTCGACAATTTCGGGCGAGGGCAAAACTTTCATTGCCTCCAATGTGGCGCTGACCTTTGCATTGGCAGGAAAGAAGACATTGGTAATGGGCATGGATATACGCCGACCCTATCTCGCCCACCGTTTCAACCGCAGCAACGAGCGAGGCATCACCACCTACCTCTCAGGCAACGACATGGACATCAACAGCATGATCTCACAAAGCGATCAAAACGAAAACCTGTATGTCCTCTCGGCAGGCCCCGTGCCCCCCAACCCCAATGAGTTGCTGATGAGTGAAAACATGAAGACGATGATGGACACCCTGCGTAAAGAGTTTGACTTCATCGTGATCGACTCGGCGCCCATCGGCATCGTTTCCGACTCGCTTCTGATTGCCCCCTACACCGACCTGCAGCTCTATGTGGCCCGCGCCAACTACTCGTCAAAGAAATGTCTCGAGATTCTGCATAACGCAGTCAACAATGGCCAGTTGTCAAAATGTTACATCGTGATGAACGGTGTCGACATCCATTCACGCTCCTACAGTTACCGTCGCTACGGTCACTATGGTCGCGGTTCGGGCTCACGCTATGGATATGGCTATGGATATGGCTACAGCTATTCCTATAATGGCGATTCAAAACACAAGCACAAGCGCGGATTCTTGCGTCGCCTCTTCCACCGCTCGTGAAAACTTAGATAAACAAACCATAAAAAACGGCTCAAAACACCCTTTGAGCCGTTTTTTTCACTATCAACAGACAGGTGCGGTTGACCTTTAGAATTGTGCAACAAAGTTGCGATAAAGCCGCGGAGCGCGCGAGACAATAATAGCACATTGTCGAGGATGCGGTGGTGTGGAGCCGGCAGGCGTAACACCACACCGCCCGAGACTGTGTGATCAATGGCGACCACGTCACCCCGGGCCTCGATGAGGTCCATCAGGGGCAACAAAACTCGCCGGACGGCGGTTGTTCGGTGCCCGGCATCGACAGAGCGCCGGGGGCGCGTGATTATGTCGAACCCCGGGCGATGCCTTGCCGAGCCTGGGGACAGCCGGATAGTAGAAGACATGGAGCCTCGCGAGAGGCGATGTTATGTTAAC
>CAYMVS010000022.1:0-31103 GCA_964394205.1 uncultured Muribaculaceae bacterium | reverse complement strand
GGACTACCTGTTTGAGATGCTACTCTCGGCCAAAATTTGATGCGGTTGCCCTGGTGGGAATTTTGGTGGAGGGGGTGAAAATGCTGAATTTTTTGTATTTTTGTGGTTTGCAATAACGGTGTCTAAAGGTTATGAAGTTTGAACTACAGTCGGCTTACAGTCCGACAGGCGATCAGCCTGAGGCTATTCAACAGTTGGTGGATGGTATTAACCAAAATCTGCCGGCACAGACTCTCCTTGGTGTGACGGGCTCGGGAAAGACGTTCACCATGGCCAATGTGATTCAAAAGGTTGAGAAGCCTACGCTCATCCTGAGCCACAACAAAACGCTCGCGGCTCAGCTGTACAGTGAGTTCCAGCAATTTTTCCCCAACAACTCGGTGCAATATTTTGTGTCCTACTATGACTACTATCAGCCCGAGGCCTATATTCCGAGCGTCGACAAATACATCGAGAAAGACCTGATGATCAACGATGAGATCGACAAGCTGAGACTGTCGACCACGTCGGCCTTGCTGTCGGGCCGCAAGGATGTGATTGTGGTGTCGTCGGTGTCGTGTCTCTATGGCATCGGCAATCCCGAGGATTTTCACAGCAGTGTGATCGAGATACATGTGGGGCAGAAGATCGCGCGCAACAAGTTTTTGCGCGACCTTGTCAACTCGCTCTACAGCCGCAATGAGGTTGAGCTTGGCCGCGGCACGTTCAGGGTCAAGGGCGACACTGTCGACATCCGTCTGGCCTACGAGGAGATCATCCTGCGCGTGGTGTTCTGGGGCAACGAGATTGAGTCGATCTCCACGATGCACCCCGAGGGGGGCTCGCTTGGCAGCCACGACTCTTTTAAGATCTACCCGGCCAATATTTTTGTGACGTCGCCCGAGCGGGTGGGGTCGGCGCTGTCGCAGATCCAGCTTGACCTCGGGGCCCAGGTCGAGGCTTTCCAAAACGAGGGGAAGCCTCTGGAGGCCAAGCGCTTGCTTGAGCGTGTGACCTACGACGTGGAGATGATACGCGAGGTGGGCCACTGCTCGGGGATTGAAAACTACAGCCGCTATTTCGACGGTCGCGAGCCGGGGATGCGTCCGTTCTGCCTGCTCGACTATTTCCCGAAAGATTTCCTGACCATCATCGACGAGAGCCACGTGACCATCCCCCAGATCAGGGCGATGTATGGCGGCGACCTGTCGCGCAAGATGAACCTCGTGGACTATGGTTTCAGGCTGCCGGCGGCTCTCGACAACCGTCCCCTCAAGTTTGAGGAGTTTGAGCGGCTCACCCCTCAGGTGGTCTATGTCAGCGCCACCCCGGCCGACTATGAGCTGGAGCGCAGCGAGGGGGTTGTGGTCGAGCAGATTATCCGTCCGACCGGCCTGCTCGACCCGGTTATCGAGGTTCACCCGTCGCTCAACCAGATTGACCACCTGATCGAGCAGATACAGCAGTGTATCGAGCACGACGAGCGTGTGCTTGTCACCACTCTGACCAAGCGCATGGCCGAGGAGCTTAATGAATATCTGCTGAAATTACGGTTCAAGACAGCCTATATACACAGCGATGTCGACACGCTTGACCGCATCAGGATACTCGACGACCTGCGCGCAGGCACCTACGATGTGCTGATCGGTGTCAACCTGCTGCGCGAGGGCCTCGACCTGCCCGAGGTGTCGCTCGTGGCCATCCTCGATGCCGACAAGGAGGGCTTTCTGCGGTCAAACCGCGCGTTGACCCAGATTGTAGGCCGCGCGGCCCGTCACCTGAACGGGCGTGTCATCATGTATGCCGACAAGATCACCGACTCGATGCAGCAAACCATTGACGAGACTGAGCGCCGCCGCGGGCTGCAGCTGAAATATAACGAGGAGCACGGCATCACGCCCCAGGCCATCGTCAAGGCTCGCGCCCGCCTGATAGGTCTCGACAAGGGGGCCGACGAGGCTGCAACGACGGCCAAAGAGTTGCGCCGGCATCGCCTGGACAACTCACGACCGGCGGCCGACACGCCCCCCTCGATGTACACCGACGAGTTCAATCCCGGCGCAGGCATTGCCGCCGACCCCGTGTTGAGCTACATGAGTCCCGACGAGATTCGAAAACAGATCGACCTGTGCCGTTCAAAGATGCTCGAGGCCGCCAAAGACCTCGACTTCATGGAGGCGGCAAGGCTCAGAGACGAGGTTGTCCAACTTGAAAAAATGCTTGCCGAGCGATGACTGCCGGTCAACTGACATATCCGCCCGTCGACCGCTATCTACCCACCTCGGCCAAAGAGGTCAAGGCCTTAGGGTGGGACTACATTGACGTGATACTGCTGAGCGGCGATGCCTACGTGGACCATCCCTCGTTTGGCGCGGCAGTGATTGGACGCACCCTCGAGGCCGCCGGCTACCGTGTGGCCATCGTCCCCCAGCCCAACTGGCGCGACGACCTGCGCGACTTCACAAAGCTGGGGCGCCCGAGGCTGTTTTTCGGCATCTCGGCCGGCGCGATGGACTCGATGGTCAACCACTACACGGCGGCCCGTCGCCTACGCAGCGACGATGCCTACACCCCCGGCGGTCGCCACGGCATGCGCCCCGACTACCCCACCATTGTCTATAGCGGGATATTGCGCCGTCTCTACCCCGATGTGCCGATTATCGCCGGAGGCATCGAGGCCTCGCTGCGCCGCAACAGCCATTACGACTACTGGCAGGACCGCCTCCGCCCGTCGATTCTCGTCGACTCGCCTGTCGACATGATCTCTTACGGCATGGGTGAGAAAACCATCCTGGAGATAGCCCGCCGTCTTGCCGCGGGAGAGCCTATAGGGTCGCTCACCGACATCCCTCAGACCGCCCTGTTGCTCCCGGCCGACACGATGCCGGCCACCGGCGACGGCGACAACATTCTGCTCAGCAGCTATGAGCAGTGCCTGGCCGACAAGCGCCTGCAGTCGCGCAACTTCATGTTCATCGAGCAACAGAGCAACATGATGCATGGCGCCACCATTTGGCAGCGGCACGGCAACCGGGTCGTCAAGGTCAACCCCATGTATCCCCCGATGACCACCGGCGAGATCGATCGCTCGTTTGACCTCCCCTACACTCGCCTGCCCCACCCGCGCTATCGCGGTAAAACGATACCGGCCTATGAGATGATACGCCACTCGGTCACCCTTCACCGGGGCTGCTTTGGCGGCTGTGCGTTCTGCACCATCTCGGCCCATCAAGGCAAATTTATCGCCTCGCGCTCGCCCCAATCGGTTGTCAATGAGGCGAAAGCCATCACCCGCATGCCCGACTTCAAGGGTTATATAAGCGACCTGGGTGGTCCCTCGGCCAACATGTACCGGATGAGGGGTCACGACCTGTCGGCCTGCAGCAAGTGCCGGCGCCCGTCGTGTCTCCACCCCAAGGTGTGCCCCAACCTGAACACCGACCACACCCCTCTGCTTGACATCTATCACGCCGTCGACGCCTTGCCCGGAGTCAAGAAATCATTCATCGGCAGCGGTGTGCGCTACGACCTGTCGATGCACAAGACCGGCGACCCGGCGGTCGACAAAGCCAACGCCCGCTACAACCGCGAGCTGATCGAGCATCACGTGTCGGGCCGACTGAAAGTGGCGCCCGAGCACACGGCCGACACCGTGCTCGAGGTGATGCGTAAACCCTCGTTCACATTGTTTCACGAGTTTGCAGCCCTTTTTGAGCAGATCAACCGCGACCGTGGCCTCAGACAGCAGCTCATACCCTATTTCATCTCCTCCCACCCCGGTTGCCGCGAGGTCGACATGGCCGAGCTCGCCGTCGAGACCAAGAAAATGAACTTTCACCTGGAGCAGGTGCAGGACTTCACCCCCACCCCCATGACCCTCGCCACCGAAATCTATTACAGCGGGGTGCACCCCTACACCGGCGAGAAGGTCTACACCGCCCGCGATGCCCGCCAAAAAGAGTCTCAGCGCAAATACTTCTTTTGGTATGACAGCAAAATGCGCCCCGACATCGTCGGCTCGCTGCAACGGCTCCATCGCCCCGATCTGATTGAAAAACTCTTTCCCGGCGGCTCCCGATTACGTCCCGCTCAACAAAACCGCCATAAAAAACGTTAAATGAGTATGCAGTTCATCCCATCACTCAACAGACTTGACCGCCGGCCTTATCGTATTGGCCTCGCCCTCAGCGGAGGGGGCGCACGCGGTTTTGCCCATGCCGGGGCTCTCCAGGCACTTGAAGATATGCACGTCAAACCCGACATGCTCGCCGGGGTCAGCGCCGGCGCGGTGGTGTGTGCCCTTTATGCCGCCGGCAACACGCCAACCGAGATTGTGCAGATGTTTCTTACGGCCAAATTCACCGATTTTGCCGAGCTGAGCGTGCCCAAAGACGGATTCTTCAGGCTCGATGGCTTCAAGAAATTTCTCTCCGACCATATCAAATATAAAAATCTCGAGGACCTGCCGATTCCGACGGTGCTTGGCGTGACCAACCTTGACACCTGCCAGCCCGCCGTCTTTGAAAAAGGAGAGATCACCGAGCGGGTGCTCGCGTCATGCTCCATCCCGTTGGTATTCAAGCCACGGCTCATCGAGGGGGCACACTATGTTGACGGCGGGGTGCTCCACAACCTCCCCTCATGGATCATACGCGACCGATGCCGCTACCTTATAGGCATCAATTGCAGCCCCGTGCCCCACAAACGCTACTCCAAGCCATCGCTGATCGATGTGGCCAACCGCACCTACAACATGATGGCCAAACACAATGCCACGGCCGACATGGCGCTGTGTGACCTCCCAATCGAGATCAACGACATTGCAGGCTATAAAGTGTTTAACCTGCGTGAAATCAAGAAAGTATATACCATTGGTTATCAAACCACCATCGACACCCTCGTGGCCCATGGATTCAAGAAACCCGACGAGGTGAAACGCTCGTCGTTTGCCATCCTGCGCCGCCTGTCGTCGCTCATCCACATTTAACAAACCATGAAACCGGTCATTTATCAACTTCTTCCACGTCTCTTCACAAACTACAACGACAAATGTGTGCCCAACGGCACTTATGAGCAGAACGGCTCGGGTAAACTCAACGGAATAACCTCCCACATCCTTGACCAGATCAAAGAGTTGGGAGTCACCCACGTGTGGTTTACCGGAGTGATTGAACACGCCACCTGCACCGACTTCAGCGCCCACGGCATCGAGCCAACCGACAATCCCCACATTGTCAAGGGCCAGGCCGGGTCGCCCTACGCCATCAAAGATTATTATGACATCACCCCGGCCCTTGCCGAGGATGTTGAAAACCGCATGGGTGAGTTTGAAAATCTTGTCGAGCGCACCCACCGTGCCGGCATGAAAGTGATACTCGACTTTGTACCCAACCACACGGCGCGCCGCTATCACAGCGACGCCGCCCCGTCCCGCATCGAGGATTTTGGCAGCAACGACGACACCTCGGTCTACTTCTCCCCCAACAACAATTATTACTACACGCCGCTGCAGCTTTTTGCCCCGTCGGTACCGCTGGGCGAGGGTCAGGATGCCTACATCGAGTTTCCGGCCAAAGCCACCGGCAACGACTGTTTCTCAGCCTTCCCGTCGGCTAACGACTGGTATGAGACAGTCAAGCTCAACTACGGTCACGACTACGGCGACAACAGCAACCACTTTGAGCCGATCCCCGACACATGGTTCAAGATGCTCCACATACTGCGCTACTGGTGCTCAAAAGGGGTCGACGGTTTCCGCTGTGACATGGCCTTCATGGTGCCGGTGGAGTTTTGGAAGTGGGCCATACCAAATGTCAAGGAGCACTACCCCGATGTGATTTTCATTGCCGAGATCTATGACATAGCCCTCTATCGCGAGTTTATCTACAAGGCCGGCTTTGACTATCTCTATGACAAAGTCAACCTCTATGACACCCTGCGGGCCATCGAGACCGGCAGCACCTCGGCCGCGCGCCTCACCAACTGCTGGCAGACGGTCGAAGGCCTCGAGCCCCACATGCTCAATTTTCTTGAGAACCATGACGAGCAACGGTTTGGCTCCCCTCAATATGCCGGAGACCCGTCGCGCGTGCTCCCGTCGCTTGTCGTCAGCGCCTTCATCGGCACCGGCTCGATGATGATTTATGCCGGCCAGGAGGTTGGCGAGCGGGCCACCGATGCCGAGGGCTTCAGCGGCCTTGACGGTCGCACGACCATCTTTGACTACTGGAGCATCCCGACCGTGCGCCGCTGGCTCAACCAAGGGAAAGCCGACGGCGCCCTGCTCACCGACGCCGAGCGACACCTGCGCCAGACCTACAAGCGCGTGCTGACCCTCTGCAACAGCGTGCCCGCAATTGCCCGCGGTCGGTTCTTTGACCTGATGTATGTCAACTACGAGAACCCCACGGTCGACCCTCACCGCCACTATATCTTTATGCGCAGCTATGCCGGTCAGACCGTGCTCGTGGCCGTCAACTTCAGCGACACCCGGGCCATGATGGAGATCAATATCCCCCGCCATGCCTTTGATGTGCTTGACCTGACCGAGGGAACATATCAGGCCACCGAGCTGCTTGGCGGCACGAAAGCACCCGTCACGTTCAGCAGCGACACCCCCTTCACCACAGCAGTAGCTCCCCATGGTGCCGTCGCCTGGTGTTTCAACTCACCCGGCCGTTGACACGAGCCTGCGTCCAAAAAGAGAAAACCCTGGGTAAAGACAGTTTTATTTGGGGCTTGATGGTGTGTCGAGTCATAAAAAATGTGTACCTTTGCGGTTGTTTTTAAACCGTTGTCCCCTTTTATAAAAAAAATGGAAAATAACCTTCCCCCCTTTAAAGTATTTGCCGGGACCAAATCGCGCTATATTGCCGACGAGATCTGCAAAGAGCTTGGTGTTGAACTCGGAAAAATGAACATCCAGCACTTTGCCGACGGCGAGTTTGAGGTTTCCTTTGAGGAGTCGATACGCGGATGTGAGGTCTACCTTGTCCAGTCGACCTTTCCCAACAGCGACAACCTCATGGAGCTTCTGCTGATGATCGACGCCGCCAAGCGCGCCTCGGCCAAGTCGACCGTCGCCGTCATCCCCTATTTCGGCTGGGCCCGCCAGGACCGCAAGGATAAACCTCGCGTGTCAATCGCCGCCAAGCTTGTGGCCGACCTGCTGAGCGCCGCCGGTGTTGACCGCGTGATCACCATGGATCTTCATGCCGACCAGATTCAGGGCTTCTTCAATGTGCCGGTCGACCACCTGTATGGCTCATCGGTGTTTATCCCCTACATTGAGTCGCTCAAACTCAAGGATATGGTCATCGCCACGCCCGACGTCGGTGGCGCCAAGAGAGCCAACAATTATGCAAAATATTTCAACGTGCCCTTGGTGCTGTGCCACAAGCAGCGCGCCAAGGCCAACGTGGTGGCCAAAATGACCGTGATCGGCGATGTCCAGGATAAAAACGTAATCCTCATCGACGACATGGTCGACACCGCCGGCACCATCACCAAGGCCGCCGACCTGATGATGGAAAAGGGAGCCAAGAGTGTCCGTGCCCTCGCCTCCCATGCCATCATGAGCGACCCCGCCAGCGACAAAGTCAACGAGAGCCAGCTCTGTGAGATGATTTTCACAAACTCTATCCCCTACTCGCGCAAGTGTGCCAAATGCACCGTGCTGTCGGTTGCCAAACTGATCGCCGACACCATCGAGCGAGTGCACAGCAATCAATCCATTTCATCTCAATACCTCATTTAAAATGAATGTTTTAAAGACAATCTTAATGTCAACCGCCCTTGCCGCCACCACATCGGTCGCCTCGGCCGACGACACCATAATCGACAAGCCCGACTTCAAGGCCACCGACGGTCGATACACCATCGAGGCGCTCGAGGCCTTTGGCCGTGTCAACGACCCGGTTGTTTCACCCGACGGCAAGCGTGTGCTCTACAGCGTCAGCTATGAGAGCGTCAAGCAAAACCGCAGCAACGCCGACCTTTATGTGATGGACATAAACGGCATGAACAAAACGCGCCTCACCAAGACCGAGAAGAGCGAGCAGGGGGCCGTCTGGATCGACGGCGGCAACCGCATCGCCTTTATCTATCCTCATGACGGGGTTGCCCAACTGTGGGTGATGAACGCCGACGGCACCGACCGTCGTGTGGTCAGCAACGTGGACAAAGGTATTCAAGGCTTCAAGTTCTCGCCCGACGGCAAGAAAGTGCTCATGGTGGGCACCGTGAAATATTCACGCACCGCGGCCGACATCTACCCTGACCTTCCCGACGCCACAGGCCGTGTCATCGACGACCTGATGTATAAGCACTGGGACGAGTGGGTCACCGAGATACCCCACCCCCTGCTTGGCGACTTTGACGGCAACACTGTCTCAAACGTTGTCGACATCATGAAAGACGAGCCCTTTGAGAGCCCGATGAAACCCTTCGGAGGTGTCGAGTCATTTGCATGGTCGCCCGACAGCAAGCAACTCATCTATGTGTCGCGCAAAAAAACCGGCATGGAGTATGCCCTGTCGACCAACTCCGACCTCTATCTCTATGACCTCAGCGCCGGCACGACCGTCAACCTGACCGAGGGGATGATGGGCTATGACACCTGTCCGGCCTATTCACCCGACGGTAAGTATGTGGCTTGGCTGTCGATGGAGCATGACGGCTATGAGAGCGACAAGAACCGCATCTTCATTCTCGACCGTGCGACCGGTGTAAAGACCGACCTGACAGCCGATTGGGACTACACGGTCGATGCCATCGCCTGGAGCGTCGACTCCAAGTCGATCTACTTTATCGCCGCCAAAGATGGCGTGACCCCCATTTTCTCTGTCGACCTTAAGAAACATGAGGTCAAGACGGTAGCCTCGGGTGTGTGTGACTATGCGGCACTGGTGCCGGTCGACAACAAGACACTCATCACGATGGCCCACTCGATGCTCGCCCCCAACGAGATTTTCTCGGTCAACAACAAAGGGGTGGTCACTAAGCTCACCGATGTCAACACCGAGCTGCTGGCATCACTCAAGATGCCTTCGGTCGAGGCCCGCATGGTTCCGACAACCGACGGTAAAGAGATGCTCACCTGGATAGTATATCCCCCCGAGTTTGACAAAAACGGCAAATACCCCGCCATTCTCTATTGCCAGGGCGGCCCCCAGCAGGCAGTCAGCCAGTTCTGGAGCTATCGCTGGAACCTGGCGCTGATGGCAGCCAACGGCTATATAGTCATCGCCCCCAACCGTCGCGGCCTGCCCGGCTTTGGCACCGAGTGGAATGCACAGATCTCGGGTGACTATGGCGGCCAGAACATGCGCGACTATCTCAGCGCTGTCGACAACATGAAGCAGGAGAGCTTTGTCGACGCCTCCAAGATAGGTGCCGTCGGTGCAAGCTATGGCGGTTTCTCGGTCTACTGGCTCGCCGGTCACCACGACAAGCGTTTTGCCTGCCTGATTGCCCATGCCGGCATCTTCAACACCGAGGCCCAGTATCTCGAGACCGAGGAGATGTGGTTTGCCAACTGGGATTTAGGCGGCCCCTTCTGGGACAAGAACAACACCGTGGCCCAGCGCACGTTTTCCGACTCTCCCCACCGCTCGGTTGACAAATGGGACACCCCCATCCTGATCACCCACGGCGAGTATGACTTCCGAATCCTTGCCTCTCAGGGCATGCAGGCCTTCAACGCGGCCCGCCTGCGCGGTGTGCCCGCCGAGATGCTCATCTTCCCCGACGAGAACCACTGGATTCTTAAGCCCCAGAATGCTGTCATGTGGCAACGGGTATTCTTCCGTTGGCTCGACCGCTGGCTTAAAAACGAAAAATAAGGAAAACTATGTCAAAAGCAACTCTTAAAAAAGAGCTGAAAAATTTTGACGCCGACCAACTACGCGAGATACTCCTTGACCTCTATTCAGCACGAAAAGAGGCCAAGGAGTATCTCGACTTTTTTGTTGACCCCGACATCGACGCCCTGCTCGAAAAAACTTCAAAAGAGATCTATAAAGAGCTAAACCGCGTCAAACACCGCGCCCTGACACCGCGATGGACCAAAATCAGGGCCTCGATAAAAAAAGTCGAGACACTCAAGGTTGGCCCCGAGCATGTTGTCGATCTGATGAGACAGACATTGCTACTGGCGATCGGAGACTACGCGAACTACTATGTGAGCGACGGTTACGGCAGCGGCATGATTACCCTGCTGTCAAACACCATCACCTACGGCGACAAAAACTGTGTGCTCGACCGCGTGCTCCCCGACCTGCTCAAAATCATCGACAAACTGAGCCATTCAAAGGTAGAGCGCCACAAATATTTGGCATTGGAGATGAAACGCCTCATCGAGTCTTTCAAACCATCTGTGAAGTGACCCGGCGCCACGGTTTTCTTGAACAATATCAACCAGACAAGTGTTTGATTTATATATCAACACTTGTCTCATTTTTTATCCCCCAAACAATGCAAAAAATCGCCCAGACCATCACCGAGCTCATCGGGTCGACCCCCATGCTCCAACTCAATAACTATGCTCAAAAGCTGAACTTAAAATCAACAATTTACGCCAAACTCGAGTCATTCAATCCCGGTGGAAGCATCAAGGACCGAACAGCCCTTGCCATGGTCGACCGTGCCGTCGGGAGCGGCGACCTGCCCGCCGGTGGCACCATAATCGAGCCCACCAGCGGCAACACCGGCATCGCTCTGGCCATGATTGGCGCCGCGCGAGGCTACAAGGTGATACTGACCATGCCCGACACAATGAGTGTCGAGCGCCGCCGGCTGGTTGAAGCCTACGGTGCCAAAGTGGTGCTGACCCCGGGTGCCCAAGGGATGAAAGGAGCCATTGACAAAGCGATTCAGCTTCAGCAGAGTATCCCCGGCTCGTTCATACCTTCCCAATTTGACAACCCCGCCAATCCCGCCATCCACCAAACGATGACCGGCCCTGAAATCTGGAGGCAGACAAACGGCCATGTCGACTACTTTGTGGCCGGCGTCGGCACCGGAGGCACCATAAGCGGCATAGGCCGTTTCCTCAAGAAGTGCAACCCCGCCATCAAGATAATCGCGGTCGAGCCGGCCGACTCGCCTGTGCTCGAGGGGGGTAAGCCGGGCCCGCACCGCCTCATGGGTATCGGTGCCGGTTTCGTCCCCGCCAACTATGACAGCGATGTGGTCGACACAATCATGTCGGTCGCCACACCCGATGCCATCGATGCCTCGCGCGCGCTGGCACAGAACGAGGGAGTGCTGGCAGGCTTTTCGGGAGGCGCAGCCCTCTTTGCCGCCACCGAGATCGCACGCCGCCCCGAGGCACAGGACAAAAAGATTGTTGTCCTCATCCCCGACACCGGCGAGCGCTATCTCTCAACCGAGCTCTTTGAGTAGTCAGGCTAAATAGAAACAGTCAAACGAGTCGGTGATCATGGCGTGATCGGCCACTGAGGCTGTCTCGCGACATGAGTGCATGGCCCACATCGCCGCCCCCATGTCGACACCGCGCAGGTCGATCTGTGACGTCAGGATGTTGCCCAACGTCGACCCTCCCGCCACGTCACTGTGGTTGACAAAATACTGAACCGGGATGCCGGCACGACGACAAATCTCACTGTAGACTGCCGCCGAGTCGGCATCGGTCATATACTTGCAGTTGGCGTTTATCTTGATCACCGGGCCGCCGCCAAGACGCGGGTGGTTTGTCGGGTCTTGCTTCTCAGGATAATTGGGATGAACGGCATGTGCATTGTCGGCCGACACCATAAAAGAATTATCTACAGCCCGATAGAACTCATCCTCGCCGCCGCCCATAGCGAGAGTGACCCGCTTGAGCAGGTTGTGGAGCACGGGCGATGCCGCGCCCTGCTTGGTGCCGCTGCCGGTCTCCTCGTTGTCAAATATCGCCATCACGCGGGTCAGAGACTGCTCGCGGCCGGCACCTCGGGTCAAGGCTGTCATCGCCGCATGGACCATCGACAGGTCATCGATACGCCCCGATGAGACAAACTCATTGTCGAGACCAAACGTAACTGCCGGCGTGGTGTCATAGAGCCCCAGCTCCATCCCCACAATGCACTCGGGATCAATATCAATCGCCTGAGCCACAATGTTGTCAACATTTACCGTGTCGTCGATCAGCGCCAATACCGGCAGCATATCCTTTTGACGCGACAGCGCGTTACCCTCATTGACAGCGCGGTTGTAATGAATCGCCAGGTGGGGGATAGTCAGAAGCGGCCGGTCGACCTTCACCAGGTGACACTCGGGATGGAACGGGTCGTCGGTGGCCGTGAAGACGCGGCCGGCGATTGACAGCGGCCGGTCAAACCATGTGTAAAGAATTGGGCCGCCATAGACCTCGGTGTTCAGTTTCAAGGCCCGTCCCGCCCCTTTTATTGGGGCTGCCGGCTTTATGCGGAACCCGGGGGAATCGCTGTGGGCCGAGATGATGCGGAATCCCGCCGTCGGGTCGCCCGTGCCGACAATGAACGCAAAAATTGCCGAGCCGTTTTTGACCACATAATAACGCCCGCCCCGGCTCAGCGTCCATTGCGCGTTTGACTCGAGCCGGGTGAAACCGGCATCCTCAAGCGTTGCCGCCACGTTGGCCACCGCGTTAAACGACATTGGTGACCGGTCTAAAAATTTCAACAGTGATTCTATCATAATCAAATTTATTTTGAGTCAAAAATACAGAAAAAAGGTGAGGGGACAAAAAAAATGGACAAATATGGCGGGCGATTCAAAAAAAATATCTACATTTGTAAAAATTTGAAAAAGTATGCCGATTGACATCCAACAGCGCCTCAACTCTATCGGAGGCAAGGCGAGTGTCTTGGTTGACCGCTGCCGGCACGAGCGGGAGCTCAGGCTTGAGGCCGAGGCTGCCGTTGCCGAGAGAGAGCGCGAGATAAATCGCCTCAATCAACGGGTTGCCGAGCTCAATCGCGAGGTCGAGCTGCTGAAAACAGCGCGTCTGACAGCGCCGACTCGCGACGATGTTGAGACATCA
This sequence comes from uncultured Muribaculaceae bacterium, assembly GCA_964394205.1. Taxonomy (GTDB): domain Bacteria; phylum Bacteroidota; class Bacteroidia; order Bacteroidales; family Muribaculaceae; genus HGM05190. The sequence continues at coordinate 18,100 of CAYMVS010000022.1, read as the reverse complement.
CGGGCACTTCTTTCAGGTTTAGTGCGCGACATCGACCGATGTATCGCCGACCTCACCGAGTAATCGATGGATAAAAAACAAAATATCAATGTCAGAATCGCCGACACGCCGCCGTTGCCAATGCGTATCGACCGCGATGACGAGGAGGTGATTAGGATAGCTGAGCGAAACGTCAACGAGCTTTGGCGTTCGTGGTCCGACCGCTTTCCGGGCAAGAGCTCGTCGGAAGTTCTTGCAATGGTGGCGTTCAGGTTCGCCCAGTTGTATTTTATCAACCAAAAGGCTGTGGCCTCGATCGACAATCTTTTAGAAGAGATTGACCGGTCTCTTGACCAACAGCTGAACAGGCTTGAGGACTGACCCCTCCCCCGGCCTTGCCATGACCGGCAGGGAAAGACGAGTGGAGGTGTCAAGCGACGGCAGTACATCACAACCGATTTTGAACGCACGTTTCACATCGCGCCGGCAACGCGACCTGACTCGTGCTTTTTTTTGTTTGTTTAACTTATTGATAACCATTTTAATAACCAGTCTTCACAAATAAAACATATCTAAGATGGATATTCTGATTTATATTTGCATAGCCTTGATCGCGCTGGCCATAGGCGTTGGCGTGACGATGGCGGTTCAAAGAAAAATGGCCCACACACGCGCCAAAAGTATAATCGACGACGCCAACCGCGAGGCCGATGTTATCAAGGAGAAAAAGATCCTTGAAGCGCGCGAGGAGGGGATGAAAATCAAGACCGAGGCCGAAAAACAGGCCAATCAGCGCCTTTCAAAGATTCAGAGCACCGAGTCGCGCCTCAAACAGCGCGAGCTTCAGCTCAACCAGCAGCAAAGCGAGAACCAGCGCGCCCACAACGAGAACAACGCCACCAAGGCACGCCTGGAAACCCGCGAGCAGCAGCTCGACGAGCGTCACCGCGAGATTGACCAGATGCAGCGTCAGGCCCGCGAGACCCTCGAGCACCTGTCGGGACTGACCGCCGACGAGGCTCGCGAGAAGCTTGTCGAGAGCCTCAAGGATGAAGCCAAAACGGCGGCCGCCGGCTACATCAACGACATCATGGACGAGGCCAAGATGACAGCCAACAAGGAGGCTAAACGCATTGTGGTCCAATCAATCCAGCGAGTGGCAACCGAGACAGCCATTGAAAACTCGGTCACCGTGTTCCACATCGACAGCGACGAGATCAAGGGCCGCATCATTGGCCGCGAGGGCCGCAACATACGCGCGCTCGAGGCTGCGACCGGCATTGAAATAATTGTCGACGACACCCCCGAGGCTATTGTCCTCTCGGGCTTTGACCCCGTTCGCCGCGAGATCGCGCGCCTGGCCCTTCATCAGCTCGTGGCCGACGGCCGCATCCACCCGGCACGCATCGAGGAGGTGGTTGCCAAAGTCAGAAAACAGATTGAGGAAGAGATCATCGAGACCGGCAAACGAACAGCCATCGACCTGGGCATCCACGGGTTGCACCCCGACCTGATACGCCTTGTCGGCAAGATGAAATACCGCTCGAGCTATGGTCAGAACCTGCTGCAGCACTCACGCGAGACAGCCAATCTCTGTGCCATCATGGCATCAGAGCTTGGCCTGAACCCAAAGAAGGCGCGTCGCGCCGGCCTGTTGCACGACATAGGCAAGGTGCCCGACGAGGAGCCTGAGTTGCCCCACGCTCTCCTTGGCATGAAACTGGCCGAAAAGTATAAAGAGAAACCCGACATCTGCAACGCCATCGGCGCCCACCATGATGAGATTGAGCAGACCTCGCTGCTGGCTCCCATCGTGCAGGTGTGTGACGCCATCTCGGGTGCGCGTCCCGGTGCACGCCGCGAGATTGTCGAGGCCTACATCAAGCGCCTCAACGACCTCGAGCAACTGGCCCTCTCCTATCCCGGCGTCATCAAGACCTACGCCATCCAGGCCGGTCGCGAGCTACGCGTCATTGTCGGCGCCGACAAGATTGACGACATCGAGACCGAAAAGCTGTCGTCGGAAATCGCCAAACGCATCCAGGACGAAATGACCTATCCCGGTCAGGTGAAAATCACAGTCATCCGCGAGACCCGCTCAGTAAGTTTTGCTAAATAATGGCTAAGTTTGACAAAAACATGGCTGCGCCCGACGATAAAACGCCGGCAAACGTCCCCGCCACCGAGACTGCCGATGATGCATCAGCCTCAGCGCCACAACCGTGCTGCTGCCGTCGCGACCCCGACGAGCCGCGAGGCAAGCTGCACTGCTACAACTGGCTCGGCGACATACCCGGGGGCATGGCCGACTTTGACATTGTCGAGGTACAGTTTAAGAACACCCGCAAGGGATATTACCGCAACCCGTCGTCGCTGCCGCTTGAGATTGGCGACATGGTGGCCGTCGAGGCTTCGCCCGGCCATGACATAGGGCGGGTGTCGCTTGTCGGTCGGTTGGTCAAGCTCCAGATGAAAAAAGCCAACCTCAAGCCCGATGCCGAGATACGCCGCGTGTTCCGTCGCGCCAAGCCCGCCGATATCGAGAAATATCGCGAGGCCAAGGCCAAGGAGAACGACACCATGATACGCTCGCGCAAGATTGCCGAGAGCCTCAACCTTAACATGAAGATTGGCGATGTGGAGTATCAGGGCGACGGCAACAAGGCCATCTTCTACTACATAGCCGACGAGCGTGTCGACTTCCGTCAGCTCATCAAGGTTCTTGCCGAGACATTCAAGGTGCGCATCGAGATGAAACAGATCGGTGCCCGCCAGGAGGCCGGCCGCATCGGTGGCATCGGTCCCTGTGGCCGCCCCCTGTGTTGCTCGCTGTGGATGACCAACTTTGTATCGGTCGGCACCGCGGCCGCCCGCTTTCAAGACATCTCGCTCAATCCTCAGAAACTCGCCGGCCAGTGTGCCAAGCTGAAGTGTTGCCTCAACTTTGAGGTTGACACCTATGTGGAGAGTGCCCGCAAGCTGCCCCCCAAAGAGGCCCGGCTCGAGACCGTCGACAATGTGTGGTACCACTTCAAGGCCGACATCTTCAAGAAAGAGATTACCTACTCGACCGAGAAAAACTCGGCCACCAATCTTGTCACGATCGACGCCGCCCGCGCCTTTGAGATTATCGCGCTCAACAAGCAGGGCATAAAGCCCGAAAAGCTCAAACGAGACGAGGACGACAAGCCCAAGGAGAACAAGGAGTTTGGCGACATCGTCGGTCAAGACTCGCTGACACGCTTTGACAAGGCCAAGAAGAAAAAGAAGAAGAAAAAACCGGCAAAGCCTCAACCCGACGACAACAACCGCCCGGCGACACCCCAGCCCGAAAAGGCAGCGCCGCCGGTCGACAACAACAACCCTCAGCGCCGGCGCCGGCGAGACAACCGCCCCGCGCGCCCCGACAAACCAAACCCTAACCATCGAGACAACAAATGAGCAAACTTCCGCTTGTCTTGCTGACATTCATATTATTGTGCTTGGGAGCCTGCTCTCCCGGGCACAATGATTTTAACAGCTACCAGACGCTCCCCACTGATGGCTGGGCCTATGGCGACACCGTCAGCATGTTGCCCGACACCGTTGACTCTACCGCTACCGGCTCGCTGCAGATCGCCATTCGCCACGACAATTCCTATCTGTACCGTAACCTGTGGCTCGAGGTCTCATACGTCGACAACGGCAGGCTGTGCCGCGACACCATCAACATGGAGCTGGCCGATGTCTATGGCCGTTGGCTCGGCAAAGGTTTCGGGGCAAGCTATCAGTTCATCGCCACCATCCCCCATCAGGTGACGCTGACAAAAAATGCCGAGGTCGGAGTGTGCCACATCATGCGCGTCGACACCCTCGAGGGGATAGAGCAGGTCGGCGTCAGATTTATCAAAACCGACCGATGAAAACGTTTGACTCGCTCATATTTGACATGGACGGCACGCTGTGGGATGCGGTTGACTCATACGCCACGGTGTGGAACAATACTCTCACATCCCTTGGCATACACCATCACATCACGCGCCGCGAGCTGGTCGACTGCATGGGCCTGACCCTGCCGGTCATCCTTGAAAGACTGATAGATCCCGGCCAGATAGACATAAACCACTTCTTGAAAGAGCTTTACATCAACGAGGAGGCAATGATGCCACAATTGGGAGGGACCCTTTACCCGGGTGTTGCCCGCGGCATCGGGGAGCTGTCACAGAAATACCGACTGTTTATGGTGAGCAACTGCAGCGCCTCGGGCCTGGATAACTTCCTGTCGTTCACTGCGCTCAAGACCTATTTTGCCGACACCCTTTCAAATGGCGAGACCGGCCTGGACAAAGCCGACAACATCGGACTGCTTGTCGAGCGCAACCGGCTGCAGGCCCCGGTCTACATCGGCGACACCCAAGGCGACAGCGACCAATGCCGGCGCGCCGGGGTGCCATTCATCCATGTCACCTACGGATTCGGCGACTGTACCGACCCATTCATGCAGGTAGACTCGTTTGACGCTCTTGTAAAAGCTTTAATTTGACAACCATTTGATAACCAAGATAACAACCACATGAAATCTCATAACTCACCCCTGGCCGGCCTGATTGTCCTCCTGCCCCACGACGAGCAACTCAAACGCCTCGCGAGCCTGCGCCGGGCCATGAATGAAAATTCAGTCGACGCCGTTTTAGTGACCGACAATGCCAACACCTACTACCTGACGGGACGCGTCTTTGACGGTTACACATACATCCCGGCCCAAGGCGAACCGATCTATTTCGTGCGCCGGCCCGTCGAGCTCACCGGCGATGGTGTTGTCGAGATACGCAAACCCGAGCAGATTGCCGAGACATTGGGTCTCAACATCCCGTCAACCATCGGTCTTGAGCTTGACGTGACCGCCTACTCGACAATACAGCGCCTCAGCGCGATTTTTCCCGAGAGTAAAGTTGTCAACGCCTCCCCCCTGCTGAGGGCCACGCGCGCCATAAAGACCGACTGCGAGATAGAAAAGATAAAACACTCGGGCGTGTCACAGATGCGTGTCTACCGCGAGATACCCAAGCTCTATCGTCCCGGCATGAGCGACATCGAGCTTCAGATTGAGATCGAGCGCGTTGCACGCCTCGAGGGGTGTCTGGGTCAGTTCCGAATCAGTGGCGACTCGATGGAGCTCTACATGGGCAACATCCTCGCCGGTGACAACGCCGACGCCCCGTCGCCCTACGATTTTGCCATGGGTGGCGCCGGCCTCGACCCCTCGCTGCCGGTGGGAGCCAACGGTGACATAATACGTCCTCACACAACCGTCATGGTCGATCTCAACGGCAACTTCACCGGCTACATGACCGATTGTACACGCACCTTTGCCGTCGGCGAGATTGCCGCTCTCGCCCTCGAGGCCCATCGCTGTTCGATCGACATCCATCGCGCCATCGCCTCGGCGGCCCTTCCGGGCACAAAATGCAGCGAGCTGTATCAGACGGCCCTTGAGATTGCAACCGCCGCCGGGCTGAAAAAATATTTCATGGGGCACCGCCAGCATGCCGGCTTTGTTGGCCACGGCGTCGGTATCGAGATTAACGAGGCGCCGGTCATCGCCCCGCGCTCGCGCGATGTCATCGCCGTCAACCAGGTAATTGCCCTCGAGCCAAAATTTGTCATTCCAGGCACCGGCGCCGTCGGCATCGAGAATACCTATCGCGCCACCGACCACGGGCTTGAGAATCTCACCGTGCTGACCGAAGATATTGTTTATTTTGACATCTGATTCATTGTAACAACCCATGTCATCAACCAGCTACAACCTCAAAGCAAAACTTGACGACCCTGTTTTTCAACTTGTTGGCCGCGAGGCCGCCCGGCTCGGACAGTCTTGTCACGTGGTGGGCGGGTTTGTCAGAGACCTGCTTTTGGGGCGACATTCAAAAGATATCGACCTGACGACCGTTGGCAGTGGCGTGAAACTTGCAACAGCTGTCGCCAAGAGTCTGGGCCCACACACCCACCTGAATGTTTTCAAAGCTTTTGGAACCGCACAGGTAAAACGAGGGGATATCGAGCTTGAGTTTGTCGGGGCACGCAAGGAGTCATACCGCGCCGGCTCCCGTAAACCCGAGGTTGACAGCGCCACGTTTGAGGAAGATATTGACCGCCGCGATTTCACCATCAACGCCATGGCCATATCGGTCACCCCCGACAATTTTGGCGAACTCATCGACCTGCATGACGGCCTGACCGACCTGATGGAGCATATCATACGCACCCCTCTTGATCCCGACCGCGCTTTCACCGAAGACCCCCTGCGCATGTTCAGGGCCATCCGCTTTGCCGCCCAACTCGACTTTGACATTCATCCCGACACGCTTGACTCCATCAAGCGAAACGCCGCCCAGGCATCGACCCTCTCGGGCGAACGCATAGCCGAGGAGCTGAACAAGACGATGCTCGCCCCGCGCCCCTCAAAAGGATGGTGGCTGATGCACGAGACCGGCTTGCTCAGCGTGATTCTGCCCGAGGTCGAGGCTCTATATGGCGTTGACAGTGTCAACGGGCGAGCCCATAAAGAGAACTTTGACCACACCATGCAGGTGCTTGACAAAGTGGCCGCCGCCAGCGACAACCTGTGGCTGAGATGGGCCGCCCTGCTCCACGACATCGCCAAGCCGAAAACAAAGCGATGGGACCAGGTGCACGGTTGGACTTTCCACAACCACAATTTCATAGGAGCCAAAATGGTGCCCAAGATTTTCCGTCGCCTCAAGCTGCCAATGAACGCCGACATGAAATATGTCAGCCGCATGGTTGAGCTTCACATGCGCCCGGTGTCGCTTGTTGAGGAGACTGTCACCGACTCGGCCCTGCGTCGCCTGGCCACCGACTGTGGCGACGAGCAGACCCTCAACGACCTGCTGATACTCTGTGAAGCCGACGTGACATCAAAAAATCCGCTCAAGGTGCAGCGTTGCCTTGACAATTTGGCGTTGGTGAGACACAAGATTGACGAGCTGAAGGCCCGCGACGAGATCAGGAACTATCGTCCACCGGTCAACGGTCTGGTAATCAAGCGCGTGTTTGGTATTGGAGACTGCCCGGTGCTCGGCGACGTGACGGTCGCTCTCAAAGAGGCCTATCTTGACTGTGTCATCACCGATGATTATGACGAAAACTTTGACTACATGCTCAGCACCGTCGCCCCGGCCTTAGGCCTGACACCGGTCGACACCACACGCCATGCTCCCGGCGATGTCAAACAAAAGAAAAACAAGGATTAACACAACCGCCACAATGTATTACGTAACAAAACGACTTGAAATATCGGGATCCCACAGCCTGTCACTATCCTACCCCAGCAAGTGCTCGCGACTGCACGGACACAACTGGATCATCACCGTTCACTGTCGCGCCCGCGAGCTGAACAAGGATGGCATGGTGACCGACTTCACCAATATCAAGCAAGAGATCCACACCCTGCTCGACCACAGCAACTTCAACGATGTTTTTGACTTCAACCCCACGGCCGAAAACATCGCGCGGTGGATCTGTGACCGTTTTGACTGCTGCTACAGGGTCGATGTTCAAGAAAGTGAAGGTAATACAGCAACCTATTGCGTTGATGAAGACCTATAATATAAACGAGATTTTCTACTCGCTGCAGGGAGAGGGTTACTACACCGGCACTCCGGCTGTCTTTCTGCGCCTGAGCGGCTGCAACCTCAACTGTGATTTCTGTGACACAGACCACAGCGCCTCCCGCCCCATGAATCTTTTTGATATACTCGAGCAGGTGTCGACCTACCCCGCGCGTCATCTGGTGATAACCGGCGGCGAGCCCGCCCTGCAGCTCGACAGCACCCTTGTCGACGCCCTGCACGGTCAAGGGTGGTACATCCAGGTCGAGACCAACGGCACCCACCCGCTGCCCCCTGAGGTCGATTGGGTGACATGCTCGCCAAAAGAGGGCTCGGAGGTCGTCGTCACCAACATAAACGAGCTGAAGATAGTCTTTACCGGGCAAGATGTCGAAAGCATCGCCGAGACACACCCCGCCGTTGAGTTTCTGTTCCTTCAGCCATGCTCCCAACTTAACACCGACAAGGTTGTCTCCTACATCCTCACCCACCCCTGGTGGAGGCTCTCACTTCAAACCCACAAGCTCATCAACATCCAATAACTTCATCGTAAACCAGCCCGAAAACATCAAAGGCCCCGCGACCTTGCATCACCAAGGTCGCGGGGCCCGTATTATTAAATGGATTGTCTATGATTTAAATTTATTTTTTTGATCTGTCAACTTTGGGTGCTTTCTTGTCAGGACGGTCACCCTTACGGCTCTTGTCGTGTTTTCCGTCACGCTTGCCATCACGTTTACCATCGTGACGGGAGTCTTTCTTGATCCCCTTCATCTTCACAGGGGCCTGGGTATAGTTAATCTCAAGGAACTCAACATATTGCTCGGGAGTCAAAATATCCTTGACACTTTTCAGATAGCCGGCGCGCTCTTTGTTAACGGCCAGGCGGCGCTCCTGTTTCAGCTGTCGGCGCTGCTCGGGGCTGACAGAGTCACGTTTAACCTTATCTTTTCCACGGGCCTCCTTTATCTTGGCCTGACGGGCGGCAAAGCGATCTTTGTTAAGCTGCTCGATTTTAGCTTTCTGGTCGGGCGTGAGGCTCAGTTTCTCAAAAGGTGAAAAAGCCTTACGGCATGTCGAGTCACCCTTGCAGGCACGGGCCTCGCGGCAGGGACGGTCTTTTTTTATTCTGTCTTTGTCGCGTGAAGGAGCGGCAAAAGAGGAGATTGAGGCGAAAGTCGCCAATGCGATAACAGCGAGTGAGAATATTTTACGTTTCATGTTGTTTCAGTTTTTTCTTAAGTTTATGAATCGGGGTGGTGATCAATCACACTCTTAAGACAAACTGAAATAAGATTGGTTTAACCGGCGGCGGGGGTGTTTAACCAATTTTTTTATTACTGTTAACGGTTGTGAAAATCACTGCTCGGCCTCGGGAGTTGATAAAAGCTTGGATGTTTTGGCTCCCAACTCCTTGAGTTTCTGTGCTCTCGACACCAGATTGCCGGTCCCGTCACTGAGTTTTTTCATGGCATCGGTATAAGCCGCCCGGGTGTTTGTGAGCGCCTTGTCGATGCGGCTCATGTCGTCCATGAAACCACAGAACTTGTCATACATGCGACCGGCAGCCGTTGCGATCTCTATGGCATTGCGGGTCTGGCGGTCCTGCTGCCACAACCGGGCGATGAGTCTCAGGGCCGATATGAGTTGTGTGGGCGAGACAATCAGCACACGGCGGTCGTAGGCCTCCTGCCACAGGTTTGTGTCGAGACGCATTGCCTCGATATAGGCCGGTTCATTGGGAATGAACATCATCACAAAGTCACTCTTCACATCGCCCACATAATCCTGATAGTTCTTGCGTGACAACTCAATGATGTGGGCGCGCACCGATGCGAGGTGTTTTGCAGCCGCCTCGGCCCGCTCCCGGTCGTTTTGGGCGGCGACAAGTCTCATGAACGCCGTGAGCGACACCTTTGAGTCGACCACCACGGCGTGACCACCGGGATAATTGATCACGACATCGGGACGCAACAGCCGGCCCTCGTCGTCGCGCAGGGTGTGCCCCTCATCATCGGTGGTCACCTGCACCCGGTAGTGCACATCTTTGATCAGCCCCGACTTGTCAAGGATGGTCTCAAGCACCATCTCTCCCCAGTCGCCCTGCACCTTTGAGTTGCCGCGCAAAGCCTCTGTCAGCTCCTTAGCCTCGCGGCCTATCGAGCGGTTGGTGTCGACAAGCTCCTTGATGCGCTCGGCAAGCGAGAAACGCTCCCGTGCCTCGGCCGAATATGTCTCGCGAACGCTTTTGCCCAGGCGGTCGACCTCCTGCTTGAGCGGCTCGAGAATCTGACCCAACCTCACCTCCTGTGTCTCTTTGAACTGCTTTGACTCGCGCCCGATGATGTCGGCGGCCAGCAGCTTGAACCGGCGCTCATTGTCGGCCTCGCGGCGCGTGAGGTCATCCTCAAAGATTTTCAGGCGCTCGGTGAGAGTCGCAATGGTCACATCGCGCTCGCCAAGAGCAGCCTGACTGGCCTCGGCGCGACGTGACATCTCGGCGCGGTGAGACTCGACTGTCTCTTTCAATTCGGCCTGAAGCGCGGCGACCTCAGCGGTAGCCTTGTCGGCGCGCCTATACAAATAAATGATTGCCGCGAGAGCTCCCGCGGCAATCAATGAGAGAGTCAATATTGCTATCTCCATCAGTCGAAGATATGTTTTAATTTACTGAAAATGCGTTTTTTGACGCTTTCGGTCGGTTTGATGTCGGGCGCATCTTTCAACGACTCTATTGCCTTGCGCTCGTCGTCATTAAGAGTCTCGGGAATGTAGACCATCACATTGATGAGCTCGTCGCCCACATTGCCACGGCCATACTCGGGCAGACCTTTGCCGCGCAAACGCAACACCTTGCCCGGCTGAGTGCCCGGAGCAATCTTCAGGCGGGCACGTCCGGTGAGTGTGGGCACCTCGACACTGCCACCCAACGTGGCTGTAGGAATATCGAGCATCAGATTGTATATCACATCATTACCGTCGCGGATTAGGTCGGGATGGGGTAACTCCTCGATAAGCACGAGCAGGTCACCGTTCTGGCCGCCATTGAGAGCTGCATTACCCTTGTCGGGGAGGGTGAGCGTCATGCCGTTGGTCACGCCCGGGTCGATATGGAACGAGACTGTCTGCTCGCTGCGTATCACACCCTCGCCGTGGCAGTGGTCACACTGCTGTGATATGATCTTACCCTCGCCCTGACAGCGGGGACAGACCACATGACGGTTGGTCACGCCAAAGAAACTCTGCTCCTGGCTCACCACCGTTCCCTGCCCGTGACAAGTCGGACAGGTGGTGAAGGAAGTGCCGTCTTTAGCTCCCGTCCCCTTACAGTCGGGGTCGGCCACCAGAACCGGTATCTTCAATGTTTTGTCGACACCCTTGGCGATATCTTCAAGGGTGAGCTTCAGAGTGATGCGCACATCGCTGCCACGACGCACACGCTTGCGACCCGTTGCACGGCCACCGGCGCTTTCAAAGCCACCCATGCCGCCAAACCGGCCACCGAAAATGTCGCCGAATTGCGAGAAGATATCCTCCATCGTGAAACCTCCGGCATGGAAACCTTCATAACCGGCACCTCCACCTCCAAAGCCTTGCGGGCCCATAGAGTGGCCAAACTGATCGTAACGCTGACGTTTCTCATCGTTTGACAGAACGTCGTATGCCTCGGCTGCCTCCTTGAATTTCTCTTCAGCAGCCTTGTCACCCGGATTTTTATCAGGGTGATACTTGATGGCCATCTTTCGGTAGGCCTTTTTTATCTCATCGGCGGTAGCCGTCTTGCTCACACCGAGCACCTCATAATAGTCTCTCTTTTCTGCCATGACGCTTCTGTTTTTTTATTGACCGACGGCAACCATCGCGTGACGCAACACCTTGTCGTTTATCGTGTAACCCTTTGTGGGCGTGTCTATCACCTTGCCTTTTTGTGACTCATCGTCAACCGGCACCATCGCTATGGCATTGTGCATCTCGGGGTCAAAATCTTTACCGGTGCTGTCGATCGCCTTGACACCGTTTGATGCCAGGTATTTCACCATTTTGTTATAAATCAGCTCCATGCCCTCCTTTATGGCCTCGGCATTGTCGCTCGCCTTATTTGCCTCGAGACCACGCTCCATGTCGTCGACAATCGGGAGAAGGCCTTTCATGGCGCTCTCGGCGGCGTTTTTGATGATATCGCTTTTCTCGCGCATGGTGCGCTTACGGAAATTGTCAAACTCGGCCATCAGAAACATATACTCTTTTTTCTCCTTTTCAAGAGCTATCTGTGTCTCCAGCAGCTGTTTCTGCAAAGTCTCAACCTCGGTCAACTCCTCGGCCTCGACCTCTTCAACATCGCTGTTTGCCTGATTTTCATCGACCATCTCCTCTACGTCGGAATCTATCTCCATGTCGGGAGCCTCCTGTCTGATAGGCTCGCCGGCTCTCTTTGATGATTTATTGTTAAGCATGTCTATTTCTTGTTTTATCTGATTATTCCTATAACAAAAACTTTGCCAAACTCATGTTTTGACACATTATTCTTTTATAAAAATAACAAAATTCCCACAATAACGTTCAATCGGTATCGAGAGTGCCCGTCCAGACGGTCATTGAGGGGAACAATGACTGTAAACGCTCAGCCCCGACCTCACCCGCAAACAGGCCGTAGACCGCCGATCCCGACCCTGACATGGCTGCATAGAGAGCGCCCATGTCATAGAGCTTGCTCTTTATCGACTCGACCACAGGCAGCTGCCTGCCGACCGTTGCCTCAAAGTCATTCACCACACTCCCGCGCCACGAGTCGACACCGCCGGCGAGCCGCTCCGACAGCGGCGTGACGGGAACCCGGGGCGTGACCCCGGCATAGGCCGCGGCTGTCGGCACACTCTCGGCAGGCTTGACAATGGCCACAACAACGCCCCCGAGGCCAATCTCGACCGGGGTCAAAGTTGTCCCGGTGCCCGTGGCGAGCATCGGCCGGTTATGGATAAACAGAGGGCAGTCGGCACCGACACTCGCCCCTACCTCAGCCAAATAACTGTCGTCGAGACCAAGCTGCCACAGACGGTTGGCCCCGACAAGGGTAAAGGCAGCGTCGGCCGAGCCGCCACCAAGGCCGGCTCCGTCGGGAACAATCTTGTGCAGATAGATTGCCGTGGCGGGAAGCTCGGCACCTAAAGCAGCCTCAAGCGCCCGCCAGGCTTTCATCACCAGATTTTTTTCGGTAGGGCAAGCAACATGGCGCCCGGTCACGGTGAGAGTCGTCGGCTCGCCATCGGCTGCCGGAACCATCTCGAGGATGTCGCTCCACCCCACGGGCATCATCACAGTCTCTATGTCATGGTAGCCATCGGGGCGTCGCCTGAGGATATCGAGCCCTATGTTGATCTTACAACCGGGAAACAGTATCATTCCTTGTTGCCGTCAAGTGTTACAATCGAGCCGTCGGGGCGGAATGTGAGCGGAAGCACCTTCATGCTGCGCAGGCGGGAAACCCCTCCCGAGGGCTTTGAGTCGTGACACACGATCCACCACTTCCCGTCATGCTCAAGAATACTGTGGTGTGTCGTCCACCCCACGACCGGTTTCATTATCTCGCCGCCGTAGGTGAACGGGCCGTAAGGGCTGTCGCCAATGGCATAACACAACAGGTGGGAGCCGCCTGTCGAGTAGGTGAAATAGTACCTGCCGTCACGCTTGAACACCCACGATGCCTCATAGAAACGGTGCTTGTCGCCCTCCTTCAGCTCATTGCCGTCGGCATCGACAATCAACACCGGCCGGGGAGCCTCGGCAAGCGACGACATGTCGTCACCAAGGCGGGCGACGCGAGCCGGCAGAGCGGCCTCGTCTTTGGCCGGAAGCTGACCGTCGGCATCATAGACATTGTCGCGATACTTCTGCAGCTGACCGCCGCCAAGACCTCCCATATAAATGTAATACTGACCATTGTCTTCAAACACCGCCGGGTCGATGCTGTAGGTCCCGGCAATCGGGTCGGGATTTACAGTGAACGGCCCGACGGGGGTGTTGCCCACGGCATTACCCACGCGAAACACTCCGGCCGAGTCTTTTGCACAGAAAAAAAGATAGTATTTGTCACCCTTGACCGCAGCATCGGGAGCCCACAGTTTGCTCTCGGCCCACGGGATGTCGTCGAGTGAAAGCACCTGACCGTGGTCAGTGACCTCGCCGGTCATAAAATCGCCATCAATCGAGAATATGTGATAGTCTCTCATGTCAAAGTGATTACCGTCGGTCGCATCTTTCACAGGCGAGTCCCAGTCGTGGGATGGATAAATGTATATCTTGCCGTCAAACGAATGGGCCGCCGGGTCGGCCATGTAATCGGCAGGCCAGAGATACCTCTCGGCAACTTTTACCGGTTGCTCCTGAGCTGAAACAACGGTATTTGACATCGTGGCGGCAAGGCCAACCAACATAACAGCGACAATATTCTTCATGAGATGAAATGTTAGGGGTGATTACAGTTTTTATAAGTCGTGCAAATTTACAACTTTTAAACCACCGGTGCAACCCCCGCGCCATCGACCGTGCCGTATCTTTGACCCGATGGGAGTAAAGGGGGTGGCGGCAACGGTCGCGGGACGGTATTTTTCAGTCAATATTATTTGAAAAATGACAACAAGGTGGTAACTTTGTGTTTTCAAGTGAAAGATCAGCTTTTTATGAAATACAAGCTAAACGTATATAGCATCTGGGAGCCGGGGCAACGTGTTGACAGCCATGGAAATCCCCATCAGGAAGACTCTCTCTATCCGCCTCACGGCGAGCCGGCCGACGGCTGCCGCACGTTTGTGCTGTGTGACGGCATGGGGGGTCACGAGGCCGGCGAGGTTGCCAGCTCGACAGTGTGTCAGACAATGGCCCGCTCTATTGCCGGCGACGGTCACGACGCCGAGGGGGTGTTTACCGACGGCGATCTCTCGAGGGCTATCGAGGCGGCTTTCACCGCCCTTGACAAACACGACAGCCCCGCCGCCCACAAGATGGGAACAACCATGACGCTCGTCAAGCTGCACAACGACGGGGTCACAATGGCCCATATCGGCGACAGCCGCATCTATCACCTGCGTCCGGGCGACACCGCCGCCACCACCCGTGTCCTTTATGAGTCTGAAGACCACTCGCTTGTCAACAGCCTCGTCAAAATGGGGGAGATGACACGCGAGGAGGCCCGCCACTCGCCCCGTAAACATGTGATTACCCGCGCCATGCAGCCCGGTGTCGACCTGCGTTGCAAAGCAAGCGTTTTCACGACTCCCGATGTCAGGCCCGGCGATTATTTCTATATGTGCAGCGACGGCATGCTCGAGGATGAACAGATGGACAACGGCACGCGCCTCAAGCAAATCTTCTCGGGCGAGGTTGCCGACGACACAACCCGCCTGAAGATGCTCATCGACGAGACCGCCGGCAATAAAGACAACCACTCGGCTTTCATAATCCATGTCGTCGACACCATCGACGACGATAGCCCGAGGCAACTTGTAAAGGAAAAACCCGTGGAGGCTGCAGGTGATGTCCCTGCCAAAATAATCAGTCCTGACCATAAGAAACTGTTTGTAATCGTTGCCGCCGTCACTTTCGTGATATGCCTCATAGCCCATTTCCTTTTGAAGTGAAACTTTTTTAATCTCTTTGCGTCAAACTAAAAAAAGAGAGAATGGAATATATTTTACAAGCTCACAACATCACCAAGACCTTTGCCGGCGGCAAAGTGGCTCTTGATGATTTAAGTATAGATGTGCCTCGCGGCAGTGTCTATGGCCTGCTCGGGCCCAACGGCGCCGGCAAAACCACCCTTATACGTATCATAAACCACATCACGGCCCCCGACGCCGGCACGGTCATCTTTGACGGTCATCCCCTCACCCAGGACGACGTTGTCTCAATCGGCTATCTGCCCGAGGAGCGCGGCCTGTATAAAAAAATGAAGGTCGGCGAGCAGGCTGTCTACTTCGCCCGGTTGAAAGGGCTCTCCAAACAGGAGGCGACATCACGGCTCAAGGAATGGTTTGAGAGGATGGAAATCTCGGGCTGGTGGAACAAAAAGATCGAGGAGCTCTCAAAAGGAATGGCCCAAAAGGTGCAATTCATCATCACGGTGCTCCATCGCCCGAAGCTTCTCATCTTTGACGAGCCCTTCTCGGGCTTTGACCCCATCAACGCCCAGTTGCTCAAAGACGAGATTCTCAAACTGCGCGACGAGGGCTCGACCATCATCTTCTCTTCCCACAACATGGCCTCGGTTGAAGAGATATGTGACAGCATAACACTTGTCAACCAGGGTCACAACATCTTGACAGGCAACGTAAAAGAGATCCGTTCAAAATTTTCCGACGGGCGCTACACCATTGATTATGAGGGCGACCCGCGCCAACTGCTGTCGGCACTCGAGCCGTTGGTCAGCGACGTGAGCGTCGACCCCTCGCCCATTGCCGATGCCGACCGCATCAAGCTGCGTCTCAACCCCGGCGTTGAGCCTCGACAACTGATCGCCCAAGCCAACATGGCAACCAACCTGCGCGCCATCAACCCCGACGTCGCCTCGCTCAACGATATCTTCATACGTGTTGTCAACGACTCCAAATCAGACCTGAAATGAGAAACAAAATAGGACTTATCACCTCGCGTGAGTATCTCACGCGAGTGTCAAAGAAAAGCTTCATCCTCACCACGCTGCTCACCCCCCTGGCCATGGTGGCGCTGATGATTGTCCCGGTGATAATGTTACAGATGGCCGGCAACGACTCCAAGACCATCCTTGTGGTCGACGACACCCATCGGATCGCCCCCATGCTGCAAAACTCCGAAGACATCATCTACCAAAGCATCGACGAGCCGGTCGACAGCCTGCTCGCCCGCGGCGACTTTGACGCCGTGCTCGCCATAACCGACTCGGTGACCGCCGGCACCGCTCCGCTGAAACTCTACATCAACGGCGCCTCGTCAATCACCATCGAGGGCGACATCACGCGTCAGGTCAACAATGCCATCGAGCAGATGAGGCTGAAAAACTACAACATCGACAATCTCGAGCAGATACTCAAAGACGTCGAGAGCGATGTCACGGTGACCACCATCCGAACCGACCGCGACGAGGGTGAATCGGCCTCGGCCATGGTCAGCTATGGCCTGGGGGTCGTGCTGACATTTGTGCTCTACATGTTCCTGTTGCTCTACGGCCAGATGGTGATGACCAGCATCATTGAAGAGAAAAACAACCGTGTGCTCGAGATTATGGTAAGCTCGATCAAACCCACCCAGCTCATGCTCGGCAAGATTATCGGCATCGGGCTCGTCGCCCTGACCCAGATAGTACTCTGGGGAATCCTGCTGACCATCGCCGTCACCCTCATCATCCCCGCCATCATGCCTGCCGATGCCGCCATGGAGATACAGCAGTTGCAGGCCGGAACCCTCGACATCACCGCCATGGACACCGAGGAGATAGAGATGCTCAAGGGCCTGGCAATGTTGGGCAACCTCCATTTTCTGCTGACCACCATGGGGTGGCTGACCCTATTCCTCATAGGCGGTTTCCTGTTCTACTCGGCCATCAATGCCGCCATCGGCTCGGCGGTCGACAACATCCAGGACGCCGGCCAGCTGCAGACGATTGTAGTCCTCCCCATCATCATCGGCCTGGTCGCCTCAATGACCGCTGCCGCCGAGCCAACCTCAAAGCTCGCCTTCTGGCTGTCGATGATACCGTTTACCTCACCGATGGTGATGATGGCCCGAGTACCGGCCGGCATCCCCACATGGGAGATTGTCCTCTCGTTTGTCATCTTGCTCGTCTCCATTTATGGCGTCATCTGGGTAGCGGCCAAAATCTACCGTGTCGGCATCTTTATGTATGGCAAAAAGCCCTCGGTAAAAGAGCTTATCAAGTGGATACAATATAAATAACCGACACCGGGCAACCCGGGGGGGTGGACATCACCACAAACCTATGCCCAAAAAAAGTTAAAAAGACACAGGCGGTGCACCAAATCACCGCCTTGTGTCGTTTTATAGACGTCACTCACAGCCGATTTTGAAAACAGGCCAAAATAAAAAGTTGAAAAATAAAGCCTTCTGTATCAAAAAAATTTATTACCTTTGCACGCTAAAATATCTATTCAGATAAATGAGACAACTAAAAATCACCAAATCAATCACCAATCGCGAGAGCGCGTCGCTTGACAAATACCTCCAGGAGATTGGCCGTGAGGAGCTTATCTCAGTCGAGGAAGAAGTGGAATTGGCTCAACGCATCCGTCAGGGCGACCAGCGCGCTCTTGACAAGCTGACACGCGCCAATCTACGATTTGTCGTCTCGGTGGCTAAACAGTATCAGAACCAGGGGCTCAGCCTCCCCGACCTGATCAACGAGGGCAACCTCGGCCTGATCAAAGCCGCCCAGAAGTTTGACGAGACCCGTGGATTCAAATTCATCTCCTACGCCGTATGGTGGATCCGCCAGTCGATACTCCAGGCTCTGGCGGAGCAGA
>CAYMVS010000021.1:0-32101 GCA_964394205.1 uncultured Muribaculaceae bacterium | reverse complement strand
ATGGACATCCTCGACCTCGAGCAGCCGCGCGGCACGATTCTCTCGGTTGGCGGACAGATACCCAACAACCTGGCGATGCGTCTCGACAAAGCCGGGGTGACAATCTTCGGCACCACAGCCAAGAGCATCGACAATGCCGAGGACCGCAACAAATTCTCGGCCATGCTCGACCGCCTGGGCATCGACCAGCCGCGCTGGCAGGAGCTGACCAGTTTTGACGACATAAACCGGTTTATCGACCAGGTTGGTTTCCCGGTGCTCGTGCGCCCGAGCTATGTGCTCTCGGGAGCAGCGATGAATGTATGCTCCAACTCCGACGAGCTGCACCGTTTCCTGCGGCTGGCGGCAAATGTTTCAAAAGAGCACCCCGTGGTGGTCACCGAGTTTATCCAAAACGCCAAGGAGATAGAGATGGATGCCGTGGCTGCCAATGGTGAGATCATAGCCTACGCCATCTCCGAGCATATCGAGTATGCCGGCGTTCACTCGGGCGACGCCACCATCCAGTTCCCGCCCCAGAAGCTGTATGTCGAGACCATGCGACGCATCAAGAAGGTGTCGTCGGCCATCGCCAAGGCGCTCAACATCTCGGGGCCGTTTAACATTCAATATCTCGCCAAAAACAACGACATCAAGGTGATTGAATGTAACCTGCGCGCCTCGCGTAGCTTCCCCTTTGTCTCCAAAGTGCTTAAAATCAACTTTATCGACCTTGCCACGCGCATCATGCTCGGGCTGCCTGTCGAGAAGCCCCACAAGAGCGCCTTTGACCTTGACTATGTTGGCATAAAGGCGTCACAGTTCAGCTTCTCGCGACTCCAGGGGGCCGACCCGGTGTTGGGCGTCGACATGTCGTCGACCGGCGAGGTGGGTTGCATTGGCGACGACACCGACGAGGCTATTCTCAAGGCGATGCTCTCGGTGGGTATGCGCCTCCCCTCAAAAGGTATTCTGCTCTCTACGGGCACTCCGCGCCAAAAGGCCGACATGCTCGACTCGGCCCACCTGTTGCACAACCATGGCTACCGCATCTATGCCACCGGAGGCACCCACGCCTTCCTCAACGACAACGGCATCCCCGCCATACGCGTCTACTGGCCAAGCCAGGAGGATATGCAACCTCAGGCCATCAAGCTTATGCAGGACCACGAGATCGACATGGTTGTCAATATCCCCAAAAATCTCACAACGGCCGAGCTGTCAAACGGTTACAAGATACGCCGCGCTGCCATTGACCTCAACATCCCGTTGCTGACCAACGCGCGTCTGGCCTCGGCCTTCATCCACGCTTTCACAACACGTCCCCTCGATTCGATCGAGATAAAAGCCTGGGACGAGTATTAATCTTCTCTCTTTCTTTAGCCATGTCAACACCATTGCAAATCAGTGACGTATATGACGCGGCGCGCGTGTTGCGCGACGTTGTCCGTCACCCGCGCATCATAGGGGTCACCCGCCTCAACCCCGAGTCGGAGGTTTATCTCAAACCTGAAAACCTTCAGTACACCGGGTCGTTCAAGCTCAGGGGTGCCTACTATAAAATCTCGAGCCTTACCGACCGGGAGAAAGCCAAAGGCGTGATAGCCTGCTCGGCGGGCAACCACGCCCAGGGGGTGGCCTACGGCGCCACTTCCCATGGCATCAAGTCGCTCATCTGCCTCCCTGCCGGCGCGCCCATCTCAAAGATTGAGGCCACCAAGTCGCTCGGGGCCGAGGTGTGCCTGGTGCCGGGAGTGTATGACGATGCCTATCAGCGCGCCATCGAGCTGCAGCAAGAGCATGGCTACACCATGATACACCCCTTTGACGACGCCAAGGTGATAGCCGGGCAGGGCACAATAGCCCTCGAGATACTCGAGGAAATGCCCGACGTTGAGGCGATCATAGTGCCGATTGGTGGCGGCGGGCTCATCGCCGGTGTCGCCTTTACCGTCAAGCAGCTTAATCCCAACGTAAAGGTGTATGGCGTGCAAGCCTCGGGGGCTCCCTCGATGGTGGAATCGCTCAGAGAAGGCACGAGGACCCACCTTGACTCGGTCTCGACAATCGCCGACGGTATCGCCGTCAAAGAGCCCGGCGAGAACACCTTTGACCTGTGCCGGCAGTTTGTCGACGAGATAGTCACAGTGACCGACGACGAGATTGCCGCGGCCATCCTCGCCCTTATCGAGCAGCAGAAACTCGTGGCCGAGGGTGCCGGCGCTGTCGCCGTGGCCGCGGCCATGTTCAACAAAGTTCCGATCAAGGGGAAAAAGGTGGTTTGCCTGGTGTCGGGAGGCAATATCGACGTGACCTCGCTCAACCGCGTCATCACCCGCGGCCTGGTAAAGAGCGGCCGCAACACCACCCTCAAGATTGACCTCAGCGACCGCCCCGGCCAGCTGGCGACAATCTGCAACATCATAGGGCGCATGGGGGCAAACATCATCTCGGTGATCCACGAGCGCAACACCCCGTCGCTCCCCATCAACTCATGTGTGTTACGCGTCGAGATTGAGACCCGCAACACCGACCACATCAACCAAATCAAGAAAGAGATTGCCGATGCCGGCTTCATCCTCCTGCCGTTTTCCCAATAAATCATGAACAAGAAACTGTTAACGTCGGTTATCGCTCTCGCTGCCGGCATCCTGGCATTTGCCCAAACGCCGGCCGACACGTCGCTAACCCTCACGCTCGACCAGTGTATCGAGATTGCGCTGAGCGAGAACCCAACAATCCATGTCGCCGACATGGAGATAACGCGCCTCGACCTGTCGCGCAAGGAGACCATCGGACAGCTGTTGCCGCGAGTCAGCTTTGACGGCAGCTACAGCCGCATGCTCGCCAAGCAGGTTGCCTACATGAACATGGACAACTTCCCCGGCATGGGCGACCTCGGTGGTGGCACCGGTGGCGACGACGACCAGGCAAACAACGAGGGCATCTCGACCCAAAAAGCGGGTGGCGGCGGCGACCGAGGCATCAAGATGGGTCTTGACAACAGCTATCAGGTGGGATTTTCAGCATCGCTGCCTCTCATCGCCCCCCAACTGTGGAAAGCCATTGACCTCTCCGACACCCAGATACTTCAGTCAATCGACCAGGCCCGCACCTCGCGCCAATCGCTTGTCGCCCAGGTTAAAAACGCCTATTACACCCTGCTGCTGGCACGCGACTCCTACCAGGTTGTGCTCCAGAACCGCGACATGGCGCGGTTTACAGCCGAGCTGTATGAGAAAAAATATGCCGCCGGGGCCGCGACAAAATATGACGTGCTCCGAACTCAGGTTGCCCTGAGCAACATCGAGCCCGAGATAACGCGGGCCGAGATCGCTATACGTCAGTCGCGGCTGCAACTGCTCCTGCTGATGGGCATCGGCCAATATCTCGAGCTTAACCCGGCCGTGACGCTCGCCGACATGGAGACCGGAGCCTACGACACGGCCATGTCGCTGCCTCGCGACATATCGGGCAATCCATCGCTGCGTCAACTCGACCTCAACACCAAGCTGCTCGACCAGACCCTCGAGCTCAAGAAGATGGCATTCTACCCCACCCTGTCGCTGACCGCCTCCTACAACTGGACCTCATCGAGCAACGGCAACCCCCTGCGCAACTTCCGCTGGAATCCCTTCTCAATGATCGGTCTGACCCTCTCGTTTCCCATTTTCCAAGGCGGCACGCGTTACAATCAGTTGAAACAGGCCCAGGTGCAGGTCAACGAGATGAAGTGGCAACGGGAAAACCTGGTCAACTCAATCAACACCCAGGTAAATGTCGCCTTTGACAACATGACCCTCAACCTCAAGCAGATAGCCTCGTGTGCCGAGACCGTCAAGCAAGCCACCACGGCCCACTCGATAGTCAGTCAAAGCTTTGAGATTGGCGCGGCAACCTATCTCGACTTGCGCGATGCCGAGCTGTCGCTGACCACCGCGCGCCTGGCGCGCCTGCAGGCGGTCTATGACTACCTTGTAGCCACGGCAAACCTCGAGCAACTGCTCGGCAGCTACAATGTCGAGCAGTTCATGCCGGCCCAATAAATCAACCGAAACCATCACCCTCCCCAAAATATTCAACAACAATGACACTCTACCCTCGACTCCTGAGATTGATCATACCCCTGGCTGCAGCAGCAGTCGTGGCTTCCTGCTCGCGTGGCGACAAAAACCCGCAAAACCACGACCAAGAAGAGAAAGCACCCCTTGTCACCGTTGCTCAAGTATCGGCAACCCAGGTGCCACAAATGGGTGAATACACCGCCACCATCGAGGCTTTCAAGACAAACAACATCTCCTCGTCGACCCCCAACCGCATCAAGAACATACTTGTCGACGTCGGGTCGCATGTGGCTCGCGGACAGCGTGTCGCCATACTTGACGATGCCAACATCGACCAGCTGAAGGTCAGGTTGGAAAACACACGCCGCGAGTATGAGCGCGCCCTGAAGCTGCTCGAGATTGGCGGCGGCACGCAACAGGCCGTCGACCAACTCAAAACCGAGCTCGACGCCGCCCAGCGCCAGTACAGCAACATGGTTGAAAACACCATTCTCACCTCGCCGATATCGGGCGTGGTCACCGCCCGCAACTATGACCCCGGCGACATGACCGGCGCTCTCCCCATCCTCACCATCGAGCAGATAAAACCGCTCAAGGTGATTGTCAACATCTCCGAGAGCGAATTTTCACACGTCAAAAAAGGGATGAAAGTCGACATCACGCTCGACGCGCTGCCCGACGTCAATCTTGTTGGCGACGTGACACTGATTCACCCCTCGATCGACCCCGCGTCGCGCACGTTTGTCACCGAAATCACCATTCCCAATGCCGGCGAGAGCGTTGTGCCGGGTATGTTTGCCCGCGTTCACCTCAACTTTGGCACAGCCAACCGCGTTGTCATCCCCGACCGCGCCATCGTCAAGCAACCGGGCTCGGGCAACCGATATGTCTATGTCTATCACCACGATACTAAAACTGTGACATACAACAAAGTAACACTCGGCCAGCGCCTGGGAGACAGCTATGAGGTGATTGAGGGTGTGCCCGACAATGCCCAGGTTGTCACCACCGGCCAAACACGTCTTTCCGACGGCATTAAAGTCGACATAGCCACAACATCAACCCCGGCCACCGCCGACACCACCAAGAAACAATGAGCCTATATTCAAGCGCCGTCAAGCGCCCCATCATGACCGCGCTATGCTTTGTAGCCATAGCCATATTGGGTCTTTTCTCGCTGTCGACACTCCCCATCGACCTTTACCCCGACGTGGAGACCAACACCATCATGGTGATGACCTCCTACCAGGGCGCATCGGCTCAGGATATCGAGCAAAACGTCACCCGTCCGCTCGAGAATGCCCTCAACGCCGTCAGCGACCTTAAGCACATCACCTCCAAGTCGAGAGAGAACATCTCTGTCATCACCCTCGAGTTTGAGTATGGCAAGGATATCGACGTGCTAACCAACGACGTCCGTGACAAGCTCGACATGGTCAAGAGTACGCTTCCCGACGATGCCGAGACCCCCATCATCTTCAAGTTCAGCAGCGACATGATACCCATCGTGATGCTCTCGGTGCAGGCCGACGAGTCGATGCCGGGACTCTACAAGATACTCGACGACGCCGTGGCCAACCCCCTGGCGCGCATCTCGGGCGTGGGCTCGGTGTCAATCTCGGGTGCCCCCAAGCGCGAGATCCATGTCTATATCGACCCGCTGAAACTGGAGTCTTACGGCGGCATCTCGGTCGAGACCATCGCCTCGGTTATCGCAGCCGAAAACCGCAACATACCCGGCGGCTCATTTGACATTGGCAGCGACACCTACTCGCTGCGCGTCCAGGGCGAGTTCAAGTCGTCCGACCTGTTGAGCAACATTGTCATCGGCTCGTTTGAGGGACGCAACGTCTACCTCAAAGATGTGGCCCGCATCGAGGACTCGCTTGAAGAACGCGCCCAGGAGACATTTAACGACGGGGAGCGCGGCGCGATGATTGTAATCCAGAAACAGTCGGGAGCCAACTCGGTTGAAATCTCCAACAAGGTTCTGTCCATGCTGCCGAGCATCCAGAAACGCCTGCCGAGCGATGTCAAACTGGGCATCATCGTCGACACCTCCGACAATATACGCAACACCATCAACTCTCTGGTTGAAACCGTGTTGTATGCCCTGCTGTTTGTGGTCATCGTGGTGTTCACCTTCCTGGGCCGCTGGCGCGCCACCCTCATCATCACCATCACCATCCCCATCTCGCTGATCGCCTCGTTCATCTATCTTGCCGTCACCGGCAACTCGCTCAACATCGTGTCGCTCTCGGCCTTGTCAATATCGATCGGCATGGTGGTCGACGACGCCATCGTGGTGCTTGAGAATGTCACGACCCACATTGAGCGCGGCGCCGACCCCAAGCAAGCGGCCGTGCATGGCACCAATGAGGTGGCCGTCTCGGTTATCGCCTCAACGCTGACGCTTATCGCGGTGTTCTTCCCCCTTACTCTCGTCACGGGCATGACCGGTGTCCTCTTCCGCCAATTGGGATGGATGGTCACCATCATGATGATTATCTCGACCGTCTGCGCCCTCTCGCTGACCCCCATGCTCTGCAGCCAGATGCTACGCCGACAGAACTCTCACGGCCGCCTCTACACCCTGCTCTTCACCCCCATAAACCGCGGTCTTGACGCTTTTGACAACGGGTATGGCCGACTGCTCAATTTTGTGATCAAACATAAGACGATCACCATTGTCACCTGTCTGCTCATCTTTATAGGCTCGATATTTTTGGTACGCTCGGTGGGCACCGAGTTTTTCCCGACATCGGACGACGGGCGCCTGCGCGTGTCACTCGAGCTTCCCATCGGCACCCGTGTGGAGATAGCCAAAGAGGTCACGGCCCGACTCGCTGCCGAGTGGACCGAGAAATATCCTGAGATAAAGGTGCTTAACTATACCACAGGCACAGCCTCGTCGGACAACACGTTTGCCTCGCTGAGCGACAACGGCCCCCACATCATCTCGATGAACATACGCCTGAGCGACCCCGGCGACCGTGACCGCGGCATCACCGAGATTGCCTCCCTGATGCGCCAGGACCTTGAGCGTTATCCCGAGTTCCGAAAGACACAGGTCAGCGTTGGCGGCATGGGCGGCATGGGTGGACAGTCGACACTCGACTTTGAGATTTACGGCTATGACTTCACGCTGACCGACTCGGTGGCGCGAGCCCTGAGCGACTCGCTGCGCCAGATACCGGGCACGGCCGACGTGCGCATCTCGCGCGCCGACTATCAGCCTGAATACCAGGTCGACTTTGACCGCGAGAAACTGGCCATGTATGGCCTCAACCTGCAATCGGCCGCAACCCACCTGCGCAACCGCATCAACGGCGCCATCGCCTCACGGTTCCGTGAAGACGGCGAGGAGTATGACATCAAAGTCATGTATGAGCCCGGCGCGCGCACCTCGATTGAAGATATTGAGAACATCCTGCTCTATTCGCCCTCGGGTAAAACCATCCGCATCAAGGATGTCGGCACCGTGGTCGAGCGTTTCACACCGCCGACCATCGAGCGTAAAGACCGTGAGCGCATCATCACCGTCTCGACCGTGCTCAACAACGTGCCGATGAACGTCGTTGCCGACCGCGCCAACGCCGCCATCGACAACATGCACCTGCCCGTTGGTGTCAACATCCAGCTCGCCGGCAGCATCGAGGACCAACAGGAATCGTTTACCAACCTGCTGACGCTTGCCGTCCTCATCGTTGTGCTGGTCTACATTGTCATGGCGGCCCAGTTTGAGAGCTACACCTACCCGGCCATCATCATGACCTCGCTGCTGTTTGCCTTCTCGGGAGTATTCATCATCCTCTACATCAGCGGCCACACCCTCAATGTGATGAGCATGATCGGCGCCATCATGCTAATCGGTATTGTGGTGAAAAACGGCATCGTGCTGATTGACTACATCTCACTCAACCGCGAGCGCGGCATGTCGATACAGCGCGCCGTGGTGACGGGCGGCAAGTCGCGACTTCGCCCGGTGGTGATGACCACGCTGACAACAATCCTCGGCATGGTCCCCATGGCCGTGGGCACCGGTCAGGGTGCCGAGATGTGGCGACCGATGGGCACAGCCGTGATTGGCGGCCTGACCGTCTCGACCATCCTCACCCTGCTCTTTGTGCCGACGCTCTACTGCATCTTTGCCTTTGTCGGAGTGCGCCGCAACCGCCGTAAGATGCGTCGGGCAGCAACCACAAAAACCTCACAATCATGAACCACATCCCGACAACACCAATGAAAGCGGTCATGATCACCTTTGACCAGGCCCACCTCGACAACATAATGACCATCCTTGACCGCTTGAACTGCCGCGGTTTCACCTCCCTGAGCGAAGTGCAGGGCCGCGGCAGCCGGAACGGCGAGCCTCACTATGGCAGCCACGCGTGGCCCTCGCTCAACGGGGCGATCGTCACCATCGTGCCCGCCGAGCGTGTCGACACCCTGCTCGACGCCCTGCATCAGCTCGACATTGACCGCCCTCTGCTTGGACTGCGCGCCTTTGCCTGGAGCGTAGACGCCATAATATGAGACGACCTGGCACCGTCGGCCTGCAAAAAAAATCGTGGCAACGATGGTTGATTGAAAATATTTGACTATCTTTGCACACACTTTCACGCGCATGTGGCGTAATTGGTAGCCGCGTTAGACTTAGGATCTAATGTCTCAGGACGTGGGGGTTCGAGTCCCTTCATGCGCACACATTCAACCCGAGCGCCGGCAGTCAATCACAATTGATCACCGGCGCTTTCATTCCTCCCCCCTTAACCGACAATCCACCATGAAAAGATTCCTGACCTCATTGCTGGCCCTTGTTCTGGTCGCGCTGTGTGGACACGCAGAGCGCTACCGCGTCATTATCAGCACCGATATCGGGGGCACCGACCCCGACGACAATCAGTCGATGACCCATCTGCTGATGTATGCCAACGAGTTTGACATCGAGGGACTTATCTCCTCCCCCTCATACGGCTCGGGGTCGGCGGCCGAGATACTGAGAATGATTGACCTTTATGAGCAAGACCTGCCTCGACTTGCCGCCGGCCTTGCGTCGACCGGCAGCGACAGCCGCTACCCGGCGCCCGACAGCCTGCGCGCGGTGGTCAGGCAGGGCAGTCGCGGCGAGGCCCCGCTGTGTGGCTACTCAGCACCCACCGAGGGGTCACAATGGATTGTCGAGTGTGCCCGGCGCGATGACCAAAGGCCGCTCTGGGTATTGGTATGGGGCGCGATGGAGGATGTCGTGCAGGCTCTCCACGATGCCCCCGACATCGCCCCGCGCCTGAGGGTCTACTGGATTGGTGGCCCAAACAAAAAATGGGGCTGCAACGCCTACAACTACTTGATAAACTACTTTCCAAACCTTTGGTTTATAGAGAACAACGCCACCTATCGAGGCTTGATTGGCTCGGCAAAAGACACTTCGACCTATCAGGCTCCATTTTGGGAAACGTTTATGAAAGGAGCCGGGAGCCTTGGCGATGACTTCAAAAACTATTATGACGGCATCGTCAAGATGGGCGACACCCCATCGCTGCTTTACCTGATGAACGGAAATCCTTTAAAGCCCGGCTCGCCACACTGGGGAGGTCGCTTTGAGCCTATTACGGTGACTCCGAAATATGTCGTCGATGGCCCGCTGACCGAACGCGACACCGTGGCTCTTTACAGTTTGATGGAATGGCGGTTGCAGGGGCCTGACCTCAATCTGCCCTCCGACAGCGTCTGTTTCACCCTCAACGTCGACCGCCAGAGGTGGCGCGGCTATCACGAGGGGAACGGCATCTATGTGGTCCGATATGCCCCCAAGGCACCAGCCACTCTCCCCTACACCATCGTCTCGGGCATCGACGGTCTTGAAAGCCATGAAGGGACTTTTGTCGTTGGAGAGCACTGGCCGGCCATTGACGAATATTCATGCAGCGGCGACAACATAAAGCCGGTGCCGGTGAGACTTGGGCAACAATGGTTTACCGACCTTCAGGATTATCCCGGCGAGACAGATGACGC
This sequence comes from uncultured Muribaculaceae bacterium, assembly GCA_964394205.1. Classification (GTDB taxonomy): domain Bacteria; phylum Bacteroidota; class Bacteroidia; order Bacteroidales; family Muribaculaceae; genus HGM05190. Next base: position 22,043 of record CAYMVS010000021.1, on the reverse strand, counting down.
CACCGCCTATCCCACCATGCGTCAGGGCCAGAAAGGGCGGCCGACGCGCTGGCAGGGCACATCGACCATCGCCATACATCGCGACGAGATAATGGCCGACTGGGCGCGACGCCTCTCGTGGCTCAAGCGATAGCCCGTGTCGACACGCCATAAGGCAAAATCTCAGGGCTATCTTTAACATCTAAGCTGCCAGATCACAGGTGTCAATCAGCTGCAATGGCTCACTGACACGCTCACAAAACTATCCCCCGACCTGACCGAAGAACAGCTCCAGGCTCTGCTGCCATACAACTACAAAAAATCTCAGGAGCAACTCCCGAGATTTTTTTATTCCAGAAATGTCGGCCTGTTTCGTATGGTTACTCATCAGACGTTCGGGTCAGCGGACAGGGCCGGTGAGTTGCAGAACCGGGAGGAATGGGGAACAATGTAACGAGAAAGCCGCGGAGCGCGCGAGACAATAATAGCACATTGTCGAGGCCATGAGGAGTGTAGCCCGTATGCGTAACACCTCATGATCGATGCCGTGTGTACCGTTCAACATTCGTATTTGGGCCTCGATGAGGTCCATTAGGGGCGACAAACACGCCGGACGGCGGTTGTTCGGTGCCAGGCATCGACAGAGCGCCGGGGGCGCGTGATTATGTCGAACCCCAGGCGATGCCTTGGCGAGCCTGGGGACAGTGTAAGCCCACAACCCCGGAGCCTCGCGAGAGGCGATGTCATAGTAGCGGCATGGGTGTTATCTTCCATGCCTGCACCTGTCAGGTCCTCAATCTATCTTGCGCGATGAGCCATATCTGCAACCATAACATCGCCTCTCGCGAGGCTCCATGTCTACTATTATCCGGCTGTCCCCATGCTCGCCGAGGCTTCGCATGGGGTTAGCCATAACCTCGCGCCGCTGGCGCTCTATCGACACAGGCACTCTGTAGACGCCGGTGCAGATCGACAGACCAGGGCTCGATTGTTGCCCCTGATGGACCTCTATGAGGCCCGGGGTGACGGGGTCGCCATTGATCACACAGCCTCGGGCGGCGGGGTGTTACGACTGCCGGCTCCACACCCCCGCGCCCTCGACAATGTGCTATTATTGTCTCGCCGCATCGCGGCGTTATCCTCCCGGCTCTGGCGCCCTGTCGGCCTCTCTGCTAAATATTGACGACTCTTTTAAGTAAGAAAATTATTATAGTAAAAGACTACATCCAGCCCAAAAGAAACGAGGAAGGGATTGTCACAATCGGATTGATTGACTTTCTGCTGAAACCTGAACTACTCGATTGGTAGGTTTTGCCGGGCCGTCTTTAACATTTATTATCAAACAGCCGGGCCAATTTTTCATAAATATTGGCTAACTTTGTCACAAGGTGTGTAGTGTCGAGTTTGAATCCAATCAATCTCGAGACTTTATACCCTGACAGTCATGCTCTTTCATCGCTCCTAAAGCACCCGGCGCTCCACTCTCTTCTCTATCGGGGCTCGACAGGCTCTCCTCGACAACACCCTGCGGCCAACCATTTTTTCAGCCAGAAGAGCGGGCGACAGTCCCGGCGACCGTCGTGGCCGGGACAGAACCTGAAAAGACGTGATTGTCGCCCGAGATAAGAAAAGAAAAAAAGCAACATAAATGAATAGTAAATGGAACTACACTCCTCTTACTACCACCCAAAAACAAGCCGAGACAGAGCTGGCAAAGCGCTACTCGTCAGTCCCTCCCGTCAGCGAGCTGCTGGCGCGCCGGGGCATTGAGAACCGCGAGCAAGCCGAGAGATTTTTCCATCCCTCGCTCAGTTTCATGCATGACCCTTTCCTGTTTCCCGACATGGAAAAGGCTGTGCAACGGCTTAATAGGGCAATGGGAGCCAAAGAGAAAATCATGGTTTTTGGCGACTATGACGTCGATGGCACAACCGCCGTCGCCCTGGTCTACAAATACCTGCAAAACTTCTACTCAAACATTGAGTACTACATACCCACGCGCGACGACGAGGGGTATGGCATCTCGCCCCGCAGCATCGAGCAGGCGGCCGAGGCCGGTGTCAAGCTGATCATCATACTCGACTGTGGCATCAAGGCTATCGACGAGATCGCCTACGCCAAGACATTGGGTATCGACTTCATCATCTGTGACCATCATGTGGCCGACGACGAGCTGCCGCCGGCCGTGGCAATCCTCAACCCCAAGCTCGAGGGTTGTCCCTATCCATGCACCCACCTGTCGGGATGTGGCGTGGGCTACAAGTTCATGCAGGCATTTGCCATAAGCAACGGGCTCGACACCACCGATCTTGAGGCAATGCTCGACCTCGTGGCCGTGTCGATAGCCGCCGACATCGTGCCGATGGTCGACGAAAACCGCATCATGGCCTATCACGGCCTGCGCCGCCTCAACTCCAACCCCAACCTCGGGCTGAGAGCGATCATACGCATCTGCGGCCTGACCGGGCGTGAAATCACCATAAGCGATGTCATCTTCAAGATTGGCCCGCGCATCAACGCCTCGGGGCGAATGCAGAGCGGACGCGAGGCGGTCGAGCTGCTCGTGTCGCGCGACCCGGCCGACGCTTTGGCCAAGGCCCGCGAGATCGACCGCTACAATCAGGACCGCAAGGAGCTTGACAAGCGCATCACCGACGAGGCTAACACGATACTGGAGGCCCAGGGCGAGATGAACTCCGATAAAAAATCAATCGTCATCTACAACAAAGACTGGCACAAAGGGATCATCGGCATCGTGGCGTCGCGTCTCACCGAGCTTTACTACAAGCCCGCCGTGGTGCTCACCTTCTCCAACGGGCTTGCAACCGGGTCGTCGCGCTCGGTGCAGGGCTTTGATGTCTATAAAGCCGTCGATGCCCAGCGCGACCTGCTCGAGAACTTCGGCGGCCACTCCTACGCCGTCGGGTTGTCGCTCAAAGAGGAAAACATCGAGGAGTTCACACGCCGCTTCGAGCAATTTGTGGCCGACAATATCCTCCCCTCCCAGCTCACTCCGCGCCTGGAGATCGACGCCCTTATGACCTTCTCGGACATCACCCCCGAGTTTCTGGCCACCCTGAGACGGTTCAACCCCTTCGGGCCGGGCAACAACAAGCCGGTGTTCTGTGTGCGCCGTGTGCTCGACTTCGGCACAAGCAAGCTGGTGGGTAAACACCTCGAGCACATCAAGCTTGAGATGGTCGACGACACCTCGGGCAAAGTGATGGGAGGCATCGCCTTCAACATGGCCCGTCATTTTGACGCCATCCACGCCGGCAAGCGGTTTGACATCTGCTTTACCATCGAGGAAAACAAACACCTGCGCAGCGCCAACGCCGTGCAACTCCAAATTAAGGAAATACACGTGCTTGATGACTGACCCCATCGACGTTTTGCGCCGTTATTGGGGATATGACACCTTCCGCCCCCTCCAGCGTGAGATAATCGACTCGGTGCTTGCCGGGCGCGACACTCTCGGGCTGCTGCCAACCGGTGGAGGCAAGTCGATCACGTTTCAGGTGCCGGCGATGATGCTCCCCGGCCTCACCCTCGTTGTGACCCCTCTCATCTCGCTGATGAAAGACCAGGTTGACAACCTCGCCGGGCACTCGATCAAAAGTGTATATTTCTACTCGGGCATGGGCCGACGGGCCATGAATCTCGCCATCGACCGCTGCCGCCTGGGGGTTGTCAAGATTGCCTACACCTCGCCCGAGCGCCTGCGCTCGCGCCGTTTCCTTGACGACCTAAAACAGATGAACATCTCGCTGCTTGTGGTCGACGAGGCCCACTGCATCTCACAGTGGGGCTACGACTTCCGCCCAAGCTATCTGCAAATCGCCAGGGTGAGACAGCTCTTCCCCGACACTCCCCTGCTGGCGCTGACAGCCTCGGCCACGCCCGAGGTTGTCGACGACATAATGACACGCCTTGAGTTTAAAGAGCGTAATCTGCTGTCGCGCAGCTTTCACCGTGAAAACCTGAGCTATATAGCCCGGTATGGCGATAACAAGGAGATGATGTTGCTCAAGGTGCTACAGTCGACCGCCGGCTCGGCGATTGTCTATGTGCGCTCGCGGCGTCGCACACGCGAGCTTGCCGCCGCCCTTCAACAGCACGGCATCAGCGCCTCGTTCTATCACGCCGGGCTCTCCCCCGAGGAGAAAGACGAGCGGCAGAACGACTGGAAAGCGGGGCGCCTCAGGGTCATCGTGGCCACCAACGCCTTTGGCATGGGCATCGACAAGCCCGATGTGAGAGTGGTTGTCCACGTCGATCTGCCACCCTCGCTCGAGGAGTATTACCAGGAAGCGGGACGTGCCGGGCGTGACGGCCAACCGGCTTTTGCCGTCCTGTTGGTCGGCTCGGCCGACAAGGGACTGCTGACCCGCCGCATTGGCGAGGCCTTCCCGCCGCTCGACTATATAAAGCGTGTCTACGAGATGGCCGGCAACTTTTTGGAAGTGGCCGTTGGCGACGGGTATGACCGCGTGTATGAGTTCAACTTCAACCTGTTCTGCAGCCGCTTTGACTTCAAGCCCTCGACAGCCCACAACGCGCTCATGCTGCTCACACGCGCCGGGTATCTCGAGTTTGTCGAAGAAACAACCACACGCTCGCGCGTCATCATAACCGTCACCAAGCGTGAGCTTTACGACCTGCCGCTCGACCCGCTCACCGACAGTGTGCTCCAATGCCTGCTGCGCTCCTACACAGGATTGTTCACCGACTATGTCTACATCAACGAGTCGCTCATCGCCTCGCGTCTCAATCTCACCGACACCCAGGTCTATGACGCGTTGCTCTATCTGACACGGCTGCATGCACTCTCTTACGTGCCTCGCAAAACCACACCCTATATCTACTACACGACCTCGCGCGAAGAGCCCCGCTACATTCAGCTGCCCCTGGAGATCTACGACAGGCAGCGGGAAAACATGGAGCGTCGTGTCAAAGCCATGCAAGAGTTTGCCTACACCCATAGCCGTTGCCGCTCGCAGGTGCTGTTAAACTATTTCGGTCAGGAGGAAGCCCCCGAGTGCGGTCTGTGTGACAACTGCCGCGCCAAGCGCCGGGTCGCGCCATCGCCGGCCAACCTCGAGCAGTCCATTCTTTATCTGGCCTCACAGGCCGGAGGCAACGACATACGCCACATCGCCCGCCAGCTCCACCCCGCCACCGTCGACGAGGTCATAGCCGCCGCCCGCGCCCTTGCCGCCCGCGGCAGCCTGGTGATCAACGGCACGACAATCCAAAAAAAATAACCCGGCCAAGCGTTGCCCATAAAGAATGGAGGGCCTTGGTTTGGAATTATTCAGGGTATTCAAACTCCAAGCCACATAAGAGCATCTTCTCTTCGACTCCGTCATAATAAATCATTGGCAGAAGTTCAATTGGAGTGTCCTGGCTCAATTTGAAACCCGAACGGTCTGAATTGATTTCAATTAGTTTTGATCTCTTTCTCTCCTGTTCTCCCGCGTCCAAGATAAAAACGATACTGAGAGGATATCTTTTCTCGCCATTAATCAGCTCGGGCACTATCAAGATCGATGGTTCGGAGCCTGCTAAACTTAAAATATCATTCAGACCATGATACCTGATTCCGTTAAATGTGATTATGGCGTTGGTGTCAACCTCACAGATATTGATTTTATGTGGTTTGATTCTCGCGAGAACTTTTCTTGTCAAGTCTGTATCTAAATCAAAGTCCACATTGGAAGGTCCGACACCCCTTTGAGCGACTGCCGAGCATAGTCTGTCAATCTCATTGACATCAATCTCGCCCTCAAATGTGATAATTTCCCCTTTGGTTTGGCTGACGACATGGCTCAATCCCGGGCAAACATAGTTACGTCCGGTCAGGATTGAATCTGTTGGATTAGACTTCGATTTAACATAGATGCTGTCACAGCCTGCCGAAACAACGATAGCATCAACCCGAACACCTTTTGAACTCATCAGTTTTGACAATGTGGAAGGCGAGATTGAGCTCTCGTTTTCCCGGCCATTGGTGATGACCATGATGCTCCCCGTTTTAAGGGGGAAATTCAAACAGCTCGCCAACGCATCATTTATCGAAGTCCCATCTCCTATTATTTTAAGCAAGTTGGAATAGTCATGCTTATTAGCGGCAAATTTGTCAACGGGCAAGACAGCACGCCCTGACGCAAAAAGCATGATTGTGTCGACCATCTCATTGCCGATGAGATAGCTCAAGGCTGAATTGGCAATGTCTATCTCCTTTGTGCCGTTCTCGCCATACGCTTCCATATCGCCCGATATGTCTACGAGCACAATATCCCACAACTTGTTTGCCGAGACATTAAAGATGGTTCCAAGCAGGATTGCAACCGATACTAAATATTTGAGAATATTCATGGTTGTGTCACTTTTAGTTTCACCTCTTTTGAATGAACCTGAATCGGGACATTATCAAACCCGGTGGGAAAACCCCAAAATGGATCAGTATCTGCCGTCGGGACACTGATATTCAGCGTCATACTGATTTCAGGTATTTCTATCACCCCCGTCTTTAATGGTATCAAATTGTATTTCAAGAGTGTCCATTCATAACATTTGATACCGTCGACAGTTGTCTCGATTGGCTCATCGGACCACATCGAAATAGATTCATAGTAGCAATCATCAATTTCCAAAGGCGAGTCAAACCTTCCATCACTGATTCTTTGATTGGATTGGAGCTTAATCTGCATCGTCACTGAGTCTCCGAGGTTTACACTCTCTTTATCCAAGAACGTCAACAACCTGATGATTTCCTTATCAGACTCTTTAACCGAAGTCTCACTTTTGTCAACATCGGGGCCTGAGGGCCTGGTGTGTTCAGCTATTACAATTGTTTTGGATTTGGGTGAGACATCAAGCGTGTCATTCCGATATAAAAGCACGACATCGGGCGTCACAAACAATCCCTCTTTTACGGGTCGTAGAGCAACATTCCAGTTAACAATATGTCTCAACGTCTCTTTACCGCTGATTATTGACCTTGATGAACTGATGGCTTTCCCTACATACAACAGTTTTGCACAGTCTGAATCAAAATCTGAAATTTTCAGTTCCAGATAATTAGGATTAAACTGATCTCCAAAATCCAGAATATACCTGATGTTTACCGACCGTTCTTTCAGATAGGCCGTATCACTACATTCAATTTTAAATTTTACGTTTGAAATGTCATGAGAACCTTTAGCCAAAATATCATGGCCGGGCAGCAGCGTTGCTAAAACTGTCAGGAACAACGATATTCTAAAGAATCCTTGAAAGATTGCATTTTTCATTTCTGCATGTTCATTTAAGGGTGAAGGCAACCGGCCGGTTTGCCTGCCGTCACTCAAGATTCTCAGAGTTAGTCTAAAGATTTCTTGATGACAGTCACAAAGTTATGATATAATTATAAACACACCAAATTTGGCTGTAATACAATAAAGCCCTTGCCCGATTTTTGACAGGTCGGGCGAGGGTTTGGAGGGGGGGATGGAATCGGGCTCGGCTGGCTATTTGGTGACTATCACCTCGCGGGTTGATGACCTGATGGTGACTGTCTTGCCGTCGCCCTCGAGGACGAGGTTGTTGAGCTCGCCGGGGGTGTCAAACTGACAAGGAACAATCTCCTCGCCGGTGCGGTTGACGGCACCCCACTTGTTGCCTTTGCGGACGATGGCAAAGCCGTTGTTGAAATCTTCAACCTGGTCATAAATGATTTTGACAACTATCTGCCCCTGGGGATTGATGAATCCCGACTTGTGGTTGCGCTCGACAGCGGCAAATCCCTCACGGAATTTGCGCACGTTGTCATACCGGGCTTTGATGGCCATGTATCCGCTTGGCGTTGCAAAGCCCCATCGACCGCTGTAAATGTCCATCATGGGGATGAGTTCATAGGCCACGAGGGCGGCACACCCTACGATACAGGTCATGATGATTGTGAGAAGTCTTTTCATATTCAATATGTTAAAATGCCGATGGTTTAAGCAAAAGACCGACCCGCTCCTGAAGGCCGAAGAGCAGGTTCATGTTGTGAACTGCCGTGCCGGCGGCTCCTTTGAGCAGATTGTCGATAACCGAGGTGATGACCAGTTTGCCGTCGATTTTGTCGATGTGGAGTATGCACTTGTTAGTGTTGACGACATCTTTCAGGTCGGGGGCTTTGTCGGTGACAAAGGTGAAGTTGTGGTCGCTGTAGTAGTCTTCAAACAGGCGACGGGCCTGGTCGGCGTCGAGTGACGACTCGAGGTAGACGACGGCGAGAATACCACGCGAGAACGGGCCGCGCATCGGTATGAAGTTCACTTTGCCCTCCCATCCCGGTTGCAGCTGCCGCAGGGTGTCGTTTATCTCGGCAAGGTGCTGGTGGGTCAACGGTTTGTAGACCGAGACGTTGTCGTTGCGCCACGAGTAGTGGGTGGTTGCGGTCGGTCTGACCCCGGCGCCGGTGCTCCCGGTGATGGCTGTGACGTTGATGTCGCCCTCGAGGTGCATCTCTTTTGCCAGGGGGAGGAGCGCCAGCTCGATGGCGGTGGCAAAACACCCGGGGTTGGCCACATGGACAGCCCCGCGCACGAGCGGCTTGCGGTTAAGCTCGGGCAGACCATAGACAAAGTCGTGGGAGCCGTCGTTGTGCCTGAAGTCCATCGAGAGGTCGATTATTTTCACCCGCTCGGGTATATCATTTTCGGCCAGGAATTTTCTTGCCTCGCCATGGGCCATGCAGAGAAAGACCACATCGACATCATCCCACACCGGGGTGTCGGTGAAACGGTGGAAGCTCTCGCCTATGATACCCTGGTGAACATCGGTCACCCGACGGCCGGCGTTGCTTGACGACTGGATCCAGGCTATCTCTACATCAGGGTGATTGAGCAAGAGTCTCAGCAGCTCGCCCGCGGTGTAGCCTGCACCGCCTATAATGCCGGTTCTTATCATTGTTTATTGTTGCGGTTTAAAACGTCGTGATATATTTTCATCTGATTGCCAAGTATTTTGGTAAAGCCCTTGATATCGTCGGGTGTCCATGCCTTTGACTGCTCGCCATATTCTCCAAACGAGTTGTTCATCAGATCAAAGGGGCTCTCGACGCCAACCGTCACAAAATGGTAGGGCTTGAGGTCGACGAGCACACGGCCGGTGACGTTGGCCTGTGACGACTCGAGAAATGCCTCTATGTCACGCATCACGGGCTCGTGATACTGGGCCTCGTGCAAAAACATGCCATACCACACACTGATCTGGTCTTTCCAGTATTGCTGCCACTTGGTGAGGGTGTGCTTCTCGAGCATCCTGTGAGCCCCGAGGATGACCATCGGGCCGCCGGCCTCAAAGCCGACACGCCCCTTGATGCCGATTATTGTGTCGCCCACGTGCATGTCGCGCCCTAAGGCGTAAGGCTCGCAGATGGCCTCGACGGCACGGATAGCCTCGATCGGGTCGTCATACCGATGGCCGTCGACCGCCACAAGCTGCCCGCGCTCAAAGTCGATCGAGACGCGACGGGTGTCGGTGGCTGTCATCTGTGTCGGATAGGCCTCCTCGGGCAATGTCTCGTTTGACACGAGTGTCTCCCGTCCCCCTATGCTTGTGCCCCACAGGCCTTTGTTGATCGAGTAGGCCATCTTGGTGAAATCGGCCTCATATCCATGTTTCTTGAGATAGTCGATCTCATAGTCGCGCGTCAGGTTCATGTCGCGCGTTGGCGTGATGATCTCAATCTCGGGGGCGAGTATCTGGAATGTCATGTCAAAACGCACCTGGTCATTGCCGGCGCTGGTGCTTCCGTGGGCCACTGCCTGTGCCCCGATTTTCTTTGCATACTCAATGATGGCGATGGCTTGGAAGACGCGCTCGCTCGACACCGAGATGGGATAGGTGCCGTTGCGCAACACGTTGCCATAGATCATGTAGCGGATGCTGTTGTCGTAGTAACGGCGGGTGACATCGAGCGTGGCGTGCTCGCGGGCCCCTAAAGCGAGAGCCCGCTTCTCGATGGCGTCAAGCTCGGCCGCGCTGAAACCGCCGGTGTTGGCGATGGCGGTGTAGACTTCATAGCCAAGCCCGGCTGTGAGATATTTCAATACAAAAGATGTGTCAAGGCCTCCGCTGAAGGCAAGCACCACTTTTCTTTTCTGTTCCATAGGTGAAGGTCAATCGTTAGTGTCGTTAAGTTTTTCAACAAGTCGATAAGGCAGATGATAGCGGGTCTCGGCCGGGTCATACAGCAGCCCGACACAGAGACATTTTGAGCCACCGTTGCGCTGCAGTATGTCATAGTTGACACAGCTCTGACATCCGCGCCAGAAAGCCTCGTCGGCAGTCAGCTGGTCAAAGGTGACGGGACGGTAGCCGAGCTCAAAATTCATCTTCATGACAGCCGCGCCGGTGGTAAGCGAGAAGATCTTGGCGTTGGGGAAGAGTCTTCGCGACAGGTCAAAGATGAGTCGCTTGATCTTCATGGCGATGCCGCGGCCGCGATAGGCGTCGTCAACAATAAGGCCCGAGTTGGCCACAAACTCGCGGTTGCTCCAACTCTCGATGTAACTGAAACCCACAAAGCGGTCGCCGTCGAGAGCTATAACCGCCTTCCCCTCAAGCATCTTCTGCCTGACATAGTCGGGCGAGCGCTTGGCGATGCCGGTGCCTCTCACCTTGGCTGCGGCCTCTATGGTCTCGAGTATCGTGTCGACATATTTGACATCGGCCGCCGATGCCACTCTCACTTCAATTTCATTATCTCCTTTTTCCATTCTGCAAACTTACAAAAAATACTAATAAATATACAAAAACGGGGACCGGATTTTGTCACAATGATCTGATGGCACGCGAAAGTATCTCGTGGGGGACAACCGACGACAATGCCTCGACAATCTCCAAAGGACTGGCGTTCTGACTGATAACCACAAACACTGTATCGGCCCCGGCTATGGTGCCGAGCAGACATGGAGCCTCGAGCATGTCGATATCGTAGGCGAGACCTCCGGCAAAGCCGTTGCGGGTTTTGAGCACGATCATGTTGCCCGAGATGACCATCGACATCGGTTGCTGGGGGCTGCCGGCGGCTACACCGACATCACCCCCGGCGTTGGCCGTGATGCTCTCTTCGGCACCGGCGGTCCAGGTCGATGCTCCGGTCATCACATAGCGGTACTCACCTCGCTCGCCCGCTACTTTGATGGTTCTCAACCGCTTGAGATCGCGTGAAAGAGTCGCTTGAGTAACCGAGATTCCTCGCCGCGACAGGCTCTCGTGCAACTCTTTTTGACTTGAAATGGTGTTGTGAGTCAAAATCTCTACGATTTCGTTAAGTCTTGATTTCTTGTTGTTCATTGAGTCAATCAAATGTTTTGACACGCGCCCCTGTCGGGGTGGCAACCGGTTTGTCTTTTATGACGGGGGGCGTGATTCTGATGGAGAGCTTAAAATGTAATTGTGTAAATAAACAAGCTATTTTGAAACACATTCAGTAGTGGACAGATCTGTTTAACGCTCAAACAAATCCTTGAAGATCAAATCAGTGGCGCCACGGCTTGTCTCGATATAGGCTGCCGCCGCGCGCCCGGCCCCGGCGGCAAGCGCCGGGTTGCCGAAAAGAGTGTCGAGCACCTCGGCCAACCGTGAGGCTGAGTCGACGGCGAATGCCCCTCGGGCAGCGATGAGGTCTTTTGCCTCCTGAAATTTCTTATAGTTTGGACCGAATATCACCGGCACGCCATAGACGGCGGCCTCGTTGATGTTGTGAATACCCACACCAAAGCCACCGCCAACGTAGGCGACCGCCCCATAGCGGTAGAGCGACGACAACAGTCCGAAACAATCTATAACAATGTGTCTGACACCCTGGTCGGGCAAGCTGCCGGTGGTGTCGTAGTGCTGTCTCAGTCTCGACAGCAACCAAGTTCCACGGCCAAGGCTGCCGACGAGAGCCGCCAGACGCTCGTCGTCCATCTCGTGGGGGGCCACGATGGCATGGACACGGGGGTTGGATTCAAGCCATTGAAACAGTTTGGTCTCATCGGCAGGCCATGTGCTGCCGGCCACAATCGTGTTTTCGACGCCGGCAGCCTCGGCAAAAGCATCCAGCAGAGGGTCGGCCACAGCCCGCTCCTTAATCTGGGCCACACGGTCGAGGCGAGTGTCGCCATTGACAACCACATTATCTTTAATGCCGATCGAGGCGAGCAACCGGCGTGAAGTCTCGTTCTGGACATACAGCCGGTCAAAACACCTGAGCATCTTTCTGAACTCCCCGCCCCAGGGTTTGAAAAACTGCTGGTCGGGCCTGAAGATGCCCGAGATGAGATAGGTGGGAATCCGACGGCGCTTGAGCTCACTCAAGTAGTTGCCCCAAAACTCATATTTGACAAAGATGGCCATCGACGGGCGCAGGGCGTCAAGAAACTGCCTCACGTTTTTCCTCAGGTCAAAAGGCAGGTAGACCACCTTGTCAACCTTGTCATAGTCGTGCATCACATTCATGCCCGAGGGGGAGAAAAACGAGAGCACGATGGTGGCATCGGGACGCTCGGCGCGTATTTTCTCAATCAACGGGCGTCCCTGCTCAAACTCTCCCAGCGAGGCGGCATGGATCCAGATGCGTTCGCCCGGGCCTTTGTCACGGTCAAGCTCGGCAAGACGCTCCAGGGTGTGGCGCTGCCCTTCAATCATCTGACGCGCTTTAGTGTGGCGCGATGACACAAGACGCACGACACTGCTGTATAGATTGATGCCTAATTGATATAACAGGTTCATGGGCAACAGAGGGATAGATTGATCAAGCCTGACTCTCAATGTTTTCTATAGCGCGGTTGACACGGCGACGGGTCTCGTCAAGCCCGATGAGCTCGATGATGTCAAACATGTGAGGCCCTTTGCACTCGCCAACCACTGCCAACCGCAGGGCATTCATCACATTGCCAAGGTGGTAGCCGTTGTCGGCTATCCAAGCGAGAACAGTCTCCTCGGTGGACTTGCTTTCCACCGATCCGGTCTCGGCAATCTTGTCAATAAGCGCTGTGAGAATAGCCGGGGTCTCGGCGCTCCAACGTTTTTTGACCGCTTTGGGGTCGTAGCTTGTCGGGGCAACAAAGAAAAACCGGGCATGCTCGGCAAGGTCGGCCACAAAATTGATGCGGCTCTTGACCATGGCCACAGCCCGCTGTATATACCCGTCGGTAAACATCGCCGGGTCAACGCCAAGCGATTCCTTCATAATAGGCTTGAACAGATCGGCGAGCCGGGCGTCGTCGAGACGCTGCAGATACTCATGGTTGAACCAGCGCCCCTTCTCAAAGGCAAACTTGGCCCCGGCACGCGAGCAATGGTCAAACGAAAATTTTTCAATCAGCTCATCCATCGACATCATCTCGGTGTCGTCGCCGGGATTCCACCCCAACAAGGCCAGGAAGTTGACCACAGCCTCAGGCAGATATCCCGCCTCGCGGTAGCCCGACGACACCTCGCCCGTCTCGGGATTGTGCCATTCGAGCGGGAAAACAGGAAAACCAAGCCGGTCGCCATCGCGCTTTGACAGCTTGCCTTTGCCGTCGGGTTTAAGCAACAGCGGCAGGTGGACAAACTCGGGGCGCGTGTCGCTCCATCCAAAAGCGTCATACAAAAGGACATGAAGCGGCGCCGACGGCAGCCACTCCTCGCCGCGTATCACATGGCTCACCTCCATCAGATGGTCGTCGACAATGTTGGCCAGATGGTAGGTCGGCAGGTCGTCGGCACTCTTGTAAAGCACCTTGTCGTCAAGAATACTGGAGTTGATGACCACCTTTCCCCTGAGCAAGTCGTTGACCTCAACATCCTGGCCCGGCTCAATCTTGAAACGGACCACGTATGGAGTCCCCTCGGCAATGAGACGCTCCACCTCGGCCGGGGGCAACGTCAGCGAGTTGCACATTTTCTCTCGCGTCGAGGCGTCATACTGGAAATTGGGCTGAGCCTCGCGCGCCGCCTGCAGCTGCTCGGGCGTGTCAAAAGCTATGTATGCCTTGCCTGCATCAAGAAGATCCTGAACATGCTTCCGATAGATGTCGCGGCGCTCGCTTTGCTTGTAAGGACCGTAGTCGCCACCTTCTCTCACACCCTCGTCAATCCTGATGCCAAGCCATCCAAGAGCCTCATTTATATACTCTTCAGCGCCGGGAACAAACCGGCGCGAGTCGGTATCCTCGATGCGGAGAATCATGTCGCCCCCGTGGCGGCGTGCAAACAAATAGTTGAAAAGCGCGGTCCTGACACCGCCGATATGGAGAGGCCCTGTGGGCGAAGGTGCAAATCTGACTCTGACTTTACGGTCCATTTTCATTCTCAATTAACTGTAAATGATGTTATCAAAGTGCAAAGATAGATTAAAACCCGATAATCAGCAAAACTTTCTCATTTAATCTTTGCAACTTTGCGTGCAACTTTGACTTAAACCTGCGGAAACTAAAAATTGAGGGGAATTTTTGCCGGTTTACAAAGATTTTGTAATTTTGTGACCCACAATGAGGATGCTCCGCCAGCCTGACGGGGAGCCTTGTTGACTGTTAGAGAATTTTCCTTTCGCCGGGCTATGGCCCTCGGTGAATACAAACTTAAATTATACTCCAATTGGACTTTGACCCTTTACCGGCCATTTTGCCGTTTCTTGAGATTGTCGCGCCTTCAGGTTCGTTTCTGCCTGTAGGACAGATTATTGCCATCATCATAGCCTCTGTTTGCCTTTTGCTGTCGGGCTTTATCTCGGGCAGCGAGATCGCCTTTTTTTCACTGACACAATCTCAGCTCGACGAGCTCGAGGAGATGACGGGCGGCGAGAAAATACTCAAGCTCGTCTCCCAGCCCGAACGCCTTCTCGCCACCATTCTCATCGCCAACAATCTTGTTAATGTGACCATCGTCATATTGCTGAATTTTGCGCTCGGGCCGATATTTCAAAACATGTCGGTGGTGTTGAGCTTTGTGCTCCAGACCGTCCTGCTCACCTTTTTAATATTGCTCTTCGGTGAAATCCTGCCCAAGCTATATGCCAACAGCAATCAGCTCAGATGGGCGCGCATGGCCACCGGCGGCATCGGCTTTATGATAAAGATTTTCAACCCGCTGTCTTCAATCATGGTCAGGAGCACATCGGTGCTCAACAAAGTGGTGAGCCGCGAGGATGGCAACCTGACAACCGACGATCTCTCACAGGCGCTCGAGATAACAAGGGTGGCCGCCGGCGACGACAAGGAGATGCTTGAGGGTATATTGAAATTTGGCGACCGCACGGTGGCCGAGATCATGACACCACGCGTCGACATGACGGCCATCGACTATGAAAGCGGCTTTGACCGGGTGCTCGAGACGGTGATTGAAAGCGGTTTCTCGCGACTGCCGGTCTATGGCGAGAGCACCGACGACATCAAAGGAGTGCTCTACTCCCGCGACCTTTTGCCCTACATCGACCCTGACAAACGGCAAGGGGTCGACTGGCACAAGCTGCTGCGCGAACCATATTATGTGCCTGAACACCGCATGATCGACGACTTGCTTGAAGACTTCCGCCGCCGCCACATCCACATGGCTGTGGTGATCGACGAGTTTGGCGGGACCCAGGGATTGGTGACCCTTGAAGATGTGCTCGAGGAGATTGTGGGCGACATCAACGACGAGTATGACGAAGATCAGAAGACCTACCGACGCCTCCCCGACGACACCTTCATCTTTGAGGGACGAACAGAGCTGACCGACTTTTTCAGAATCACCGACCTTGACGAGGAGGACTACAGCGACGTGACCGATGACTGTGAGACCCTCGCGGGGATGCTGCTCAACATCAAAGGTGACTTTCCCAAAGAGAAAGAGTCGATTGTCTATGGCCGGTGTCGTTTTCTGGTGCTTGACATCGAGAATCACCGCATCACGAGCGTGCGCGTAAAAGTGATGCCCAACGAGCAGGTCGGATGAGAGCGCTGTCCCTGATTCTCCCGGCTGTCTCGGCCTTCGCCCTTGCCTGCTCATGTAGCGGCGACAACACGGCGGCGGTGCCCCGCCAACGCGCCTACCCGCGTCTCGTCGTGGCCGACAGCCTGTACCGTCCCCTTTCCCTCAACGGGCTTGCCCTTGAGGTCAACGTGGCCACGGTCGACTCGATATCTCCGGCCAAAGACAACTCGTCGTGGCTCAACATTATTTATCCGACCTACTGCAACGGGTCGGTGATTTACACCACCGTCACCCCCGTCACCGACGCCACCCGCCAGCAGGTGCTCGACAACCGCGTCGAGCGCATCGCGCTCAATCTTGGCGGGAACGAGGCCGAAGTGACCGAATTTGAAAACCATGACGGGTGGAACTGTCAGATAATAAAATCGATGAGCCCCGTGGTAACCCCGATTCAGTTTATAGCGACCAATCAACGGTTTGTCATAACCGGGGCTTACTACATCAACGAGACGGGCGACTCGGTGAAACCCTACGTTGACGCCGTGGGGCGCGACATTGTCCACCTACTCAAGACCCTGCGCGCCTCATGAACACCATTATCATCGGGTCTACCACCATCTACCGCGCCGACCTCAGGCAGGATGTCGGCGACGGCGAGGGCGCCCTCTCGCGGCGCCGCGAGCAGGAGACCGTTGGCGCGATGCTTCTTGAAATCTTCGGACCACGCGTCATCCTCGAGCACGACAGCGACGGCGCTCCACGTCTGGCTTACACCGACACCACCGACGAGCTGCCCCTGCCGTTCATCTCCATCTCCCACAGCTGCCGCGAGGTAGTGATCGCGGTCGATGACGACACTCCGGTAGGCGTCGACATCGAGCATTGGCGCAACTCGCTGATGAAAGTCGCCTCGCGGTTTCTGACCCCGCCCCAGGCCGAGCTCTACAACTCGTCTCAACTGCTGTTGAGAGCATGGGCGGCAAAGGAGGCCATCTTTAAAGCCGTCCCCACCGTTCACGGGACGACACTCATCGACATGCCGCTCCCCCTGTCGACAACCGGCGGCACTGTCAGCGTCGGGCTGGCGGGACAGCCGGCGGCAGATGTTGACGTCCACATCGTTGAAAGCTCGGCCAACACCTGTATTGTCCTGGCGCGCCTCTGTCAACCATCAGTGCAGGGTTTTGCCTGAAAAGATTTTTTTAGAAAAACGGCCGAATGTTTGCACAGATGGGAATAAAGCGCTAACTTTGTGCCCGAATTATGGCCGTAATCTCTGGCACGACCTTGCAGCGTAGCCATATTGCGGTGATTGTTAACCATTTAAATTACATTCAAGTAATGGATCTGATTAAGATTGCCGAGGAGGCTTTTGCCAGCGGCAAACAGCACCCCGAGTTCAACCCCGGCGACACCATCACCGTTGCCTACCGCATCAAAGAGGGTAACAAAGAGCGTATCCAGCAGTATCGCGGCGTTGTCATCAAAATCTCAGGCGAGGGTAACAAGAAACGTTTCACCGTCCGCAAAATGAGCGACAACATTGGTGTTGAGCGTATCTTCCCCATCGAGTCACCCTTCATTGACTCAATCACCGTGAACAAATATGGCAAAGTGCGCCGTGCAAAGCTTTACTATCTGCGCAAACTCACCGGCAAAAAAGCTCGTATCAAAGAGCGTCGCGTAGTGAAAAAGTAATCGGCAGACCTGCCGCTCAACCATCAAAAGTGGATGTCGCCCGACTCAGGGTCGCGTCCGCTTTTTATTTTGTGCTTGTCCGATTTTTCATTACTTTTGCCGGTATGGAAATCGGCCCGACGACAGCCATGTGGATGGGACAGCTTGCAAAATCAAGACCGGGACGCCGATTGAAAAAAAATCAGGACTCTCTGCTCTGAAAACTTTTTTTCCAAGAAAAGATGAACACCACTCTTGACAGACCCTACATAATCGAGATGCCTCGGTTTTGTGATCCCCGGGGCAACCTCAGCTTCGTCCAGGATGACGACCAGGTGCCATTTGCCATCAGGCATGTCAGCTGGATGTATGACCTGCCGGCCGACTCGGCGGTGTCCCTCTCCACTATCGACGACCGCCTGAGGGTGATTCTGCCACTGGCAGGCTCGTTTGACGTGAAGGTAACGACCACCGACAAGGTCACTTCTTCACACCACCTCAACCGTGCCTACATGGCTCTGTTTATCCCCTCGCGGGCCGAGGTGGCGCTGACCAACACCTCGTCAAACTCGGTGGCGCTCATTCTTTCTTCAACCCTTGACCCTGCCGACGATGACTGACCCAAACGCCCACTCCCGCTCAAGCGTCGACGCCTGCCGCGTCATGACACTCCCCCGACAGGCTCTGCCGGGCGCCTGCGGCAGCCTGACGGCCATACAGAACACCCCGCCGCTGCCATTTGACATCCACCGAGTCTATTACCTGTTTGACGTGCCGGCCGATGCCGAGCGCGGAGGTCACTCCCACCACTCCGAGCAGCGCCTCATAATAGCTGTGACCGGGGCCTTTGATGTCACCGTCGATGATGGACACCGCCGCCTGACATTCCACCTCGACCGCCCCTACCGCGCCCTTTACATCCCGGCCGGCATCTGGCGGACGATCGGCAATTTCACCTCGGGCAGCGTGTGCCTGGCCCTGGCCTCATGCAAATATGACGCCGACGACTACGTCCGCGACTACAATCAATTTCTCCAACTGACAGCAACCAAACTATGAAATACCCTTTCCTCAGCCTCGCCGACTCCAATCGCCCCTACCTTGAGCAGCTGAAAGAGGCTGCCTGTCGGGTGATCGACTCGGGCCGCTACATAGGCGGCGACGAGGTGAAAGCTTTTGAAGATCGGCTCTCGGCTCTGGTTCATGCGCCCCATGCCATCGGTGTCGCAAACGGGCTCGACGCCCTGAGACTCATCCTGCTGGCCTACATCGAGATGGGACGGCTCGACCGGGGCGACCGGGTCCTGGTTCCGGCAAACACCTACATCGCCACGTTTCTTTCAGTGTCACAGGCCGGGCTGACACCGGTGCCGGTTGATGTTGACCCGTCGACAATGAATATCGACACGTCGCTGCTCGACGATGCCGTCAACACAACCCGGGCAAAGGCGTTGGTGACAGTTCATCTGTATGGACGCGTGGCGTGGGATCAACGACTGGTCGACGTGGCCCGTCGCCACAACCTGATCGTCATCGAAGACAACGCCCAGGCCCTGGGCGCCCGCTCGGCCGTCAAAGGATTGTTTGACACCACGCCAACCGGCTCGCTGGGCCATGCCGCCGCCTTCAGCTTCTATCCCACAAAAAATGTCGGGGCCTTAGGAGATGCCGGCGCCGTCACCACCCACGACCCCGAGCTGGCACAGACCGTCAGAGCCCTTGCCAACTATGGCAGCGACCGCCGATATCACAACATCTACAAAGGGCTGAACTCAAGGCTCGACCCCAT
The DNA here is from genome assembly GCA_964394205.1 of uncultured Muribaculaceae bacterium. Taxonomy (GTDB): domain Bacteria; phylum Bacteroidota; class Bacteroidia; order Bacteroidales; family Muribaculaceae; genus HGM05190. The sequence continues at coordinate 2,674 of CAYMVS010000021.1, read as the reverse complement.
TCAGGCCGCCATGATTGCAGTCAAGCTTGACAACATCGACATTGAAAACGGAGGCCGCTTTGACCGCGCCGTGGCCTATTGCAACAACATCACAACACCGGCCGTCGCCCTGCCCGAGCTCTCGTCAACCCCCTGCGACAACGTGTGGCACCAGTTTGTCATCCGGGTCGATGCCGAAGAGCGCGACCGCTACCGTGAGCTTTTGGCCCGACAAGGAGTCGGGACCGATGTCCATTACCCCGTGCCCCCTCACCGCCAGCCATGCTATGCCGACCAGTTGGGTCGATACAGCATGCCGGTAGCCGAGCGCCTGGCCAATTCAATCATCTCTCTACCAATCGGCCCCGGCACATCGACGCCCGATGTCGTGGCCATCTCCAAAATAATCAACGACACCATAAAATGAAAAAAATGAAAACCCTGCACTGTCTGCTTCTCCCGCTGCTCGGACTGCTGATGGGATGCAGCATAGTCAACAGCTCCGAGTATGACAGCTCGATAATCCCATCCTCGCGCCGGTTGCTCAAAGTGGTCAACCCTCAGGGACTCCCCTCCCACTTGGTTGAATACTTCGGCATGACCGTAAGTTTCAACAAGCAAGACCACATACCAAACTGGGTCGCATGGGAGCTGACAGCCACCGAGGCCAACGGCAACATAGGGCGCGCAAAGACATTCCGCCCCGACACCAACGTCAAAGGCTCAGCCCACCCCGACGACTACAAGAACTCGGGCTACGACCGCGGTCACATGGCCCCCGCCGGCGACATGAAATGGAGCCGTAAAGCAATGGAAGAATCGTTCTACATGACCAATGTCGTTCCCCAGAACCAGACCCTCAACCGCGCCTCGTGGAACAAACTTGAGCAAAAATGCCGTGCAAGGGCCGAGGCTGACAGCGCCGTCTACATCATCTGCGGTCCGGTGCCCAACGAGCCAGCGCTGGCCCATATCGGCATCACCGGTGTCAAGGTGCCCCAACGATTCTTCAAAGTAGTCCTCTCGCCCTACGCCAATCCGCCGCGAGGCATCGGGTTCATCTTCAACAACAGCGAGGACAACCCCGGAGGAATGCAAAAATGCGCCATGACAATCGACGAGGTCGAGCGCATCACCGGCTATGACTTCTTCTCGGCCCTCCCCGACAGCATAGAGAATCAGCTTGAAAGCCAATGTAACTTCAATCAATGGAGCAGACTGAAATGACCACGTCCGACCAAACGATCTGTGCCATCTCCACACCTCCCGGCGTGGGCGGCATCGCCGTCATTCGCGTCAGCGGACCCGATGCCATCCCGATTGTCGGCAGCATCTTCCATGGAGCAAAACCCCTCGACCAATTCAAGAGCCACACAGCCCATTTAGGCGACATCATAGACCCTGACCAACCCGACGACCTCCTCGACCAGGCTGTAGTCACCCTCTTCCTCGGCCCACACTCATTCACCGGCGAAGACACCGTTGAAATAAGCGTCCACGGCTCACCCTACATCCAGAGCCAGCTGCTCAGCCTGCTCGTTCGCCAAGGCTGCCGGCTCGCCCAGCCGGGCGAATACACACGTCGCGCCTTCACCAACGGCCGTCTCGACCTCGCCCGCGCCGAGGCCGTCGCCGACATCATCGCCGCCCGCTCGCGTGCAGCCCATCGCCTCGCCTCATCACAAATGAGAGGCCACTTCTCCGACCGGCTCAACACCCTGCGCCAATCGCTCCTCGAGCTATCGGTGCTCCTCGAGCTCGAGCTTGACTTCAGCGAAGAAGATGTAACATTTGCCTCACGCGAAAAACTGCTCGACATCGCCAAAGACGTAACGACCCAAATCGACCGGCTGCACCGCTCATTCAACGCCGGCAATGCCATCCGACGCGGCATACCCGTCGCCATTGTCGGCCCGACAAACGCCGGCAAGTCATCGCTGCTCAACGCGCTGATTGGCGACGACCGGGCCATCGTCAGCGACATACACGGCACCACCCGCGACACCATCGAAGAGACCATCACCCTGGGCGACTTCGAGTTCCGCTTCATCGACACCGCCGGCATACGCCACGCCACCGACACAATCGAGCGACAGGGCATCGAGCGCTCGCTGCGCGCCCTCGACAGCGCCGACATCATAATCCAAATCAACGACGTCACCTCCCCCTCCGATCCCACCATCGCCGCCCATGTCGAGCGAGCCGTCCAAGCCCGCCCCGACTTCCCCCCGCGGGTCATCGCCGTCAGCAACAAAATCGACCTCCTCGACACAACGGCCACCCCACCCTCCAACACAATACCCCTCTCCACACTGACACGCGCCGGACTCGACACCCTCACCCAGACACTCATCGACAGCGCCCGACAGATGACCGACACATGCACCGAGGGCGACATCATCGTCACCAACGTCCGCCACGCCCAAGCCCTTGCCGCCGCCGCCACCTCCGGCCGCCGGCTCATCCAAAGCCTCACCGACCTCCTCCCCGCCGACCTCATCGCCCAAGACCTGCGCGAGACCATCGCCCACCTCGCCGCCATCACCGGCGACATCCCCTCCTCCACCATCCTCAACACCATCTTCTCCCGCTTCTGCATCGGCAAGTAATTATCTGATTATCAATGATTTATATTGACGATAATTGACTGTTACTGAGCGATAAAACTTAATACATTCAAGAACGCCTAATGCTG
>CAYMVS010000020.1:0-32972 GCA_964394205.1 uncultured Muribaculaceae bacterium | reverse complement strand
ATTCAACTTTCTTATATTTGCATCACAAATGTGTGCATCGCCGTTGATGTCACCGATGGCATAGATTATGAAACTGTTGCTTCTGAGCATAGCCATAGTGGCGGTAGCCGTTCTGCTTTTGAGCTTTAAAGTGCTGCTGTTCAAAGGGGCAAAATTCCCGTCGGGTCACGTCAGTGACAACCCGGAGCTCAGGAAACGAGGCATAACATGTCATCGCGACACGACAACGGCCCCGACGCCGGTCGACCATAGAAAACATTATAATAGAAACAATAACAAATAAATAACCTCAGGCCCATCAATATACGGGTCAACAAAATTAAACCAAGTTCAATTTAATTGAAATTTCATGATTAAAAAGCTTACATTCGCAATCCTGTCAGCTGCAATGATTCTTGTTTCTTGCTCAGGTGACAAAAATGAAACCAAGGCTACAGCCGAGACCACAACGCCAGTTGCCACCGGCGACTCGTTTGAGCCTACCACCAACATACGCTACTACAATCTCGACTCGATAATGAGCCAGTATCAGCTCTGCAAGGACCTCAACGACGTGATGGCCGCCAAGCAGAACAACATCGAGAGCGAGCAGCGCGCCAAGACAGCCGAGCTGCAGCGCATGCAGCAGCAGATCGAGTCAAAGGCTCGCAACAACGGCTATCTGACCGAGCAGAGCTATAACGCCGACATGCAGAACTTCCAGTCCAAGTATGACCAGGCACAGCGCTACATCGCCAACCTCCAGCAGGAGGCTGCCATCGAGAGCGCCAACCAGCAGCAGCAGCTCATCGACTCGATCAACAACTTCCTCAACATCTATAACTCGACACGTCACTATGACGCTATCCTCGTCAAGAACATTGGCGAATACTTCAATCCCGCCCTCGACATCACCGAGGAGATTGTCACCGGCCTCAACGCCCGTTACCCCGCCAAGGCTGCCGAGTAATCACATCACGCTGTAACTCACAAACCATAGGGGCGCTGTCACGGTCGTGGCGGCGCCTGTCTTTTACCAACAAGTCTCATACCTGAAATTTCTACTCTCTCATGAAAATAAAGCTCATAATCCTACTGCTTCTCGCGGCAACCCTAAGCGGTAATGCACAATACATTATCCATCCCTGGCAAAATGCAACAGTGGCATTCTTCGGCGATTCGGTTTCTGACCCGTCAAACTCAGCGGCTCAGAAAAAATACTGGGATTTTCTCGGTGGCTGGCTTGGAATGACAACCTATGTCTATGCCGTCAGCGGACGCGAATGGAACGACATACCGCGCCAAACTGCAAAACTCAAATGGGAGCACGGCAATGATGTTGACGCCATCATCATATTCATCGGCACCAACGACTACAATAAAGCCGTACCTATAGGCCAATGGTTTGTTGAAAAGACTGAAAATGTCGAGTATGGACTTTTATATGAAAAAAGACCCGAACTACGCAAACGCCGCCTACCCGACATGAATCCCGATACTTACCGGGGACGCATCAATATCGCCCTTGACTCACTGAAACGCACATACCCCACCAAGCAGATAGTGTTGCTGACTCCGATTCACCGCAGCGGTTTCTATGCCAATGACCATAACTGGCAAGTGCCTGAAGATTATGCGAATCGCTGTGGCGAGTATCTGGACGCCTACGTCAATGCGGTCATCGAGGCCGGCAATATATGGGCTGTTCCCGTTATAGACCTCAACTCACTGTGTGGCCTGTATCCGCTTCACGATGAGCATGCGCCCTACTTCTATAACGCTGACACAGACCGGCTTCACCCAAACGATGCCGGCCATCAGCGCATTGCCCGCACACTCTACTACCAGCTCATCACCCTACCCTGCACGTTCTGAACCATTCGGGTTTATACACCCGTCGCAGATGTCAGGGATTAGTAACCTTCCAGACATTCAGCACCACGCCACCGGGCATGCCGTCGTCATCGGGACGGCAGATGTATACTGCGTCATTGAGCCACGCATAGCGGCTGTCGGCCGGAGCCTCGAACACGGGAGTGGTAAAAAAGTAGGTGTCGGGTCCGCTGCCTGATATGATGCCAAGATTGCGCACATGGATTGTCACGCCGTCATCGGTGCGTATGTTATAGAGAGCTTCGAGATCAGTGCGGCCAGTGTCGGGATGGTAAAGCTGAAAGTCGGCTCCACCGGGCAGCACTTCGCCCTTGATCAAGGGTCCGCTGAAACTGCCGCCGGTAATAGGGATGGTGAGACGTTGCCCGCGCGAAGTGGCACCGACCGACAACGCGGTGTCACACGTGACGCGCAATTGCATAACATACTCGAGCACGGGAGTCGTCGACGGCGTCCGGGCCGCGACAACACACGACAACGCGAGCAAGAATGCGGTCCAGATGGCTGACAGTTGTTTCATATTGCAGACCAATAGGTTATGCCAACATTCTCAGGAACATCTTGGCGATGTTGACATAGAGTATCAGACCCACGATGTCGTTGGAAATCTGGATAAAGGGGCCGGTGGCAAGGGCCGGGTTAATCTTCAGCTTTTCGAGCGTGAGCGGCACCACAGTGCCGAGTATCGTGGCAAACATCACGACTGCCCACAGTGAGCACGCTACCGAGATGGTGACGGCAAAGTCATTGGGGAGCATGATGAGGTTGTACAGGAATATCACGCCGCCCAACACTGTGGCGTTGAGCAGACCGATAAGCACCTCCTTGCCAAGCTGAGAGGCAAACTGCTTGATTTCGAGCGTACCGTTGGCAAGACCCTGAACCACGATGGCCGTGGCCTGTACGCCCACATTACCGCCCGTACCGCCAATGATGGGAATGAATAGCGCGAGCGCCGTGACAGCCTCGAGCTGATTCTCAAAACCACTGAGAATGAGTGAGGCCAGGATGCCGCTGGCGATGCCGATAAGCAGCCATGGTATGCGGGCCTTGGTCTGGGCAAACACCGAGTCGTCGGCATCCACATCGCTCGAGATACCTGACGCCAACTGGTAGTCACGCTCGCTCGATTCACGCACCTCGTCCATCACGTCGTCGACCGTGATGCGTCCTAACAGGCGTCCTATCGAGTCGACCACCGGCATCGCCACGAGGTCATATTTCTCAAAGTCGAGGGCCACCTCGTCGATGGGCGTGTCGGCTTTCACGGCGACTGGGTCCTCTTCCATCACGTGCTTTATCTTTGACACCGAGGGGTGGGTTATAAGCTTTTTAAGCGGCAAAATACCGCGCAGACGGTTGTCGTTGTCGACGACATAGACATAGTAAATCTCGTCCATCTCCTCGGCCTGCATCCTCATCTGCTTGATACACTCGGGCATACTCCAGTTCTCGTTGACCACAATCATCTCGGTGCCCATCAAGCCGCCGGCGGTGTCCTCGTCATATTTCAGCAGGTCGAGGATGTCGCCGGCCTGCTCCACATCGTCGATGTGGGACAGGATCTCGTCGCGGTCGTCCTCGTCGAGCTCCTGGATGATGTCGACGGCATCGTCGGTGTCGAGGTGGTCGATAAACTGTCGGGCGATTTTCTCGGCAGGCATCGTCGAGAGCAGCTTGCGGCGGTCGTCCTCGTCAAGCTCCATGAGCACGTCGGCGGCCACATCGTCGTCAAGCAGTTTGTAGAGAAACTCGGCCTCCTTGAGGTTGAGCTCCTGATAGAGATCGGCAATGTCGGCCGGGTGGAGGTCGGCCAGAAGCTGACGTGCCGCCGGCTCGTCCTGAGCCGCGATGATGTCACGTATGTGGTGCAGATATTCCGATGTGTACTCTTTCATTTGACTACCTGATGAGATTGGTTAATGTGATGAAGTCGTCGACGCTCAGCTGCTCGGGGCGCATGGCCAGGAGCGGGCTGTCGGGAAGCGGGGCGCCGGGCTTGAGCAGAGGGCGGATGCTGTTGCGTATGGTCTTGCGCCGCTGGCCGAAAGTGGTTTTCACAACCGTTTTGAAAAGTCGCTCATCGGCACCCAAGCCAGACCGCCCGTTGGGGGTCATGATGATGACACCGCTGTTGACCTTGGGGGGCGGGTTGAACACACCCGGGGGCACCGTGAAAAGGTATTTTATGTCAAACCATGCCTGGAGAAGCACGCTCAATATCCCGCGGGCCTTAGTGCCGGGCGCTGCCGCGAGCCTCTCGGCGACCTCCTTCTGCACCATGCCCGAGCAACACGCCACCCGGGCGCGGTAGTCGAGCACGTGAAAGAAAATCTGTGACGAGATATTGTAGGGATAGTTGCCTATCACACAAAACTTTCCATCACCCGGGAAAACCGTGTCGAGGTCAAGCTGCAGGAAGTCGCCCTCGATTATGCGCCCCTCCAGAGCCTTGACGTTGGCTTTGAGATAGTCGACGCTCTCGGTGTCGACCTCGGCCACCACAACGTCGTGTCCCTCCTCGAGAAGAAACCGGGTCAGCACCCCCATGCCGGGCCCGACCTCTATCACCGGCGTGCCAACAAAGGGTGTCAAGGTCGCGGCGATGCGGCGGGCGACATTCAAATCGGTCAGAAAATGTTGACCCAGAGCTTTTTTGGGTTTTACCGTTGCCATCAGTCTATTCTATTTCAAACAGTGAGAAATTGACGCTGCCGTAGGAGCGATGATCGACAAACCCGGGCAGTGATGAGAAATCGTGACGCGATGAGTGCTCCATAATCAACATTCCGCCGGGACGTATGATGCCTGAGTCAAGGATGAGACCGGGAATCTCGGCAAACCGCGGGTGGTCGTAGGGAGGGTCGGCAAAGACGAGATCATAGCCGGCGGGGCGCGCCGAGCCAAGAAACCTGAACACATCGCCGCGCACCAGGGTGTGCCCCCCGGCGCCGAGCTCTTTGACCACTTTGGCGATAAACCGCGACTGCACCGCCGCTTTCTCGACCGATGTCACCGTGTTGCAACCGCGCGAGAGCAGCTCGAGAGACACCGCTCCTGTCCCGGCAAAAAGGTCGAGAGCATCAAGACCCTCAAGGTCAACACGGTTTGTGATCACATTAAAAATGTTTTCACGCGCCATATCGGTTGTTGGCCGGGCCGAGATATTGGTGGGGACGTCAAACCGGCGACGCCCGTATTTGCCTGAAATTATTCGCATAAGGGTAGAACTATGAGGTCAAACGGTGCTTTCATGGCATCCTTGCCCGCCTTAAACATTGTCGAGGGGAAGATGACCGGCATCACCGAGCCGATATAATCGCGCAGGGTGGGGACAATCTCGTCGCGAACGGTCTGATTGCCCGATATGTGAAGCTCGGTCTCGACCATGTCAAGGCCAGCGACATGGTAACACGCCAGGATGTAATAGACCGCATCGAGAGGTGTCTTGAAGTCAAAAGTGTTGACAATCAGCAACCGGCCGTGGTCGACGGCAATGATGTCAACCGAGCCTTGGCGCAGATTGGCATAAACACGGGGCCCGTTGGCCCGTCGCGCCGAGGCGATGAAATAGCGGCAAAGCGGCACGAGGTGGTGCATCACGCGGGCGCCGAAAAAGGTACGCTCGACAAAGGCCGCCAAATCTCTGTCGACCCCGAAGATGACCGAGGCGTTGACCGCACCGAGCTCATTGTCAATCAACTCGCCGTCAAAGCCCGGAAACGCTGTCTCAAAAAGCAGCTCCCGGCTGTCAACCGACTCGATTCCGGCCGGGATGGGGAGCGCGGCCCGCGTCTCCACGATGACCGTTGTTTTGCCGAAATCGTTGAGCAACACAGGGTTGTCATAGACCGCCTCCTGCATCGCGGCCATCGCTCCGCGCTCGTCGTGACCAAACTCTATCGGCCGGTAGATGAGCGTATTGTTCTCGACCGGCGAGTACAACAACACGTCGAGCGTGTCGCTTGACACGCGCAACAGAAGCTGCCACAGGTCGGGGCGGCGAACAAGGTCGTTGGTCAACGGGCGCTGAATGTTCATTCTTCAACCTCGATGTTAGGATTGGTGGGATGATGGGGTGAGGCCAGCTGTGGCACCACAATAGGGAGAATATTGTCGTTGTGGACCCCCTCGGGGAGCACGGTCACTTTTGTTCCGATGTGAATCATGCCGCGCAGGCGCAGGCACTCCTCGTCCTGGAGGCGCACACACCCCAGCGAGGCGCGCGTGCCCATAGTCTCGTTGAAGAGCGTGCCGTGGATGCCTATCGAGTTGTTGCCGGGCACACGCAGGCGCATGAAGTAAGGGCCATAGACGCCGCCGACAGAGCCGCGACCGTCGCGTATGTTGTGATGCCACACGCTGGCATCCTCGATCGACCCGATTTCAAATGTCCCCTCGGGTGTGCGCTTGTCGCCAACACGCTGCTTGTCGCCCATATTGCGTCCAACCGAGCACACCGTGGTGAAAATCGGCGTCCCGTCGGCCTCATAGAGAGTCAGCGTGTAGTCGGCCTTTGATATAATAATGTAGCGGCCATCGGTGCCCTGCCCAAAGGACGACACGGCAAGAGTCACCACCATTATGATAAAACTGACAGCTCTGTTCATTTCCTTTTCTTTTTGATGCAAAAGTAATGAAAAAGGCTTAAAACGACAAAATGTCTTGACGGTTTGGCAACAGTTTCGTAATTTTGTGCATCTTTTTCACCCGAGACATCATGAAAAAAATAATCTTACTTTGTTTTGCCACCATCGCCCTGACGGCGTGCAACCACCTGTCAAGCCGTGCAAAACAGATGGTTGGCGACTATTATATCCAGGAGATAAGCTACAGCGAGCCGATCCTGAAACTCAACGGCGACGGCTCGTGTGTCATGACGGCCATCAAGCCGGGGGTGGTGACCTACAGCGTCGAGGGCAAATGGAATGTTGAAGACGACTCGTTGGTCATCGACCTCAATCCCAAGAAGATAACATGGGAAGGCGACAGCACTCTCATCGCAAAGGTGCCCGAGCACGTATCTTATTCAATTGTGTCTTACAATGACATCACCCTCGAGATAGAGAACAAGGGCATCAACTTTGCCCTTCACCGCCGTGTAAACGCCAATTAACCGACCATGAAACTACACAACCTGATATCTTGTATCGCCGCCGCCACGGCGATTTTTCTCACCGCCGCCTGCTCTGGGTTTGACGCAAACGCCGATCTCGACGCGGCCGACCAAGCCATAGCCGCCGGCGAGTACAGCAGCGCCCAGGCTATCTGCAACTCATTGATGACCAAACATGAGGCTCAGCTATCGGCAACCCAATTTGCGAGGCTGTCGATGCTGTTCATGCAACTGACCGACAAGGCCGACGACGGCACCGACGCGACCCACGCGGCCACTTGCTGGATCAAAGCCATGAAGCTCGACCCCGACTCGGCGACACTGTTCTACTCATCGGTGCCGGTCGACCAGCAAAAAAATGTCGTGTTGCTCAACGCCATCGTCAGCATGTTCAACCACAACGATGAGATACCCGGCCTTGACAGCATCGACAGTGAGATGGCCGACTCGCTGCCCGACTTTCCCGACGATATCGACATTGACCCAAACGACCACCACGACCATGACTGATTGGCGCGACAGCCTCAACGCCCTGCGCGACACCCTCCCCCCTGGCGCCACAGACCCCGGGCCGGCCGATGACGCCCCCGCCGCCCCCTCGGCTCCTGTCACCCTGACCGTGAGCCGCTCCACCAAGGGGCGCGCCGGCAAAGTGGCCACCCTCATCGAGGGATTCCCGGGAGTGACCGACCAAGACCTCGCCCTGGTCAAGGAGACAGCCTCCACCCTGCGCCGACAACTGGGCACCGGGGGCTCTCACCGCGACTGTGAGATACTCATTCAGGGCGACTGCCGCCGGCAGGTGATACCGCTGCTCCGTTCGCTCGGCTTCACCGTCAAAGGCTGAGAGCCTCAATCTCCACCACCTCTCCCCCACCCCCCGCTGATTTCTCTATGCTGAACATCTATAAAGCATCGGCAGGTTCAGGCAAAACCTACACCCTGGCGTTTGAATATATACGCATGCTGCTTGGCACCCACGACAGTGCCTCAGGCTCTTATCGGCTTAACCTCAACCCCCGTGAGGCCCATCGCCACATCCTGGCCATAACGTTCACCGTAAAGGCCACCGAGGAGATGAAAAACCGCATACTCCACGAGTTGGCGGTCCTTGCCGGCCGCGAGCCCGACTGGCACGAGCCGAGCCCCTATATCGACGACCTCGTCAGGCTCTACCGATGCTCCCCTCAACAAATCGCGCAAGCCGCCGACCTGGCCCTGAACTCAATTCTGTTTGATTTCAACTATTTCAGCATCAGCACCATCGACTCATTCTTTCAAATGGTGCTCAGAACATTTGCCCACGAGGCCGAGCTCTCGGGCAACTATGAGATCGAGCTTGACAACAAGGTTGCCATCGACTATGGTGTCAACCGCATGATTTCAAACTTCAACCACGAGGCCTCGGCCGACAAGGCCTCACGCCGCTCCCATCGCCAGCTGGGCGACTGGATCTACCGGTTCATGGAGTCAAAAATCAATGAGGGGAAAACATTCAATCTGTTCAACCGGGCCTCGGGAGTTCACGCCTCGCTGATAAACTTTATACGCGACGTGAGCGACGACGACTTCATGGAGGCCTACGAGGCCCTGATGGAGTATCTCAAAGACCCCGAGCGCATCACACGTTTCACTGAAGAGCTTGCCCGGCGTCACAACGGATTTATCGACACCGCGCGCGACGCCGCCACCGAGGCTCTGAACTATCTCACGGCCAACAATCTGGGCGAGAAAGGCTCGGGATGGCTCATAAACCACTACGTGCCGTCGACGCTCCGAAACATGATTGCGGCCAACTATAAAAGCCCCGGCGCGACGGCGACCAAAGTCGTTGCCGACTATGAAAAGAATTTTCTCAGCGCGGCGGGCCGCAAGGCGGGGCTCGCAGCCGACGGCACCCTGCGCGACCTGGCCCTGAAGGCCATGCAAAGCTATGTCGACGTGGTCGACAACTGTGTGATGCTCAAGAACGTGTCGGCCAATCTGTTTGTGCTGGGACTGCTTGGGCGCGTCTACGACAACATAGAGCAGTTTCGTGTCGACAACGACATGATATTGCTCAGCGACACCGGCACCCTGCTGAGCAGCATCATCGGCAATGACGACGCCCCCTTTGTCTATGAACGCATCGGCCAGTGGTATGACCATTTTCTGATTGATGAGTTTCAAGACACCTCACAGGTGCAATGGAAGAACCTCAAGCCACTGGTAGCCGAGAGCCTGAGCGACCTTAACGACAACCTTGTGATAGGCGACGAGAAACAGTGCATCTACCGTTTCCGCGACAGCGACCCCCGGTTGCTGCACGACCTTCACCATCAGTTTCCCGACCGGTCGGAGCCTCTGAACGACTCTCTTGAGGGCAACACCAACTGGCGCAGCTCGGTTGAGGTTGTTCAGTTTAACAACACCGTGTTTCACCTCATGGGGCGGCAGTTGGGGCAAGGACTCGTCTATGACAGTGTGGTTCAACCGATTGCGTCTAAAAACGCCGGCAAACACGGCTATGTGAAAGCGACACTCATCGACGGCGATTCAAAAAAAGGGGCTACCCGTTTCAAAGAGGTTGTCCTCAGTCAGCTGATCTACGACGTCAAGCTGGCCTTTGCCCAAGGATATCGGCCGGTCGACATCGCCATCCTCGTTCGCACCCGCCGGCAAGGACAGGATGTCATCAACACCCTCATCGAGCATAAACAGGAGTTTGGCCGGCCCAACCTGCGCGTGGTTTCCGACGACTCGATGGGGATAGCCGGGTCGCCGGCGGTAAGACTGATTATCAGCATCTTGCGTTATCTGTCGTCTCACAACGAGCCCTCGTCAAAACGACACATATCATCGCGGCGGGTGGCGGCGCTGATAAACCGCTTTGAGTATTTCATGTCGGTGGGACTCAACGAAGGGGAGGCGATAACGGCCGCTCTCGAGATTGTGTCAAACAGCACCGAGAACTCTCTCGCCGACGAGGTGACCGACGAGGTCGCGGCGATGACGTGCCTCACCCTCCCCTCGCTCATCGAGCGCATCATAGCCCGTTTCATCGACCCGTCGACGGCTGAGACACAAAACCTCTACATCACTGCGTTTCAAGACCTTGTGATAGACTACTCCGAGCGGTTTGGCAGCGACTTGCGCAGCTTTCTCAACTGGTGGGACACCATCGGGTGTGATTACCTGGTGTCGGGCGCACAAGACAGCGAGGCAATACGCGTCATGACCATCCACAAGTCAAAAGGGCTGGAGTTCAGGTGGGTCATCGTGCCGTTTGTCAGCAAAACCGTCCCCGACTTTCAGTCGCCCGAATGGTTTGAACCGGCCGGTTTTGAATGGATTGAAGACAAAACGATTATCCCGCCTCTGCTGCCCATAACGCCGGCCAAATGGATGAGCACGGGCCCATTTGCCAAGGCCTACCTCGAGCGCTGCAACGACCTGCTGCTCGACGAGCTGAACGTGATCTATGTAGCCTTCACGCGCGCTGTCGATGCCCTCGTTGTCTATGCCTACAAAAACGGCAACTCGATGGGACGATATCTTGCCGAGGCCATCGCCTCGGCCACCCCCGGGGCTGTGGCAGAGTGGACCCCGGCGCGCGCCCCTTTGAAACCGCTTGCCGTCGAGCCGGTCATCCCGCTCTCGGACAAGCTTCTCCCTTATGCCGGCCTCCCCGAGCCCGAAGGGGAGCCACCGCTGCTTAAAGACGTTGAGCGACTGGTGATTGGAGAGCCACCGTCCTTTATGGAAAATCAGAAACCGCTCACGGCACTGCAGCCGCGACTGTCGCGCGACATGATGCCCTACGTCAGCAGCGACCGGGCCGACATCTGGGCCGACACGCGCCTCGACGATTCCCGCCATCTGAGCGAGGCCGGCGAGCGCGGTATTCTCATTCACGATATCCTCTCGGCCACACGACACAGAAACGATCTCCCCAAGGCGGTCAGAACCATGGTGCAACGCGGCGCGGTCGAGGAAACCGAGGCCGCCGGGATCCTCCAATTTCTCTCGTCGAGGCTTGAGCGTGAAGATGTTGCCCACTGGTTTGAGGGTTTTACCCGCGTCTTGACCGAGAGAAACATCGAGAACATCAGGATTGAAGACAAAACGACATGGCGCCGCCCCGACCGCGTGGTCTGGACCCCCGACCGAGGGGTGATCGTGATTGACTACAAAACCGGTGAAAAGCAGTTGAACACCCACAAGACACAGGTGGTGGAATACATCAACCTGCTCAAATCGATGGGGTTTGACAACGTGACGGGCTATCTCTGGTATCTGTCGACCGACACTATCGTGGCTGTTCAATAATTATCGCGGGAAACCATACTTGAGGTAGGGGTCGGTGTACAGTTCCTCCTCATCATCATCCTGATCTTCCTGTTGCTGAGGCGATTGGTCGGGACGCAGCTTGGGCTTGTTTTTCTTGATATCCATCGGTTTCTGCATGTCGAGGGGATGCTCGTAGATATCCCACGACTGGCGGGCCGTGAAATTGCGCTTGAGTGTGATTTTCTTGTTGTAGTAATACACCTCCTCGGGCTGCCGGTGGTCGGCGAGATTGCCTGTGTCATAGGCCCCGTTGTCGTTGTCGTCGATATAGAGCCGGGCGTAATAGGTCCCGGGGTTGACATAGCTGAACACGGCGCGGTCGCCGTTAACCTTGACCGCTCTCACCGGGTTGTCATTGTTGAGCAGCTCGACAATGGCCGGGCGGCCGTCAAGACCGGTGATGTTGAATGTCAACGTCGAGTATTCATCTTTCTTCTTTACCGTAAACTCGTTGACGAGAGGCTTGTTGAAAAGCCCGTAGATGCTGTAGACCGATGCCGAGTCGATCGTCAGCCGGTATTTCGTCCCCTCCTTCCACGGCGCCGACATCTTCACCGTCATGTTTGAATAGCGCCCGGCGGGCAGGATAGACGGGGCCTCTACGGGGGTCCACACCGTGTCGACCATCATCTCCAGATGGATTGCCGCCGTGTCGAGACGGGCCATAGGCACATCGGCGATGAGCGTAATCTCCTTGTTGATATCCTGAACCGCGCCGCCGTCAAACCTGAGGTTGTAGAACGCCATCGGCGCGGGTGTCGTGTCATTGACCTCCTTCTTTTTCTCGACCTTCCTGGCCTTTGAGGGCCTCATGAACATGCGCAGGGTGTCGGTCACCCACACGAGCCGGTCGGCCGAGTCGACCCTTTGATAGTTGGCCTCGAGCAGCAGCGAGTCTTGCAGAATGACGGCGCTGTCGGTTATCCAGTAGTTGAGCGAGTCGAGCGTGGCGTTTGCCTCGAGCACGGCAAAGTCGGTCAGCAGATGGCCCTGCCGCGGCCCGTTGATGGCACGGAACGTTGGCAGAGTGTCGGTCGGGGCGCCCAGTTTGATAAAAATCATGTTGCGCTCGGAGCGTTTGTTGTCCTGCAGATATTGCGCCTTGTAGTTTTCGTTAAACCACGTCAGGAGCACTGCGTTGGGCAGAAAGCGGGTTGCGTCGCGCATCACAACCGAGTCCTCGCCGTCGGCACCCCTCAGCGTGTCGGCCACCTGGATTACCTCGGCCGTAGGGGTCAGGATGGTGTCAAAGAAAGCGATATCTTCCGAGCGGTCCCAGTGAAAATCGCGATTCTTGTCGTTGACGGCAAAGATGCGGTAAGAGCCCTCCTTGAGGTTGCGCAGGGTGAACTGACCCAACTGATTGGTCTTGGTGATGCGTTCAAATTTGAGCGTCGAGATGGCCGAGTCGGCAAGGTTGGAATAGACTCCGACAAGCATCCCCTGGGCGGGCTCGAGTGTGCGCCCCTCGAGCACGATGCCCGAGATGCACAGCGAGTCGAGCGTGGGGCCGGTGGAGAAATCGATGGCAAAACCGTCGAGAATGTTTTTCTCGTTAAGGTCGGCGATGGCATCGGCAAAGTCGATGGTATAGGTCGTGTTGGGAATGAGGGAGTCGCGCAACTCGACGGTCACCTTACGCCCCGATGCGGTCACGACAGGTTGCACCTGCTGGGCCGGCGAGACAACAACCTTCTCGGCAGCGTTTTCAATCTGCACATTCTCGTCAAAATATATCTCGATCTTATTCTTGTCAACATTGAGGGCCGAAGGCGCCGGGTTGGAGCTCACAAACACCGGTGGCAAGAGGTCGCGGGGACCACCCTCAGGGCGCCCCATGCTGGCACATGCCGCCAAAATGGCGCCGGCGATCACCGACAGCAGCATGCGCATCGTTGTCACGGCCTTGAGCCGTGGGTGAAAAAGTTTCTTCATTGCGCCTGCAAAGTTAACAGTATGTTTTAAATCATGCAAAACAAAGTGAAGCGCACCCCCGCTTTACCGGCCGGGGCGCGCTTCACAGCGATGTTATGATCGTTAACGGTTGACGACTTTTGCAGTTGTCACAGTGCCGTCGCTGAGGGTGCTGACCTTGACGACAACGCCGCGGTAAGAACCATCAACCATAGCGCCCTGGGCGTTGTAGTAGACAGTCTTGACAACCTCGGCCGAGGCCTCCACGTCGTTGATACCGGCGCCGGTGGTGGCTGTGCCGGCAGCGCCGAGGCCACCCATACTGTTGGCGGCGCGAACGGTGTAGGTGTCCTGATTGTTTTCAACATTGTAGCTTGTCGCGGTGGTTGTGCCGACAAATTGACCGTTGCGGAACACGGCGTAGGCCGACGCGCCATCGACTGCGGGCCACTCGATGGAGGTCGCGGTGACAAACTTGGGGGCCGGGGCGGCTACCTGGGCGGCAAGCGACACGGGATCCCAGGTGGGGAACACCTTGTCGACAGTAAACTCGGCTGCCTGCTCGGCGGTCAGGATGGTCTCCATCTTATTGGAGGCTGTACCCTTGGTGAAGGTGATCACCTTTGAGCTCGGGCTGACAACCTTGCCGTTGGCGTCCATGGTGTTATACTCCACAAACTCCTTGGCACACACGTTCATGCCGCCGGCAGTCCAGCGCGACGTATTGAGCTTGCTGTCGTTGACAGTAGTGTTGATGAACGCACAGCGGGGCTCGTTGCTCCAGGCGCGGCCAAAGTTGTATTTCTCGGCATAGTTGACAATGTTGCAGTCATAGAACACATAGCCGTGACGGTCGCCGGCCTTGGTTGAGGGAGCTGTCAGGGTGCACTCGCCCTTACCGGTGCGGTTACGCTTCTCGACGGTGACAATCGACTTGTTGTAGAACATTGTACCCTCGCCACAGAAGAAATCGACCGTGCCGTGGATATCACTGGTCTCCCAGTAATATTTTCCATTGACATTGTTTGTATAATAGGTGTCCTGGTAAGAGAGCAGAGTGACATTCTTGCAGATGGTGTAGACACCCTTGTCCCACCATGCCACAGCGCGGCCGCCGCCGAGCTTGGCGTCGATAGCGCCATAGTAGTCAAGTGCGTTCTGGATCGTCAAATCCTGCAGATAGATGTTGGTGCCCGAGTTTTTCAGGGTCGCTGTCTTTGAGATGCCCTCGTTGTTGTAGTGGGGTGCATTCTTGATGATGGTGCCCTCCATGCTCTGGCCGATCAAAGAGATGTTGTAGCCGCTAATCTCGGTCAGGCAGGTGTACTTGAGATCATAAACACCGTCGGGCACGAAGATATAGGCCCGCTCGGCAGTCGATTTTGAGTTGAGGGCACTGATGGTCTCGATGGCATCGACGAGCGACTCGGCGTTGCCCGGCTTGACATAGTACCACTGACCCTGCTGAGTGTAGTTGGTCTCCATCGTGTTCATGATCTTGAAGTTGTGGAGATAGAGCTCGCCGGTGCCGTGCAGAGTGAGAGTGAGCGTGCCCCCCTCGCCCTCATAGTCAAAGGCAACCACCTGGCCGTCGTTGTCTTTCTCCTCGGCCTTGGCCTGAAGCGATGCGATCTCGTTGCCGGCGGCGTCGGTCACATCGATTGTAGTGCCATAGCCATAGTAGCAGATGCCCATCGACACCGAGGCCTTGGGACCGACAAGGATGTCAATCTTATCACCGTCTTTGAATGCCCAGCCGTGGGTAGAGTCGTGCCAGTAGCCGCCGGTGGGGTTGAAGGCCTCGTGATCTTCGGCATAGAAGTTCTCGTCGGTCAGGTTGTAGTTGTAGCGGCGGTAGGTGCTGACAGTCTCAATCCTTGTTTGCAACGCATAGAGATTGATGTCGCCGGTCACAATGAAGTCTTCATTGTACTTGTAGCCACCGCCAATCTCGGCAAACCAACCGCGCACCTTGTAGCCGTCGTCGGCCACAGCGGTGTTGTAGTCAACGGCAAACGATGTGATTCTGGTATCTTTCTCAACCTTTTGGGTGCCCATTACGGTGCCCGCGTCGGTATTGTAGTAGGTAAGGGTATAGAGAGGCTTGCGAACGACGTTGAGCACATAATTGGTCACCGTCGCGCCGAGCGACAGAGGGATAGTGACAACCATATTGTCGTTGTTGCCCGAGTATGTGATCTGTCCGACCTCACCCTTGGCGGCCACCACGTTGGTCAGCGGGTTGGATGCCGACACCATAGTCTCGGCCGAGCCCAGCTCGATGGTGCCCTCATAGCCCGAGGCAGTGGCGTTGAACACATCATCGGCAAGATAGTCGACACCATTGGCAGTGAAAGATGCCAAGACAGGCATCTCGACCTCGGTGCCGTCGATCGTACCCTCGATCACGATGTTCTGGAAACCGACAGTCTTGCCCGGGTCAAGCGAGTAGAGGTTGATCATGATACCGCAGGGACCCTCGGCCACTTTGGCGCCGCTGATATCGGCACTGTAGTCGGAATAGTTGGTCGGATCATTGTCGCGGTTGGGGTTTTTGTCCTTGATGAGCTGAACATAAGTCCCGTCGGGATTCTCCCACGACACGTCGATGTGGCCGCCGCCTGTGCCAAAGCGTGTTGAGCGCAGCGACACCTTGGTGGGGGTGAACTTCAAGCCCGGTTTTGGCTGGAAAATAAAGTGAATCTGGTTGTCATCCTGAGCCTTGGTCTGCTTGGCGACAACACCAAAGCGCGTTTGCCCGAGCTGCTTGTTGTCGAGGCCGTCAAACACGATATTGCTGCCCCACGAGATACGGCTTGTGACAAAGTAATCCTCGCTGCTGTAGGTAGCCTTCTGGTCTTCGGTACCCTTGTCGAGAACAAATGTTACCGTGGCCGGCTCATTTGACGCTGTCACAAGAGCCGCCCGGGCCATTGTGGTCATTGTCAACACCGCCATGGCGATACTGAGTAAACGTTTAAACATAAAGGATAATTAAAAAATAATGGTTAGATAAAAGGATAATTTAGTGCAAAATTACAAAATATTAATCAATTGCAACACCCCATCCCCCTTAAATATCCCTAAAAAACTGCACGACACCGCGTTTTCTATCAATAATCCATCATTTATCGTGGCTCAAATGGATTCAAGCAGTTCGATAACAAATTATTGGTTGCCCAATTTGATTCCCTTCTTAACTCTGTGGCGATAGATGCGAAAATCGTCATAACACAGATATGTCAATAATGCCATACCTGAGGTTTCAAACCAAGCATAACCGGAAGTTGGATTCATTGCTAAATTCCAACCACTGACAATGACACACAATATACCTACGACTAACAGCGTGCCAGAAATATTACGCTTTTATTACTAACCCTGATTCTTAATTTGACTTAAGAGTATTATTCCCTATTTGCGTGATTATAGTCCATATTGAGCCAAATGCTCGGCACTTTCACGCGGACTCTCCTTGATTGTACCGATTATCAACTCGACATCATACTCATCAATCTCGCCCAGATAATTCCATTCGCCGAATTTCTGAGGATACGCCCTCTTTAGCTAGACACAATCGACAAAAGAATCATATCGCTAGAATGGATACTTAGATTGCTTTATGGGCATGTGGTACATCTTAATGTAACCTGGAAGATTCTTGTTGATTTGAGAATTGATTATAACGCCACCGTATGCCACTCCTTGAGAATCAAAACCAAGTACGACAAAATATTTGTCTCTTGAAGCATCACCGGGCTTTGGCTTGATGCCGTTTGCCTCGGTCATCGTAATTTCATAGACATCGCCGACTTTAACCGTTCGGGCTGCTAACCGCAAAATCTCATCTTCATTGAGAGCATCTGAAATTTTCATCATCTGAGTGCCGCTTCAATTTGCACCTGCTCATTAATATACTCCAACATGGCTTCATCAACATTCACAACTTTAGCCATTGATATTGGAGAAATCACATTGGTGCCATGTACTCGCCTGTTAGCCTCATCCCAAGCCGCGTCATGCGATTTTCTCATGAGCTGTCCAAAAGTCATAGATCCATGCTCCATAATGGACTGATCCAAAGCATCAATCTCCGACTTTGAAAGAAAATTCACATTAGCATCTCTCTTGGGAAGAAGCACGTTTGGCGCATCTTCTCCTGCAAACTGAACCACCTTCGATAACTCCTCTGAAAGCTTCATACGCGAGTGCCCAAGATCTTTTACCGCATCATAGAGATGGGTGGGAACGGGACCATATTTCAAAGCGCGAAACTCATCGGGCACGATGCCGCTGCCCCATTTTGCAAGATGTTTCATCTCGGCAAAATAGAGAATCTTGAAAACGTGGTAGAAATCAACTCCACCAGTCTTGCAAAGAATATATAGAACTAACTCTGTGAGTCTCTTACTATCAAAATCAGTCATTGGCGTTTGTCCTTTCTTAATCTAACGTATGAATTTCTACTGCAGTTTAATTCAATATGTAAATTTACAAAAAAATTTGCAAACCACAAAATCGAGTACCATGGCCGCAGATTACGCAGATTAAACAAGCAAGTGCGAATTTACGAATAATCTGAAAAAAGGCAAATGGATATGTGACAGGTTACTTTTTCAGGATGTCGTCAATCTGTGACAATTGATCGTTAAAAGCCTCAAACTCAAAGTCGGTCTCCTTTTTGCCCGAGGTTGAGAAAAAAACGGTTGCCTATGGCACTCTCGGGTTTGGCAGGTTGGATGGTTTATAATTGAAAAGTGTGAGGGCCTTGCCGGGATTGACCGCGGCAAACACTTTAACGTGTGATGATGACGGGAGGGGCTATTTGTCGTAGTTGCGCAGGCTGCGGCGCAGGCGGTCGATCATCATCGCGCGCAGCTCGGGGGGCGAGATGACGGTGACATTGGGCCCGTGGGAGAGCAGCTCCTCGACAAAATCTTCAGTCAGCTTGAGCTTGTAGTAAAACACCGAGTAGGCGTCGTGCAACATCTCGCTCTGAGACGGGTGGAGAGGCAACGCGCGGAAGTATTTTGCCTGGCGGGGATCGGTCTTTACCGCGACATGCTTGACCTCGCCATGGGTAAAGATGATGCCAAAAGAGTCTCTGATAAACTCTTCGGGCACAAAATCGTCGGGCATGGTGAAATGCTCGTTGAGCAGCTTTATATTGTGGATGCGGTCGAGAGCGTAGGTCTTGATTTTATTGTCGTCGGCCACATAGCCGGTCAGATACCACCGCTGCCTGAACAGTTTGAGAAAGTAAGGCTCGACCACGATGCCCGCCTTGGCCGTGCTGCGGCTGAACGGCTGATAGGTGAACGACACCGGGTTGTTTCCCTTGATTGCCTTGATGACAGTGGCAAGGTGGGTGCGCGCCGAGGGGATATCCTCCAGGAAGATACGCTCCGACACGTCGCGCGAGTCGTTGAGCATGTCGCTCATGGCGGCCGAGTTGAGCATCCAGTCGGTCACGCTCTGGGCATGGTCGTCCGACTCCTCGAGAAAATACTCGTAAGTGGCCGGGTCACACTCGATGTTGATTTTAAACAGCTCCTCGATGGCGTTGCGGTAGTTGTAGAACGTGCGCCGCGCCAATGGCTGGCCATTGCTCAGGGGCGACAGCAGCCACAGGCGATTAAGCTCGGTGCGCGTGATGCGCCCATACCGCTTGATCGTGTCGATGATCCAGATATATTTTGTGAAGAGATTTTTTGGCATATCAGTGTCATGCTGTGGTTTTCTCGTCAGTGGGGCGGGCACCGATAGTGAGCAACAACAGCCCGACGATTGTCACAAAGGCGTTTATGAGCAGCAGCTCAAAACTTGTCTGATAGTTGTACATCTCTCTCAACCCCCACTGGATGACCCAAGACAGGGCCGGCGCTGCCAGGCAGACAACCGGCACGAGCTTGTCGTGGACGGGTCGACGACCTATCATGCCAAACACAAAGAGGCCGAGGATCGGGCCGTAGGTGTAGGAAGCAAGGGTGTAGACAGCGCTGATGGCATCCTCTTCACTGATGTAGTAGAAGGCGATGATGACGGCACCCATCACTATCGACATGACAACGTGGGTAATCTTGCGCACACGCGTCAGCCGGCGCTCCTCCATGCGCCTGGGGCCGTCGAGGATGTCGACGGTAAACGAGGTGGTCAGCGATGTCAACGCCGACCCGGCGGCCGAGTAGGCCGCGGCTATCAATCCGATGATAAACAGGATGCCGACAACGATGGGCATCGAGTCGTGGGAGGCGATAAGGCCAAAGAGCTCGTCCGACTTCTCGGGAACGGCGATACCGGTGCGCTCGGCATAGATGTAGAGCAAAGTGCCGAGCAACAGGAACAGGGCGACAACAAAAAACTGCAGCACACCGCTCACTATCATGTTTTTGCGCGATTCGGCCGAGTTTTTGCACGCCAGGTTGCGCTGCATCATGTCCTGGTCAAGACCGTTGGTGGCTATTGCCATAAACACACCGGCGATAAACTGTTTCCAGAAATAGGTTCCCTCCATCGGGTTGTCAAAGTAGAACATGCGGGCCGAGTGATGGCTCCTGATGGCCTCGATCAGGTCGCCACCGCCCAGGTGCAGGTTGCCGGCAATGAAGAAGATGCACAGTATCACCGACATTATCAGGCAGAAACTCTTGAGAGTGTCGGTCCAGATGAGGGTCTTGACACCCCCCTGGAAAGTGTAAAGCCAGATCAATGCAATGGTGACAAGCACATTGAGCTCAAAGGGGATGCCCAAGGGCCCAAACACCAGCAGCTGCAACACGGCACACACTACAAAAAATCTTACGGCCGCGCCCAGCATCTTTGACACCAGGAAGAACCAGGCGCCGGTGCGGTAGGTCTTGCGGCCGAAACGCTGCTCGAGATAGCCATAGATTGAAATGAGGTTGCGCCGGTAGAACATAGGCACCAACACCCACGCTATCAGGAAGTAACCGACGATAAAGCCCAGCACCATCTGCAGGTAGCTGTAACCCTTGGCCGCCACCATGCCGGGAACCGAGATGAACGTCACGCCCGAGATGGCCGCGCCAATCATGGCAAACGACACCAGCGCCCAGTGATTTTGGCGCTTACCGGTGAAAAATGTCGAGTTATCGCTGCCGCGCGACGCTATATAGCTGATTCCCAAAAGCAACAGGAAATAGCCGACTATGGTAAAGATTACTATAAGTGGTGACATAACGGGATGGAGGTTTTTTTATTCGGGATAAATGAGGTAGGGTCGGCGCTGAGCCTTGAAGCGGGCGATATCGTCGGCCCACGTGGCCTTGATCTCGGCAGCGCTCATGCCCTGCTGTATCTGGCGGCGCATGGTGTCGTTGCCGGCAAGAAGATTGAAAAACTTGGTGAAGAACTCGTCGCCTATGCCTAAATTATTGTAGGCATCGATGACATACCCGAGGTTGACACCGGCGGCGATGATATCGTCGTCGCTGAGCGAGCGCAGGTCGCGCCCGTGGCACAGCTTGTTGAGTTGGGGCGGGTTTTTGGCCCCGGGTATGCTGCGTGGAGTGAACGAGAAGTCACACCCCTTCATGTCGGGGTGGCCATAGACGGTGAAAGGCATCGCGGTGCCGCGGCCGAGGCTGACGGGCGTTCCCTCAAAGAAACAGGTCGAGGTGTAGAGATAGATCGACTTCATGTCGGGCAGATTGGGCGACGGGGCCACAGGCAGCCTGTAGCGTGACTGGTGGGTATAGCCCTCACAGGGTATCACCGTCAGCTTGACCTTGCCACCCCCTTTGAGCCACCCCTCGCCGTTGACCATCTGTGCCAGCTCGCCAAGGGTCATGCCGTGGGCTATGGTGATTGGCAGACCGCCGACACCGCTCTTGAAGTTCATGTCGAGTATCGGCCCGTCGACTGTCATGCCGTTGGGATTGGGGCGGTCGAGCACAACAAACTCCTTGCCGGAGGCAAGGGCGGCGTTCATCAGGTCGACCATCGTTATATAATATGTGTAGTAGCGCAGGCCGACATCCTGGATGTCTACCACAATGACATCGATATTGTCCATTGTCTCGGCCGAGGGACCGCGTTTCTTGCCGTCATACATCGATGCTATCGGAATACCGGTCTTGGCGTCAACCGAGCTGCTGACGTGCTCGCCGGCATCGGCATTGCCTCTGAAACCATGCTCGGGCGAGAAGATTGTGGTCACGTTGACCCCTTTTGAAAGCATCAGGTCGAGGGTGTGGATAGAGTCAACCATACCGGTATGGTTGCTCATCAGGGCCACGCGTTTCCCTTTCAACAGTGGCAGATACTGATCGACACGCGCCGCGCCGACGGTAATCCTGTCGTTGTCATAACCGCCGGGAGCCGTCGTCGTGCCGTCGACAGCGCCTGCGTTGCAGCCGGCAGTAGCAATGACTGCCAACATTAAACTCAATAGAATAGTTCTCACCGACATAGTGTTTTTTGATGGTATTGATAATTGCCCAAAAGTAAGGAAAAAGAATGAACTACCGCTCTAAAAAGATGTTTACAATCTATAAATATTGTTAACGAGGCGTAGTCGGTTCAGCTCCGGGCCTGTCCCATTATAAAAGGGAGGGCTCTAAAGTTTCAGCTTGAGGTCGGTGATAAACTGCCTGACGGCAGGGTGTCGCTCGATGATGTTGGCCAGCAGGTCGCGTTCGTTCCAGGTATAGGGGGCACTCTGTCCCTGATTTATCTCGACCTTGAACGACACGTTGTCATTCCCCAAGGCATCATGGACGCTTTTGAGAAGCGCCGGCATCGAGTCGTTCATTATGTCGCGCTGCATCTCGTTTTCAACCGTCACGGTATAGAGATCTCCGCCGGCCGCCACCGGCTGTGACGCCCTCATGGTGTTGACCATGATGTGGGCATGGGGGTTGGCGTCGGCAAAAGCTCTCCATGCCGTCTCAAGCTGGTCGTGGGTGTAGCTGCCCTCGCGGCGCGTTGAGACTGCAGAATCGGCCGAGGGTGATTGCCCCGGGGCTTTTGCCGGTTGCCGCCTGATGGAGATTGACGGCCCGAGACTGACGCTCTTTTTGACCGCCGGAGGAGTCGTCGTCGCCCGGCCCGGGGCCGGTTGTGGCCTGGGCGGTGGCGCCTGCTGCTGGCGCGCGGGGGTGGCGCCCCCGGGTGCCGGCGGGGTTTGTGACTGTGCGGCCGCCGGTCGCTCGATCGGCTTCAGCTGCCCCTCTCCTTGGCCGCTGTTATCGGGGGAGGGGCTGAGTAATTGGCATATTTTGGCGAGGGTGACCTCGACGAGAAACTGCTTGTTTGACGCCACGCGATAGTTCAGGTCGGCATCGTTGAGCAGACACAGGGCCTTGTAGATAAACTGGGGGGTGCACTTTTTGGCCGCCGCGGCCATTGCCGCGCGCACGTCGTCGCCACCGTCAATCATCGGGAGCGTCGACGGGTCAAAGGCCACCATCAGGTCGCGCATGTAGCCCATAAGTCCGTTTATGAAGAAATGGGAATCAAACCCCTTGTCGCGTATCTCCTTATAAATCTGCCATGAGTGCAACACCTGGCAGCCCACAAAAGCGTCAAGCAGCCGGTCATAGTAGGCATTGTCAAGGATATTGAGATTTTCAATGGTCGCCGCGTAAGTGATGTTGCCACGCGTCGAGGCCGCCACCTGGTCAAAAATCGACAGGGCATCGCGCATGGCTCCGTCGGCCTTGCGGGCGATCACCCCGAGAGCCGCCCGCTCGGCGGTCATCCCCTCGGTCCTGGCAACGTAGTCCAGATGGTCGACCATGTCGTTGATGGTGATGCGGTTGAAGTCATAAATCTGGCATCGCGAGAGGATGGTCGGCAGAATTTTATGTTTCTCGGTGGTGGCGAGGATGAAAACGACATACGACGGGGGCTCCTCGAGAGTCTTGAGAAATGCGTTGAACGCCGCCGACGAGAGCATGTGAACCTCGTCGACAATAAACACGCGGTAGCGGCCCTGGGTGGGGGGCACCTGCACCTGCTCGATCAGGTCGTGCATGGCGTCGACACCATTGTTTGACGCCGCGTCGAGCTCGATGATATTCATCGAGTTGCCCGAATTGAACGACCGGCAGGAGGCACACTCGTTGCAGGCCTCACCGTCGGGGGTCGGATGTTCACAGTTGATTGTCTTGGCAAAGATGCGCGCACACGACGTCTTGCCCACACCGCGCGACCCACAGAAAAGATAGCTGTGGGCGAGCCGGTTTTGGGCTATCGCGTTTTTCAGCGTCGCCGTCAGCGCACGCTGCCCGACGACGCTCTCAAACGTCGACGGCCGGTATTTGCGTGCCGACACTAAATAGTGTTCCATTAGATTATCTGCTCCTGAAAAATTATTTTCACAAAAATAACATTTTTCACCCATTCCACCAAATTTACATCAAGCTCTAAAAAATTTTAAGAATGATTAAACCTTTGGGGTTGTCTGGCGTCTTAGAAATTGTGTTTACCCACCGTTTCACGCGATTTTCCACCAATCATTAAGATAAAAAAGATGTTTTTCAGACTTTCCCGCCTCATCGCGATTGCAGTCGCACTCATCACGGGCGCCACGGCGATGGCAGCCAACATCACCGGCTTGGTTGTCGACCCTGAGAATGAACCGCTCATCGAGGCTTCCCTACGCCTGCTCAAGGCGCGCGACAGCGTGTTTGTGGCCGGCGAGACAACCAATGCCTCCGGTCAATTCCGGTTCAGGAACGTAGCCGCCGGCAACTATATCGTCGAGGTGACATACGTCGGCATGGCAAAGACCACGGCAAATGTCACGGTTGGCAAATCAAATGTCGAGATGCCTCCCATCAAGGTGTCCGACAATGCAAACATGCTCAAGGAGGTCAGCGTGACCGGTGTCAGGACGCCTGTAAAGGTGATGGAAGACACCATTGAGTATAACGCCGGCACCTACAAGACACAGCCCAACGCTGTGGTCGAAGACCTGCTAAAGCGCCTGCCCGGCGTGGAGGTCGGCGCAGACGGCAAGATCACCGTCAACGGCAAGGAGGTCTCAAAGATTTTGCTCAACGACAAGGAGTTTTTTGCCGACGACCCTACGGTGGCCTCGCGCAACCTTCCGGTCGACATCGTTGACCGGGTGCAGGTGGTTGACCGCAAGAGCGACCTTGCCCGGCTCACCGGCGTCGACGACGGCGAGGACGAGACCGTCATCAACCTGACCATCAAGAAAGGGATGGCAAACGGATGGGTTGGCAACGCCGAGGCCGGATATGGCACCGACGGCCGCTATCAGGGCTCATTCATGATCAACCGCTTTCACAACAACAATCAGCTCACATTTCTGGGCAACCTCAACAACGTCAACAACCTCGGGTTTGGCGACGGGGGGAGCCGTTTCCGTCGGTTTGGCGGCAACAACGGTATCACCACATCGCGCGCTCTGGGCATGAATTTCAACGTTGGCAAGAGCGATAAATTCCGTGTTGGCGGCAACGTGATGTACAGCAACACCTCGCGCCACACGACCTCACGTCAAGACCGTCAGTACCTCTTCACCGACTCGACATCGTGGGCCAACTCGGGCAAAAACTCGCGCGACCGCGGTCACAACGTGCGCGCCGACTTCAGGGTGCAGTGGAAACCCGACTCGTTCAACACGCTCGACCTTCGCCCCAACCTGTCGCTCAACTTCAACAAGTCAAACTCGATCGACTCAATCGCCACCCGCGCCGGCGACCCGATGAGGACCCTTGTCAACAACTCGCTCAACCGCAACAACTCGCGGGGCACCTCGGTTGAATTTGGCCTGCGCGCCATCTATAACCACAACTTCCGTCAGCGTCGCGGCCGCAGCTTCTCGGTGATGGTCAACTACTCTTATTCAAACAAACGCGAGAAGGAGGATGCCTATTCGTTCAACCGGTTCTTCCTGCTCAACGACTCGATAGATCTCTATGACCAGTATTCAAACGACCGCACATGGAGCCACAACGCCGGCGCCCGACTGTCATGGACCGAACCGCTTGGCGACCCTCGCAACGGCCGCTTCCTGACCCTCAGCTACCGCGTGAGCTACAGGTGGAACAATGCCGACAAGCTCACCTACGACCACCCGGTGACCTTTGACCCCTTCACCGGCCTCCCCGACATTGACTACACTCAGCTTGTGTTTAACGACTCGCTGTCCAATCAGTTCCGCAACGATTATTTCAACCAGGACATACGCCTGGGCTTCAAGCAGGTGAAAAAGACCTGGAATCTTGACGTTGGCCTGAGCCTGGTTCCCCAGATGTCAAAGAGCCGCGACCTGATCAACTCGGCGCGCAACATCGACACCCGATGGGTGTGGAACGTGGCCCCCTTCCTGCGCTACAAATACAAGATGGGCAAGCAACGCTCGCTCGATCTCTTCTATCGCGGCCGCGCCTCACAGCCCTCCATGACTCAGTTGCAACCTGTCCCCGACCGCTCCGACCCGATGCGCGTCGTCATCGGTAACCCCGACCTCGACCCATCGTTCACCCACAATGTGAACATGCGTTTCCAGGACTTCAACGTCGACAAACAGCGCTCCATCATGGCCATGGGCGGCTTTGAGTTCACCCAGAACTCCATCGTGTCGACCACCACGTTTGACCCGCAGACCGCCGCCCAGGTAACCCGCTATGTCAACGTCAACGGCGTGTGGAGCGGCCGGTTGGGCACCATGTTCTCCCAACCGCTTAGAAACCGCTCGTTCCAGTTCAACAACAACCTGTGGATCAGCGCCAACCGTAGCATAGGCTTTAACAACGGCAACCGCAACGCATCGGTCAACGCCCGCTTTGCCGAGTCATTCTCGTTTGCATGGCGCCCCGACAACCTTGAGCTTGAGCTGCGACCCTACTACAACCTGCAGCTGACCCACAACTCGCTGTCAAGCTCTAAAGACATGACCGTCCACACCTACGGCGGCCGGTTTGACGGAACATACATCTTCCCCTTCGGGCTGACACTCAACACCGACCTCTCCTACTCGGCCACGAGCGGTTATGCCGCCGGCTATGACCGCAACGAGTGGATGTGGAACGCCTCTCTCTCCTATCAGTTCCTGCACGGCAAAGCCGCCACGCTGACGTTTAAGGTCTACGACCTGCTGCAGCAGAAGTCGAGCGTGAGCCGCAGCGTCACCGCCAACTATATCGACGACACCGAGTACAACACCCTGACCCGCTACTTCATGGTGACGTTCAGCTACAAGTTCAACACCTTTGGCAAAGGTAACGAGCCCAAGATGGCCGACGACTTTGGCCCCGGCGGCCCCGGTGGACGCCCCGGCCCGCCCCCCGGCGGCGGCCGTCCCCGTTCCTAACCCACCACAAGAGGCTGTGTCTAAATCAGGTGCAGCCTCTTTGTTCAATGCGACATCATTGTTCAATAAAAATGAACAGTAGGAAATTTTTGAACAGGACAGTTGGTTATCTCAAATTTGTTAATTCGGCATCGATAAAGATAATGAGAACTACGTTTTGCAACGGCTCTTATTGGCGGGCGCGGGAGGTCGTCACCATGAAGACGCCGGTGAAGATGAGCGCCACGGCGACTATCTTGATTGGCGTTATGTGGTCAAGGCCAAGGTAGATGCCGACGGCGGTGGCCACGATGGGTTGCACGTAATTGTACATCCCGACAATCGTTGGGCGCAGGTTTTTCTGCCCAATCATGATGCAGATATAGGCCAGATAGGTGCCCGCCCCGACAACGTAGGCCACCCCCGCCAGATGGGCCGGCGTCAGCAGATGCCACTGCGCCACCGCCGCCGGGCCAATGGAGAATGGCACGGTGAGCAATGCCGCAAAGGTAAACATCCACTTCATCAGCGTTACCAGCGAGTACTTCCTGATGAAATTTTTATAGAATGTGAGATATAACGCATACGACAGCTGAGCCACCAGCACCAACGAGTCGCCAAGAGCCGGGTTGTCACCCTTGACCGACACGGCCATGCCGCCAAGCACGAGCGTCAACGCCCCGGCGGCGCCCGTCACAATGCCGCCGACCTTACGCCAGGTGATCGGCTCCTTGAGAATTATCGCGGCGAGCACCATCACCCACATGGGCATGGTTGTGGTTATTATCGAGGCCTCGCCGGGCGAGGTGAAACCCACGCCAAAAATGAAACACCCCTGATTGGTCACGATGCCGAGCACCGAGGCGCCGGCAAGCAGCAGCAAGTCGCGCCCGGGCACCTTCTCGCGGGGTAGAAAGAGCGAGGTCAGCCAAAACAGCAGGGCGGCTCCGACAATCCGGAACTCGGTCATCAGCAGCGGCGTCACCACCCCGGCCCCCATCACCATCTTGGCCACCGGCGACATCAGGCCCCACATCACGTTTGACCCGAGCATCGCCAGATGCCCCTTAGGCTTGAAATCACTCATCAGCGCGCCATCTGTATGTCACCGACACTCCGGCCACCTCACAACCGGCCATGGGTGGCGTGAGCTTGGTCACCGTTATCCCGCCCGAGATTGTCACAAACTCGTCGGTCACCCGCCTGTAGATCCTGAAAACCACATTTTCAAGCAATTGGGAGGTGATCGCCATCTCCTCCCTGATGATTTTCACAAGCCGGGAATAGTTTATGGTTTTGGAAAGGATATCGTGCTCAAAAGCCTCATCCATATTGGCAGTCACCTCAAGCGTCACCTCAAAGTCATTGCCCGCCACTTGCTCTTGCCGGGCCAAACCATGGCGCGCATAAACCCTCATTCTGTCAATCTTTATTGTCCCTTCCATAACTTAATCGATAATCCGACAGGCGATACCGGTCAACCCCGGTCAAAAAGCGACTGAAGTCTCACGGGCCTATCAGGGAGCAAAAATAACAATAAAATTGAAAAAACACATAATCGGGCGCCCTCAAAATTGAATCGTCCAAATTTGAAAGCTCTTAATATGTGGTCAAAAGTTGCATTATATCGATGGAAGTTGTAATTTTGCAACTTAAATATATAAGCAAATGGCTAATAGCACTCTCAGGGGTCTGTACCGCTGGTGCAGGCGATACATTTCACTGACACTGATTGTGGTGGTGGGCCTGATTGTATATGTGACGGGATTTAACGAAAACTCGTTTGTCAACATCCACCACTACAAGCAACAAATCAAGGACTTGAAAGCAGAAATCAAGGCCAACCGCGACACGTTTGAACTTTATGACAATCTCAACCGCCGTCTCGACACCGACCCGGCGACAATGGAGCGGGTCGTTCGCGAGCAGTATCACATGCAGCGCCCCGGCGAGGATGTCTATGTATTTGAATAGCAATGAGTAACAACCCAACCCCATCACCCTCTCCCCGTGCCGTCGCTGCAGCGGTCGCCCTCAACGTCGGTTTGCTTGCCATCGTGGCGGCCACCATGCTACCTCTGTTCCACCAGCCCGTCACAACCGTCCGCTGGATTTATGTGGCCGGGACGCTGCTGGCCATCGCCGGCCGTTTCGCCGCCCCGGCACCCCGTGGCGAGCTCCCCTTTCGTGTCAAGCGACTGTTGAGGCTCGAGACGTGGAGCACCATCATCTTTGCCGTCGGCGCCTTCTTTTTGTTCTATCCCAAGGCCGGGGCGACCGACTGGATTGCATTCACCCTGGCCGGAGGGTTCCTTCAGGCCTACACCTCAATCATGATTCAGCGCGCAATGCGCAAAAAATGAGTGCCAAGAGCATCAAAATTTATGAGTAATTTGTAACTTTGCCCCCTGCAATGGCACATTTTTTGACAATCGATCAAGGCAACAGCGTTGCCAAGCTTGCTCTTTGGGACGACTCGCGGGTGGTCCGACACGCGTGTGTCGACAGGCTGACAGCGCGCTCGATTGAAGAGTTTGCCGGTGAAGTCCACCTGCGCGCCGCGCTCTATTGCAGTGTGGCCATCGAGGTCTCGGCTGTCATGGACGAGCTTAAAACACTCGCCACCAAGGTGCTGCGGCTCAGCGCGCGCATGCCTCTGCCGCTCAAGATCGACTACCGGTCGCCCTGCAGTCTCGGCGCCGACCGCATCGCGGCCGCCGTCGGGGCAATGACACTGTTTCCGGGCGAGCAACTGCTGGTTGTCGACATCGGCACCGCCGTGACCTACGACGTGGTCTCGGCCGACGGCACCTTCTGCGGAGGCAACATCGCCCCCGGGGTCAAGATGCGTCTCGACTCGCTCAACCGCTACACCGCGCGGCTGCCTCTGGTGGCTGTCCCCGAGTCGATAGGCAGCGACGAGCCGATGCTGGGGGTCGACACCGCCTCGGCCCTGTTGCGCGGCGCCCTCCACGGCATCGCCGGTGCCATCAGCTACTACCGCTCGAGGCTCGACGGCCCCGTCAGGGTGGTGGTGACCGGCGGCGACGCCCGCCTTATCGCCCCTTTGTGCAACTTTCCAATCCATGTCGAGGAGCATCTCGTCGACATCGGTCTTAACAGAATATTACTTTACAATGAAAATATCCAGACTGTTTAACATCCTGGCTGTGGCAGCCTTGATGACATCGCTGACAATGCCTGCCCTCACGGCACAAAACACGCGCAGCCCCTACAGCAAATTTGGCTACGGGCTGCTCAACGACAACGCCACCTCGGCCCAACGGCAGATGGGCGGCGTCGGATATGCCATGAAATCGGGCCGGCAGATCAACGTCATGAACCCGGCGAGCTATGCCGCCATCGACTCGATGACATTCCTCTTTGACATGGGGCTCGACATGACATTCATCGACTCGCGCGACGGCAGCGAGACATTCTCCGACAAGGGGGGTGGACTGGACTATCTGTCGATGCAGTTTCCGGTGGGCAAGCGTCTGGGCATGTCGCTGTCTCTGCTACCCTACTCGAGCGTGGGCTACTCGGTTGGCTCGACCATCTCAAACGGCAGCGCGTCCCATCAGGGCACCGGCGGCATCAACCTGCTGAACCTGGGTGTCAGCGGGCGCCTGTGGCGCGGGCTCAACATCGGCGCCAATGTGGGCTACCTTTTCGGCACCATCTTCAACGACGCCTACGCCACCCAAAGCTCGAGCAGCACGTCGCTGTTTGAAAACGTCATGGAAATCAGAGACTACCACGTGCAGGTCGGGTTGCAGTACAGCCAACCGATCGGCCGCAGCCACCGGGTGACAGCCGGCGTGGTCTACACCCCGGCAAAGACTCTGTTGGGGCACACATGGATGCAGCAGTATGCCAACGTCGGGGCGTCGGGCGCCGTGCCCGACACGCTTTACTTCATGTCGCTCAAGGGCAACTACGGCCTGCCCGAGACATGGGGCGCCGGCCTGAGCTACGAGTTTGAAAACCGCGTCCTGGCCGAGGTCGACTTCACCTATCAGCCCTGGAGCAAGGCAAAATACACCGCCACCGAGTATATGAGCGAGACACGTCTTGCCGACCGCTATCGCGTGGGGCTCGGTGTCAGCTACTCTCCCCGCTACCGCGGCCGCTACATCGAGCGCATCGTCTGGCGTGCCGGCGCTTATTACAACCGCGACTACATGATGGTGGGCGGCAACCACGTGCGCGACTACGGCATCACCTGCGGTTTTGGCATCCCGGCGCCGGGCGGCAAGACCGTCATCAATCTGGGCTTTGAGTGGATCAACCGCCAGGCCACCCCCCAGCCTCTGCTCAAAGAGAACTATTACAACATCACCCTGGGAATCAACTTTAATCAAACGTGGTTTTTCCAGAACAAGATACGCTAAAAGGGTCTCACCGGTCCATGCTCTCAATTGTCGCGGCGGCCACAATCCTCTGGGCGGCCCCGGCACTGACCTCGTGTCGTGAGGAGCACAAAGAGGTGATAAGCGGCGATGTCGACTTCGAGACCACCCCGACAATGACGACAACCAAGGTCGAGACACTAATCAGCGACTCGGGCATAATACGCTACCGCATCATCTCCCCGCTGTGGTACATGTATGACGAGGCCGCCGCCCCCTTCTGGACCTTTCCCCGGGGGTTGACCCTCGAGCGATATGACAACTATTACAACAAGAACGGCACTATCACGTGTGACTCGGCCTCCTACGTGCGCCCCAAAGGGCTGTGGGAGCTCAACGGCAACGTGAAAGTGACCAACACGCTGGGCGAGAAATTCTTGACCGACCAGCTGTTCTGGAACGAGAAAGACGGGCGCGTCTACTCCGAGGCGTTCATCCACATAGAGCGCTCCGACCGCATCCTCGAGGGCTATGGCTTCACGGCCAACGACCGCATGACACAATACACCATCAACGACGTGTCAGGAATATTTCCCGTCGAGGGGCTGCGCAAAAACGCCGTTGAGGCCGACACCGTCAACGCCCCGCCACCACCCCAATACCCCGACGAGACAACCCAACCCTGACCTAACCAAAAGTTTAAACATGGAACAAGCCCTAATCTGGATCATCATAACCATCACCTCGCTCATCCTCTCGGCTCTCTTCTCGGGCACCGAGATTGCCTATATCTCGAGCGACAGGGTGCGCGTAGAGCTTGATGTCAAGCAGGGAGGAGTGATAGGCAGCATCATCAACCGCTTCTACAGCCACCGCGACCTGTTCATCTCGACCATCCTTGTGGGCAACAACATAGTGCTTGTTGTCTACTCGTCGGGCATGGCCAATCTGCTGGAGCCATACATCGCCTCGTGGTACAGCAACGAGGCCTTTGTGCTTGTGATGCAGACCCTCATCTCGACCCTTATCATCCTCTTCACCGGCGAGTTTATCCCCAAGGTCGTGTTCCGTATCAACCCCAACCGCTCGCTGCGCTTCATCTCGCCGCTGATGGCCATGTTTTACTTTCTGCTCTACCCCGTGTCGGCTTTCACCTCCTGGCTGTCAAAGACATTGATGAGGATGTGTGGCATCAAGACCCACGGCGAGAGCCTCAGCGGCCTGCTCTCGATCGAGCAGCTCAACAACTACATCGAGCGCACCCTCGAGCGCACTCTCGAGAGCTCGGTAAAGGAGAAAACCGAGGTTGAGCACGAAGTCAAGATGTTTCACAACGCGCTCGACTTTTCCACGCGCCAGCTACGCGACTGCATGATACCGCGCAACGAGGTCATCGCTGCCGACCTCGACACCGTGACCCGCGACGAGCTCTCGAGACTGTTCACATCGTCTGGGCGCTCCAAAATACTCCTTTACAGCGGCGATATCGACGACATAAAGGGCTATATCCACGTCAGCGAGCTCTTTGACCGCAACATCGACTGGAAAACACGCATCAAGCCCGTTGTCTTTGCCCCCGAGACCCTCCTGGCCAACAAAATGATGCGCCGACTGCTATCGGAGAAACGCTCGCTCGCCGTGGTGATCGACGAGTTTGGAGGCACCGCCGGCATCGTCACCCTCGAGGACCTTGTCGAGGAGATTTTCGGAGACATCCGCGACGAACACGACAAAAGCGAGATCAATGTGGTCGAGGTCAGCCCCGGGGTGTATGACATCGCCGGGCGAACAGAGGTGCGCGCCCTGCGCGACGAGTTTCACATCGACATCCCCGAGAGCGACGACTACCAGACAATCGCCGGCTACATCCTCTACTCCACCGCCAACCTCCCCGCCGAGGGTGACACCATGCACCTCGACGGCCACACATTCACCATCGTCAAGCGAACGGCCACCCGCCTCGAGCTCATACGCCTCGACACCAACACCCCCTGAATTTTTGAATTTTTTGCCGTAAGGATTTGTTTTTTAGGAAAAAAGTGCTAACTTTCCATCTTTGTCAGTTTTGAGGGTTATACCTTTGGTTGTCAGGGGTATAACC
>CAYMVS010000019.1:0-35708 GCA_964394205.1 uncultured Muribaculaceae bacterium | reverse complement strand
CCGGCCAGAAAGCCGTGGCTACACTCTCAAAGAAGGATATCTCAAACTTCAAGCTGCGCAAGAAGATGCCCGTCGGCGTGATGGTCACCCTGCGTCGCGACAAGATGTACGAGTTCCTGGAGCGTCTGGTGCGCGTGGCCCTGCCCCGTATCCGCGACTTCAAGGGCATCGAGGGCAAGCTCGACGGCCGTGGCAACTACACCCTTGGCATCACCGAGCAGATTATTTTCCCCGAGATCAACATTGACAGCATCTCCAAGCTGATGGGTATGAACATCACGTTTGTGACCTCAGCCAACACCGACGAGGAGGGTTACGCGCTGCTCAAACAATTTGGTCTCCCTTTCAAAAACGCTAAAAAATAAGCAGATATGGCAAAAGAATCAATGAAAGCCCGCGAGGTGAAACGCGCCAAGCTCGCTGCCAAATATGCTGCAAAGCGTGCCGAGCTGAAAAAGATAGTCAACTCGGGTGTAAACGAGGAAAACCGTTATGAGGCCTACGAGGCTGCACAGAAACTGCAGTCGCTGCCCAAAAACTCCAACCCCATCCGTTTCCACAACCGTTGCAGCATCACCGGCCGTCCCAAAGGATATATGCGCCAGTTTGGCATCTCGCGTATCCAGTTCCGCGAGATGGCATCGGCAGGCCTGATCCCCGGCGTCAAGAAAGCAAGCTGGTAAGCGTCAATGCAAGTTGAGACCCGCCGGGCGGGGGGTGCGTGAAAGAAACCGGCGCTCCACGCCGATTTGCGTGGCGTCCCGGCCACAACCCGGGCCTGCGGGCACAACATCCGATAACAGCGGCGGGCAACCACGGTGAGAAACCCTCACCATAGGTTGCCCGCCGTGCCTTTGGCCCGACAGTCAACCGTTACAAAACGTTAAATAAATCTAAATTCCTATAAAAATGGAGATTTTTTAACTGAAACCGGGTTTTGAGAGACCCCGACGGTGGCTGTTAAGCAAAAAATTACTACCTTTGCGCCTTGAATGGACTCTCCCGTCCCGGGGGTGGCCGTTCAGTTTCATGCAGAAACACAGTGAGTATTAAATATTGTTGGGAAAATCCCAATCAATTTAAAACAATTTTAAAATGACTGATCCTATAGCAGATTATCTGACAAGATTGAGGAATGCTATCAAGGCCAACCACCGCGTGGTTGAGATTCCGGCCTCAAACTTGAAGAAAGAGATCACAAAAATTCTCTTTGAACAAGGGTACATCCTCAACTACAAGTTTATCGAGGGGGAGACTCCCGCAGGCTTGATTAAGATTGCCCTTAAGTATGATCCCGTAGACAAGGTTAACGCTATCAAAGACTTGAAGCGTGTGAGCCGTCCGGGTCTCCGTCAATACACCGGCTACAAAGATATGCCGCGAGTGTTAAATGGTTTAGGTATCGCCATACTGTCGACCTCCCGTGGGGTCATGACCAATAAAAAGGCTCGTGAGCTCAAGGTCGGCGGTGAGGTGCTGTGCTACGTTTACTAATCAATAAGGAGGAACAACATTATGTCAAGAATAGGTAAAGCTCCCATTGAGATTCCCGCAGGTGTGACAGTCACCGTAAAGGACAATGTAGTAACAGTAAAAGGCCCCAAGGGCGAGCTCAGCCAGGCTTTCAACCCTGACCTGAGCGTAACCGTAGATGGAAACCACATCGTGGTGACCCGTCCCAGCGACGACCGCGAGCACCGTGCCCAGCATGGTCTTTATCGCGCGCTGATCCACAACATGGTTGTAGGCGTGTCGACCGGCTACCGCAAGGAGATGGAGCTGGTCGGTGTCGGTTACCGTGCCACCTCTACCGGCCAGGTGCTTGAGCTCTCGTTGGGCTACAGCCACGCCATCTATATCAAGCTTCCCCCCGAGGTTAAGGTGGAAGCCAAGACCGAGCGTAACAAAAATCCGCTCATCATCCTTGAGAGCGACGACAAGCAGCTCTTGGGCCAGGTTTGTGCCAAGATACGCTCGTTGCGCAAGCCCGAGCCTTACAAGGGTAAAGGTATCAAGTTTGTGGGCGAGGTTATCCGCCGCAAGTCTGGTAAATCGGCAGGTGCTAAATAATTAAAATAGACTACAATCATGATTTCCAAGATACAGAGAAGAAATAAAATCAAGACCCGCATCCGCGGCAAGATTTCGGGCACAGCAGCGCGTCCGCGCATGTCTGTTTTCCGCAGCAACAAGCAGATCTATGTACAGCTCATCGACGATCTGGCCGGCGTCACATTGGTGTCGGCATCGTCAAAAGGGATCGACGAGGGTACAAAGTGTGAAATAGCAGCCAAGGTTGGCGAGGCAGTCGCCAAGAAGGCTCTTGAGGCCGGCATCACAGAGGTTGTCTTCGACCGTAACGGTTACCTCTTCCATGGCCGCGTTAAATCATTGGCTGACGCCGCCCGCAACGGTGGTCTTAAATTCTAAACAATCATGGCAAAAAGAAATAATCGTGTAAAATCAACCGGCGACCTCGAGCTTAAGGATCGTCTTGTTGCTATCAACCGTGTTACCAAGGTTACCAAAGGTGGCCGCACGTTTACATTTGCAGCCATTGTCGTTGTAGGTAATGAAGACGGCATTGTAGGCTGGGGCCTGGGTAAAGCCAATGAGGTTACCGCCGCCATCGCCAAGGGCGTGGAGTCGGCCAAGAAAAACCTCATCAAAGTGCCCGTTCACCGCGGCACCATCCCTCACGAGCAGGCAGCCAAGTTTGGCGGCTCACGCGTCATCCTCAAACCCGCGTCACACGGTACCGGCGTCAAGGCCGGTGGCGCCATGCGTGCCGTTCTTGAGAGTGTGGGCATCACCGACGTGCTTGCTAAGAGCAAGGGCTCGTCCAACCCCCACAACCTTGTCAAGGCAACCATCGCCGCTCTTGATGAAATGCGCTCGCCGGCCACCGTGGCCCAGAACCGCGGCATCTCGGTAGAGCAAGTGTTTAACGGCTAATCACATTCTCAAAGAAATGGCACAGATTAAAATTACACAGATAAAGAGCCGCATCAAAGCTCCCGCAGTGCAGAAGCGCACTCTCGACGCCCTCGGCCTCCGCAAGATGAACCACACAGTCGTGAAAGAGGACACCCCCTCGGTCATGGGCATGGTCGACAAAGTCAACCACCTGGTGAAGGTTGAAAAAGCCTGAGCAAAAGTTCATCACAACAATTAACAATAGTCTTAACCCAATCAATCGACATAAAGAGATATGGAATTAAGTAATCTTAAGCCGGCCGTTGGCTCTGTAAAGAACGGCACCCGCATTGGCCGTGGTGCAGGTTCGGGCAAGGGAGGAACATCAACCCGTGGCCACAAGGGCGCCAAGTCTCGCTCGGGCTACAGCCGCAAGGTTGGCTTTGAGGGCGGCCAGATGCCCCTTCAGCGCCGTCTGCCCAAGTTCGGCTTTAAAAATATCAACCGTGTAGAATACAAGGCAATCAACCTGCGCGACCTTGAGGCGCTGGCTGCTGCCAAAAACCTTGAGAAGATCGGACTCGAAGAGCTGCGTGCTGCCGGTGTTATCAGCAAGAAACAATTGGTAAAGGTGCTCGGCGTCGGAACACTCACCCACGCCCTGGCCGTTGAGGCCAACGCCTTCTCGGCAACCGCCGAAAAAGCCATTGTCGCCGCTGGTGGCTCAATCTCAAAAATCTGATATTCACTATCATGAGATTTGTAGAAACACTTAAAAACATCTGGACCATCCAGGAACTGCGTCAGCGCCTGTTGATAACCTTCCTGCTCGTGGCCGTCTATCGACTGGGCTGTTATGTCGTTTTACCCGGCATAAGCCCGGCCGACCTTGACGCGCTGAGCAACTTTACCAACAAAAGCGGCTTGATGCAGCTGCTCGACATGTTCTCGGGTGGTGCATTCTCACAGGCATCGATCTTTGCCCTCGGTATCATGCCCTACATCACGGCCTCGATCGTGATTCAGCTCCTTGGCATGGTGCTCCCTTCGTTCCAGAAGATGCAGCGCGAGGGTGAGAGCGGCCGTCAGAAACTGAATCAGTATACCCGTTACCTCACCGTCCTGATTCTCTGCCTCCAGGGCCCGGCCTATCTGGTCAACCTGCAGGTGCAGGTCAGCGCCGCCGGAGGTGGCGCCTCGATGGCCTGGTACACAATCGCGTTCCTGACCATTATCCTCGCTGCCGGCTCGATGTTCATCATGTGGCTTGGCGAGCGCATCACCGACCGCGGTATAGGCAACGGTATCTCGTTCATCATCTTGATCGGTATCATCGCCCGCTTCCCCGGCGCCCTGTTCTATGAGTTCACCTCGCGTCTGCCGGGGTCGACCGGCTCTCAGGGCGGCCTGATTATGTTTATCGTAGAGCTAATCATGCTGTTTGCCGTGACCGTAGGCGCCGTCCTTCTGGTCCAGGGAACACGCAAGGTGCCCGTGCAGTATGCCAAGCGTATCGTGGGCAACCGTCAGTATGGCGGTCAGCGCCAGTATATCCCCCTCAAGGTCAACGCCGCCGGCGTCATGCCCATCATCTTTGCCCAGGCAATCATGTTTGTGCCCCTGACCCTGGCCGGTTTTGGCGGCAGCGAGAAAGGCGACAGCTTCTTTGCTCCATTCCTTGATGTAAACGGTTTCTGGTATAATCTTGTCTACTTTGTGATGATTGTCGCGTTCACCTACTTCTACACGGCAATCACCGTCCGTCCGACCAATATCGCCGAAGATCTCAAGCGCAACAACGGTTTCATCCCGGGTGTCAAGCCCGGCAAACCGACGGCCGAGTATCTTGACTCCATCATGTCACGCATCACTCTGCCCGGCTCTCTTTTCCTCGGCATCGTGGCCATCCTGCCGGCTTTTGCCCGATTCTTCGGCATCAGCCAGAACTTCTCACAGTTCTTTGGCGGCACCTCGTTGCTCATCCTTGTAGGTGTTGTGCTCGACACCCTGCAGCAGATCGAGTCACACCTGATGATGCACCACTATGACGGCCTGATGAAAGACGGCAAGATCAAAGGACGCACAACCGGCAGCGCTTATTGATAACCACAACGACCCTCCCGGTTCAGCATCAATCAATACACTGCAAGGAGTGTCGAGACAGTTAAAGAAAAGAAAGTAAGATAACCCCTGACGTTAACCGACAAAGGACAGTCAAAACAAAACAGCATCCAAGGCACGCAATGATTCAGCTCAAGACACCTCAGGAGATCGAGAAGATTCAAAGTGCAGCGACACTGCTGAGCCGCACCCTTGGCGAGGTTGCCAAGTGTGTGGCTCCGGGAGTGACCACCCTCAGGCTCGACAACGTTGCCCGCAAGTTTATCGAGGACAACGGAGGCATCCCCTCATGTCTGGGCTACGGCGGTTTTCCCGGGAGCTGTTGCATGGAGGTTAACGAGACCGTCGTCCACGGTTTCCCCTCGGGCTACACGCTCAAGGAGGGGGACATACTCGGTGTCGACTGTGTGGTCGAGCTTGACGGCTGGAACGCCGACATGTGTTACACGTTTGCCGTCGGGGAAATCTCAGACGAGGCGATGCAGCTGCTCAAGACCACCAAAGAGTCACTCTACAAAGGCATCGGGGCCTGCCGGGCCGGTCACCGCATCGGCGACATCGCCAACGCCGTGCAGACCTTCTGCGAGCACCGGGGCTACTCGGTTGTGCGCGAGATGTGTGGCCACGGCATAGGGCGCAAGATGCACGAAGACCCCGAGGTACCCAACTACGGCCGCCGCGGCACCGGTGCGGTGATACGCAACGGGATGTGTCTTTGCATCGAGCCGATGATCAACCAGGGCAGCCGCAACATTGTCATCGAGCGTGACGGCTGGCAGTGCCGCACCCGCGACCGCCATCTGTCGGCCCACTATGAGCACACCGTTGCCATAGTCGAGGGCGAGACACGCGTGCTGACGACCTTTGACTACATCGAGCAGGCACTGGGCGACAGGTTTATCTGAAACATTTGATTGCAGACATTCCTCAAAATGCTTTAATCTTAAAGTTTAAAACAAAATTTTAAAAGAATATGGCCAAGCAGTCGGCAATAGAACAGGACGGTACCATCGTTGAAGCGCTCTCCAATGCAATGTTTCGCGTGGAGCTTGAGAACGGGCATGAGATCACTGCCCACATCTCGGGCAAGATGAGAATGCATTACATCAAGATACTTCCCGGCGACAAGGTAAGGGTCGAGATGTCACCCTACGACCTGTCAAAAGGGCGTATAGCTTTCCGTTACAAATAAACAAAATCAATTAAAAATAAAGCAAAAACAATGAAAGTAAGAGCATCAGTTAAGAAGCGCACCCCCGAC
The DNA here is from genome assembly GCA_964394205.1 of uncultured Muribaculaceae bacterium. GTDB lineage: Bacteria > Bacteroidota > Bacteroidia > Bacteroidales > Muribaculaceae > HGM05190. The sequence goes on along the minus strand of CAYMVS010000019.1, from coordinate 29,410 downwards.
AGCAAAATCGTGCGCCGCAAGGGACGTCTGTACGTCATCAACAAGAAAAATCCCAAGTACAAGCAGCGTCAAGGATAATCTTTTTATTACTTTTTGCAATAAAAAAACAGTCAATACTATATGGCAGTAAGAATCGTGGGAGTTGACCTCCCCCAAAACAAGAGAGGTGAAATCGCCCTGACCTATATATTCGGTATCGGCCGCTCAAGCGCCAAGAAGATACTTGAAAAGGCAGGTGTCGACGCCGACATCAAGGTTAAAGACTGGACCGACGACCAGGCCGCCAAGGTGCGTGAGGTAATCGGTGCCGACTATAAGGTAGAAGGCGACCTGCGCAGTGAGATCCAGCTCAACATCAAGCGACTGATGGACATCGGTTGCTATCGTGGTATCCGTCATCGTAACGGTCTTCCCGTTCGCGGTCAAAGCACCAAGAACAATGCCCGCACCCGCAAGGGCCGCAAGAAGACCGTTGCCAATAAAAAGAAAGCTACTAAATAATAATCGATTATGGCAAAGAAAACAGTCGCAGCAAAGAAGAGAAATGTCAAGGTTGACGCCGCAGGTCAGCTTCACGTTCATTCTTCGTTCAACAACATCATTGTGTGCTTAGCCAACTCAGAGGGTCAGGTAATCTCGTGGTCGAGTGCCGGCAAGATGGGTTTCCGTGGCTCAAAGAAGAATACACCCTACGCCGCCCAGATGGCAGCGCAGGATTGTGCAAAGGTGGCCTATGATCTTGGCCTCCGCAAGGTGAAGGCTTATGTAAAGGGTCCCGGTAACGGTCGCGAGAGCGCCATCCGAACCATTCACGGCGCCGGCATCGAGGTTACTGAAATCGTCGATGTAACACCGCTGCCCCACAACGGCTGCCGTCCTCCCAAGCGTCGTCGCGTCTGATGCGCCCCCCTTGGCGAGAGACTCCCAACCCCTTTTAATCATAAACAAAAGTTTCGACAACCAATATTGCTGCCACGGCAAGCGTGAACCAAATGCCGGCAGACCAAAGGGTGTCCTCTCAAAAACCTCGGGGCGGCACAACAGCCCAAACGGGAAATCCCGCAAAGATGCTCTTACCATCCTTTTCCCGCTCAGGCTTCCGCCAGCGATGTTTTTGAGAACTTGAAACCAAGACACCGGCAACTGATAAAATCTCTCCTTCCCGACAAGGCCGAAACAACGGCGAGTGAAAATAGACCATAATTTTTATCACCTCTCTATGGTCGCGGCTGCGCTCAAAGATGTTGATCACCATTGCCGGACTATTGCGAACCCATCAGTTGTGACGGCTCAAGGCCTCAAGACCCCTCAGCCTCCCCCGGGGGCAGACTGCCGACAGGACGAAACCCGACCGCGCTGTCGCCAACGCAACAGAAACAATTAAAGAACCACAAAAATGGCAAGATACACAGGTCCCAAGACCAAAATCGCCCGAAAATTTGGCGAGCCTATCTTTGGTGAAGACAAAGTCCTCACAAAGAAAAATTACCCCCCGGGCCAGCATGGCCTGAACAAGCGCCGCAAAACGTCGGAGTATGGCGTTCAGCTGCGTGAGAAACAGAAAGCGAAATACACCTACGGTGTGCTCGAGAAACAGTTCCACAACCTGTTCCTCAAGGCCTCAAACGCCAAGGGTATCACCGGTGAGATTCTCCTTCAGATGCTTGAGGGCCGTCTCGACAACGTTGTCTATCGTCTCGGCATTGCCCCGAGCCGTGCGGCCGCCCGTCAGCTCGTGCTCCATCGCCACATCACCGTCAACGGTCAGGTTGTCAACATCGCCTCCTACGCCGTTAAGCCCGGCGACGTTGTGGGTGTTCGCGAGAAGTCAAAATCTCTCGAGGTCATTGCCGATGCACTTGCCGGTTTCAACCACAGCAAGTATCCCTGGCTTGAGTGGGACGAGAGCATGAAGGCAGGCAAGCTGCTTCATGTCCCCGCCCGCGAGGATATCCCCGAGAACATCAAGGAGCAACTTATCGTCGAGTTGTACTCTAAGTAATATTTTTAAAATCAGATCCATGGCTATTTTAGCATTCCAGAAACCCGACAAAGTCTTGATGTTGGAAGCCGACAATACCTTCGGCAAGTTTGAGTTCAAGCCTCTGGAGCCCGGCTATGGCATCACCATCGGCAACGCACTGCGCCGCATCCTTCTGAGCTCGCTCGAGGGTTTTGCCATCTCGTCGATCAAGATTGACGGTGTGCGTCACGAGTTTGATGTCATTCCCGGTGTCAAGGAAGATGTGACAAACATCATTCTTAACCTCAAGAAGGTAGACCTCAAGCAGAAGGTGGAAGACACCGATGCCGAGACCGCTACCATCACTGTAAGTGGCAAAGAAGAGTTCACGGCCGGTGATATCAGCAACGCGCTGTCGGGCTTTGAAGTTCTGAACCCCGATCTTGTTATCTGCCACTTGGATCCCGACGCAAGCTTCACTATCCAACTGACCATCAACAAGGGTCGCGGTTGGGTCCCCGCCGAGGAGAACGCTCAGCCCGGCGACGACATCTTTGTCATCCCCATCGACTCAATCTACACCCCCATCAAGAATGTCAAGTACACGGTAGACAACTTCCGCGTCGATCAGAAGACAGACTATGACAAGCTGACTCTTGAGATCACCACCAACGGGTCTATCCTGCCCAAGGATGCTCTCAAGGAGGCCGCCAAGATCCTGATTTATCACTTCATGTTGTTCTCTGACGAGAAGATCACTCTCGAGCCTACAGAGACCGACACCAATGAAGAGTTTGATGAAGAGGTTCTTCACATGCGTCAACTGCTCAAGTCCAAACTTGTTGACATGGACCTGTCGGTTCGCGCTCTCAACTGCCTTAAGAGTGCCGAGGTGGAGACACTTGGCGAGCTCGTGGTGTTTAACAAAAACGATTTGTTAAAGTTCCGCAACTTTGGCAAAAAGTCGCTCACCGAGCTTGATGAGCTGCTTGCCAACCTCCACCTGTCCTTTGGCATGGACATCTCAAAATATAAACTTGATAAAGAGTAACAACAACGATGAGACATAATAAGAAATTCAATCACCTTGGCCGCACGAAGGCCCACCGCGACGCGTTGCTGGCCAACCAGACCATCTCGCTGATAATGCATAAGCGCATTTTCACCACTTTAGCAAAGGCTAAAGCCCTGCGCGTCTATGCAGAGCCGCTTATCAACCGCGCCAAAGTTGACACCACGGCCAACCGCCGTCTGGTTTTCTCTTACCTGCAGAGCAAAGAGGCTGTCACCGAGCTGTTCCGCAACGTAGCTGAGAAAATTGCCAACCGCCCCGGTGGCTATACCCGTATCCTCAAGACCGGCAACCGTCTTGGCGACAATGCCAAGATGTGCTTCATTGAGCTCGTAGACTACAACGAGGCTATGCTCAAGGATGCCGGCGCAACCAAGAAGAAGAGCACCCGCCGCTCGCGCAAATCGGCCCCCAAAGCCGAGGCTCCCGCTGCTGCCGAGGCTCCCAAGGCTGAGGAAAAAGCTGCTGAATAAATCTGACAGCACAGATATGACACAGGCGATGCCGACCCTTAAACCGGGCCGGCATCGTCGCCTTTCTCAGGTTGGTTACGATTAACCGCCCGGCGGCTTTATCGTGACCGTATGCTCCAATCAACCGGGCCCGGCAGGGGCCCACACTAAACTCAAAAACATTGTAGCGGTACTTTAATTTGATGTCACTTCGACTCAGGGCAGAGACTAAGGGCAGAGCGCAGAGTGTAGCGGGGCGATTTTGATTTTGATGGGGGATGGTTTTGTGGGATTAGGATTAATTTGTATTTTTGCATCAATGGAAACAATCTAATATCATATTATGGCAAAAGTAACCAAAGAGGAGGCTTTGCGGTATCACGAAGCCGGAAAGCCGGGTAAAATAGAGGTAATCCCGACCAAACCATATTCATCACAAAACGACCTGGCGCTGGCCTACTCGCCGGGTGTCGCATATCCGTGTCTGGAGATAGAGAAAAATCCTGCCGATGTCTACCGCTACACCAACAAGGGCAACCTTGTGGCCGTCATATCAAACGGCACCGCCGTGCTCGGCCTGGGTAACATCGGGGCTATGGCCGGCAAGCCGGTAATGGAGGGCAAAGCGTTGCTTTTCAAGATTTTTGCCGGTCTTGACGCGTTTGACATAGAGGTCAACGAGCATGACATAGACAAGTTCATAGAGATTGTAAAGGCCATCTCGCCCACCTTTGGCGGCATCAACCTCGAGGACATCAAGGCGCCCGAGTGTTTTGAGATTGAGCGACGGCTGAAAGAGGAATGTGATATCCCGGTTATGCATGACGACCAACATGGCACAGCCATCATCTCGGCCGCCGGCCTTATCAACGCGCTCGAGGTACAACACAAGAATATCGACGAGATAAAGCTCGTTGTCAACGGTGCCGGCGCCGCGGCCTGTGCCTGCACAAACCTCTACATAGCCCTTGGCGTCAAGCGCGAGAATGTCGTCATGTGTGACTCAAAGGGTGTTATCCGTGCCGACCGCGAGAAGCTGAGCGGGCAGAAGAAGGAGTTTGCCACGACGCGCGATCTCCACACTCTTGCCGAGGCGATGGTCGACGCCGACGTCTTCCTGGGCCTTTCAGTGAAAGATGTGCTGACCCCTGCCATGATCAAGACCATGGCGCCGCGCCCAATCGTGTTTGCCCTTGCCAATCCCGATCCCGAGATTGACTACAATCTGGCCCATGAGTCCCGTCCCGACATCATCGTGGCCACCGGGCGCAGCGACTACCCCAACCAGATAAACAACGTGCTCGGTTTCCCCTACATTTTCAGGGGTGCTCTCGACTGTGGCGCCAGCGCCATCAACGAGACCATGAAGATATATGCCGTCAAGGCAATCGCCGCCCTTGCCAAAGAGCCGGTGCCTCCTGTGGTCAATGCCGCCTACGAGAAGGAGACCCTCAAGTTTGGCCGCGGCTACATCATCCCCAAACCCCTCGACCCGCGCCTGCTCACAGCCGTGGCTCCCGCCGTGGCACGCGGCGCCATGGACAGCGGTATCGCCGCGCGTCCGATCACCGACTGGGCCGAGTATGAAGACCACCTGCGTCGCCTCAAGGGAACCGACAAGAAGATGGTTCGCCGCTTTATCGATGTCGCAAAGGCTCACCCCAAACGTGTTGTCTTTGCCGAGGCCAACACCGACAATATGCTTGCCGCCGCCGTCATGGCCGCCAACGAGGGTGTCGCTATCCCCGTGTTGCTCGGCAACGAAGAGATGCTCCAGAAACGTGCCGACCGTCTCGGTCTCGACATTTCGGGCATCGAGATTGTCAACCTGCGCCACGACCGCGAGGCACAGCGCCGTCAGCAGTATGCCGAGATGCTCGCCGCCAAGCGCCAACGCGAGGGCATGACCGTGGCCGATGCTCTCGAGCGTATGTTTGAACGCAACTATTTTGGCATGATGATGGTTGAGAGCGGCGATGCCGATGCTTTCATCGCCGGTACACGCTCGGCCAACCACGCCACCGGCGACATCGCCCGTGAGGTTGTCGGCATACGTCCCGAGTATAACCACTTTGCCACCATGCACATCCTTGACACCAAGCAGGGCATCTACTTTATAGCCGACACCGGCATCAACCGTGGCCAGATGGACAGCGAGACGCTGGCCGACATCGCCAAGCTTTCAAAGCGTCAGGTGGAGTTCTTTGCCCACGAGCCGGTCATGGCCGTTGTGAGCTACAGCAACTTCGGCTCGAGCAACGAGCCTGAGAGCCGCGTGGCCCACGATACCGTCGACAAGCTGCACCGCGAGCTCCCCGAGATGGTGATCGACGGCGAGATGCAGGTCAACTATGCCCTCAACACCAAGCTGCGCGACACCACCTATCCCTTCAACCACCTCAAGGGCAAGGAGGTCAACACCCTCATCTTCCCCAATCTGACAGCTGCCAACTCGGTGTTCCGCATGATGCTCGAGATGGGAGTGGGCGAGACCATTGGCCCGATCCAGATGGGTCTGAACAAGCCAATCCATTTCATCGCGGTCGATTCACCCGTGCGCGACATCTTCAACCTTGTCACAATCGCCGTCATCGACGCCAACGTAGAGAAATAAGTCATATCACGCGTCGAAGGGCCAATGTGACCCCGACGCTGCAGAAAATTAGACAGGAGCCGGCTCAATGGAGAGTCAGGCTCCTGTCGTTTATAATCGTTTGGATGCCGATACATTGTCCCGGCGACGGTCTTGATGGGCACCCCGGTGTCATCGTCTCTCCAAAAAAAAATTACTCGTCATCCCGACGAGCAATCTTCTTAACCTTAAATCTAATACCATGAAAAACACGTTGCAAAGGTACCTTGTTTTATGTTATATAACATAATAATATAGCATAAAATCTTCAAACGTTAACATATATTTACATAAATAGGGTGAAATGTGCCTTTAATTTAATAAAATTAATATAAATTACATAATTTTCAGTTTAATCTGTAATGAAGATTGACTACCCTTTTGATTGAGCAATGGTAAATATTTTTTTCCTGACAAAATTTTTGGAAGTTTGATGGAAATATTATCGAGCAGTTTGTGCTTTGGACTTTCAGAATCCATCGTTCATGCACATATAACGACCAGGCTTAAGGGCGTGGCTTAATTCTTTCTGCGATATTTTTGTTTTGGGTGTCGTGGCTGATTAGGGAATATCGGCTCAATCAGCCCTGCATCAATAGCCGGATTAATATAGAATTTAGTAAAATTCCTCCTATGAGATAGGTTTAGCATTTTCATTAATTCAATTGCCGAATACTCACTTTCACCCAAAACAGACAGTAATGCTTCAACTTGGGCGGTACTTGGGCGGTACTTGGGCATTTTGAAACGAAGTGTTACGCATAACAGAAACAAGTATTCCACCTTGTTTTTCTTCAAATACGGGTGGCTGTAGAGATGCGTTTTCGAGACTCTTACATATTTTCTCTATGCCACGTCCCCATGCTTCGATTAAACCTGCGCGGTAAAAAGTATGAGCTACATTACGATTGCGAGCATGGGAATAATGCTCTGAGAAAAGGTCATCTATGGAAAAATCATTAGGAAGTGCTCCCGGATTCCATACCTCAATTCTGTCATTATAGACTTTCATTTGTATGGTTGTACTTTGGTAATCCTTGTGAACTATGGCATTGCAAATAATCTCTCGCAAGGCGTCCTCAGGAATCTCTAAAGTTTCAATCCGTCTCAACCCATCATAATGTATTGGAGAAACGAGGTATTTAGACGCAAGAATTCTCATAACCTTGTCTACCATTTCTAAAATGTTGCCTTCGATTATATCGTCAAACATAAGATCTGAGGCATCGGTGCCAAAACGTCCGATTTTGAATCTTACGTCCGGGAAATATTGGAGAGGGTCTTTGCCAAAGAGCAATAATGCCGCATGTTTTATCTTACGGTCCTCGGAAATGAGATGTAAGTTCCGTAAAACGGTGATAGTGTCGGCATTCTTGCTGATTGATTCCAAACGATTTTGTTCAGCTGATGATTCTAAGAAATAGTCAATTGCACAGCGGTCTAAACTATCTACCGTAGCAGTGTCATGAATGATATCGTCCCACGAGCGCCCCATCTTCTTTAACATGAATTGCTGTAAGGCCAATCCTTTCAACTCTTGTTTTGTTGAGCCTGAACGGTAGTGAAATATCCCGTGATAGATAAGAAATCGCCATCGCCGATGGCTCAACAACAATTTCTATATATGGCATGCCATCTTTATATAGCAGATTAACAGGTGAAATAATGCCGAGATTGGTCACAATTTTGTTTGGAATGTCCTCCATCAAGCGTTTGGCATCGGCAACTCCAACAACTTCTTTGTTGTCAGCGATGCCAATATAGATCTTGCCACCTTGTGCATTGGCAAAACCACATATCCACTTAAGATATTCGTCACGCCAAGATTCCTTGTATTCTATATTTTGGCTTTCGCTTATAATTTTCTATTTTAGCGCAAATGTAGATAAAAATCGTGAAATTTCTATACCGGCATAGTAAAACACAAGGGACCACCAACGTATCGATTTCTGTTCCCTCCTGTGTGTGCTGTCAGTCACAGTGGATGGCAGAGTGACTTCTAAAGAATCTCATCAAGGTAAGTTCTGTACCTGAATCCATAGTTCATGACATCCGATGGTTGAACCGCCTAATCATGGATCTCAACGAGGATATGACCTGCAACTGCAACAAACAGGATGCCGCCGTGCTGCGGTTTACGTCTAAGCAACTGTGTGTCTGGATTATCCTGGGCAGCTTAAAGAACCAAAAACCGCGGGCGACCCAATACGTTTTATACGTTTTAGAGGAACGTTGCAACATTTTCATGTAAAATTGTTACTTTTGCAGAATATGAAAAGGTTGAGATATTTCCTGCTGTTGTTGCCCCTGCTGCTTGTCGCGGGCTGTGGCAGCAGCTCGTTCAAGCTTGAGGGCCTTGTTGTCGGGCGGCCCAATGCAAACATACGTGTGGTATATGCCGATGCTACCGGCGGGTTTGTTCACACCAATCTTATGAGCGACGAGAGGGGCCGCTTTGAGATGACCGGCGATGCCCCGACCGATGCTATTGTCGAGATATACGCTCCCGGCGAGGGGCTGATCGGGCTTCTTGTGGCCAAAAACGGCGATAAGCTGCAGGTGAGGATCGACCCGGCGAGCAACACTATCGAGGCCCGCGGAAACAAGGCGTCACAGGAGTTGGCGCTGTGGTTGACTGAAAACCACGGGCTTTTGTCCTCTTTTGACTATGAGGGAATCAACAAGTCGGTGCTCGGTTTTGTGGAGAGCAATCCTGACAGCAAGGCCTCGGCGGCAATGCTCCTGACGCTGTTTCATGCGGGCGGGAATGAGGAGAAGGTCGACTCGTTGTCGCGTCTGATGATTGAGCGCGGGGTTTTGACCGATGGGATGAAGCCTTACATTGTGGCGCTGCAACATCAGATCGGGACCGGCGTGAGCCGGAATTACGGCGAGTTGAAGTACCGGTCGCTCAAAGACAGTGTCGAGCAGTTTGTCATCTCCCGGCGTCGTGTCAACGTGATTGCGTTTGAGATGCAGCCTGCCGATGTCAACCGCGACTCCCTGATGTCGCTATGGCGGGCCGACGCCAATAAGCGTCTTGGCATGTTTGAGGTGTCGCTGACCCCCGACAGCGCTCTTTGGAAAAGGATGTTCAAGGAGGACAGTGCCCGGTGGGACCGCGGGTGGATGCCGGGCATGGTTGCCTCGCCATCGTTTGCCGGCATTTTGCCGCCGCGTGTGCCTTATTATGTGGTGGTCGACTCGATGGGCACAACCCTTTACCGTGGCGACGACATCAAGGCCGCATCGCGCGCTGTCAGAGCCCGCTGGAAGTGACAAAAGCAGAGGCAATAAAAGAAACAGACCCCGGCGCGGATGAGCGGCCGGGGTCTTGAATTACAGGTATATTCCTTTAAGTTGTTACAGTTTCAGCCTGAAGCCAACCTGAAGCAGGCCCTGAGCGCCATATCCGGCCTCGGCAAACATGTCCCAATCGCGGTTGATGGAGAATGTGACCCCGACGGGCACGATTTGGAACGCGCAGTAGGCTTTGTTGTAGGAGTCGCCGCCGCGGGGCTGCATGTGGCTGATGTCGACGCCGAGACCAACCTTGGCATACATTGATATGATCGAGTTGCGGTAGTACTGATAGCGGCCGTTGAGCATGATTGCATGGTAGGCGATGTTGCTGTGGTGGGGACCTCCTTTTGTTGTGGTCGACGAGAAGGTATAGGAGGGACCTACCCAGATTTTGGAGTTCACGCGGAAGTTGACTCCGACGTTTAATGCGCCCCAGGCGTTGTTGACACCGCCCCAACCGTTGTGCATGTCGGAGGCATCCATCTGGGTGTAGCCGCCATAGGAGGCGGTGATTTCGGTCGACTGGGCGTTAGCGCCGATGACAGTGGCAACGAAGGCCAGCAGAGAGACGAGTATTTTCTTCATAGCTGAAAAAATTGTTTTTGTTGTGTTTCCTTTATAACACAAATAACAGTCTTGGCGGTTAAATGGTTCACAAAAAAAGTCCGGCCAAGAGCCTCTGGAGACTCTTAGCCGGACAGTTATTGAGATTCAAAGCCTTTTAGGCCTCGATTTTCTTGTAGCGGGGAACGAGCAGTTTCATGATGCACCACCCAACGAGGTAGGCCACGCCACAGATGCAGAACACGATGAAATAGCCGGCAGGCTTGCCCTCAAAGCTCATGAATGACATGTTGCTCTGGGCAGCATAGTCAAACAGTGTGCCTGAGCCGAGGTTGATCAGGAACGAGCCGATGCCGCCGGCCATACCGCCGATACCGATGATGGTGGCGATGGTCGATTTGGGGAACATGTCGCCTACAACCGAGTAGATGTTGGCGCTCCACGACTGGTGAGCGGCGCCGGCGATACCGATGATGATGATGGGAATCCACTGAGAGTAGGAGCTCAACGGCTGTGCCAGCAGGGCGAGCAGGGGGAAGAAGGCAAAGATGAGCATTGCTTTCATGCGAGCCGCGTAGGCGTCGACCTTGACGCCGCGCTTGGCGGCGTTGTCGATGAAGATGGCAGGGAGCTTGCCGCCATAGATCGACAGCATGGTGATCAGGTAGAGCACGAAAATCATCAGCATACCCTGGCCCGACGAGGTCGACAGCTTAAAGACGTCGGTGATATAGGCCGGAGTCCAGAAGAGGAAGAACCACCAGACGCCGTCGGTGAGGAATTTGCCGAAAAAGACAGCCCACGTTTGCGGATACTTGAAGCACTGCATGAAGGGGATTGTGGCGGTCTCGCTGTCTTCAATCTCGGCTTTCTCTTTGGGAGTCTCGTCTTTGGTGTCATTGTCTTGCTCGATGTAGGCGAGCTCGGCGTTGTTGACACGCGGGTTTTCGGCCGGTTTTCTGTAGAGGAAGAGCCAGAAGCCCATCCAGATGAAACCGAGGGCACCGATAACGATGAAAGCCATCTCCCAACCGTTGCCCCAGCCAATGCTCTGGAAGAACTTGGCGAGCGGGCCGATGGTGAACGGGGCGATGAGGGCACCCACAGCCGAGCCTGCATTGAAGATAGAGGTGGCGTAGGCGCGGTCGCGTTTGGGGAAGTACTCGGCGGTCACCTTGATGGCTGCCGGGAAGTTGCCGGCCTCACCGAGGGCGAGGATTGTGCGCGCGCCCAGGAAGAAGTAAACCGACACGGTCGCGATGGTGGCGGCGGCAACGCCGGTGGCGTCAAGCAGCTCGGTGGCGTTGTGAAGACCAAGGGTGGTCTCGGTGGCCCAGCCGCAAGCGGCATGGAGGCACGCGCCTGCCGACCACACTCCGATTGCCCACAGATAGCCTTTCATGGTGCCCATCCAGTCGATAAAGCGGCCGGCAAGCAGGTTGGCCACAGCATAGACGATGGAGAACACGGCCGTGATCAAGCCATAGTTGGTGTCGGTCCAGTGAAACTCGGGCGAGATGAACTCTTTCCATGTGAGCGAGAGCACCTGGCGGTCCATATAGTTGACCGTGGTGGCCAGAAACAGCAGGGCGCAGATGACCCAACGGAAGTTGGTCATCTTCTGATTGGCGGCCTGCAGTGGAGACATTTCTTTTGCCATATCAATCAAAACTTAAAGTAGTTTTTAGCATTGTTATAGCAAATATCCTCGATCATCTGGTTGACACGTTTCTCCTCATAGCCGGTGTAGGGTATCTCGCCGTTTTCAACGTCGTTGCCGACGAGGTTGCACAGAGTGCGGCGGAAATACTCGTGACGCGGGTAAGAGAGGAACGAGCGAGAGTCGGTGAGCATTCCGACAAAGCGGCTCAGCAGGCCGAGCAGCGACAGCGCGTTCATCTGCTTCTGCATGCCGTCTTTCTGGTCAAGGAACCACCATCCCGAGCCAAACTGAATCTTGCCGGCCACGCTGCCGTCCTGGAAGTTGCCGAGCATGGTGGCGATCACTTCGTTGGCCGACGGGTTGAGGTTGTAGAGAATGGTCTTTGTCAGCTTGCCGCGGGTGTTGAGCTTGTCGAGATATTTGGCACACGACTTGGCGGTGGTGAACTCGCCGATTGAGTCAAAGCCGGTGTCGGGGCCCAGGAGCTTGAACATCTTTGTGTTGTTGTTGCGGATAGCGCCATAGTGGAACTGCTGGGTCCAGCCCGAGTTATAGTCCATCTCGCCAAAGATAATCATCATGGCGCTCTTGAACTTGAGTATCTCCTCTTTTGTCAGCTCCTTGCCGCCATACACCTTGTTGAAGATGTCGTTGATCTCGGCGTCGGTGTAATCTTCGGCATAGAACTCCTCGATGCCGTGGTCGGAGAGCTTGCAGCCCATCTCCTCAAAGAAGTCGTGACGCTTCTGGAGGGCGGCGATCATGTCGTCAAACTTGTTGATCTCGACCCCCGACACCTCGGCGAGCTTCTCGACATAGGCGCGGAACTCGGCGGGGTCTTCAACGGCCATAGCCTTGTCGGGACGCCAGGTGGGGAGCATCTTGATCTCAAAGCCGCTGTCGCGCACCTGCTTGTGATACTCGAGCGAGTCAACGGGATCGTCGGTTGTGCAGACGGTCTCCACGTTGTAGCGGCGCATCAGCCCGCGGGCGGTCATGTTGGGGTCGTTGAGCAGCTTGTCGTTACACTCGTCAAAAATCTCGCGGGCGGTCTCGGGGTTGAGCAGCTTGTCGATTCCGAAAGCGGTCTTCAGCTCAAGGTGTGTCCAGTGATACAGCGGGTTGCGGAAGGTGTAGGGAACCGTCTCGGCCCACTTCTGGAATTTCTCCCAGTCGGAGGTGTCGGTGCCGGTGCAATAGCGCTCGTCAACACCGTTTGAGCGCATGGCGCGCCACTTATAGTGGTCGCCGCCAAGCCATATCTCGGTGATCGATTTGAAACGATGGTCATCGGCCACCATCTTGGGTATCAGGTGACAGTGGTAGTCGATGATAGGCATTTTAGCAGCGTGCTGGTGATAGAGCTTCTGTGCAGTGGGTGTTTGCAGCAGGAAGTCTTTATCCATGAATGGTTTCATATTATTTTAAGGTTAAATTGAATTAGTTTGAATGTTACAGCGTGACGCCGTTTTTGAAGATTGAGATCTCGTGGATGCCGGCCAACTCCGAGTTGACCTCGCGACCGCTTGCCACCTCAAGGATGTAGGCGACAAAACGCTTGAGCACGCTCTCCATCGACTCGTCTTCAACCAGCACGCCGGCGTTAAAGTCGATCCAGGTCGGTTTACGCTTGGCCAGACCCGAGTTTGTCGACACCTTCACGGTGGGGACAAACGTGCCGAAGGGGGTGCCTCGGCCGGTGGTGAAGAGCACCATCTGGCAGCCGGCGGCCGCCAGTGCTGTCGAGGCCACCAGGTCGTTGCCGGGTGCCGACAGCAGGTTGAGGCCGTTGTGGCTTATGCGGTCGCCATATTCCATCACGCCATAGACCGGGCTCTTGCCCGACTTCTGGGTGCATCCCAGGGCTTTCTCCTCGAGGGTGGAGATGCCGCCGGCCTTGTTGCCCGGCGACGGGTTTTCGCCAACCGGCTCGCCGTGTGACAGGAAGTATTGCTTGAAGTTGTTGATCAGCGAGATGGTCTGGGCAAGCTTGTCGTCGTCGACACAGCGCTCCATCAGGATTGTCTCGGCGCCAAACATCTCGGGCACCTCGGTGAGCACCGTCGTGCCCCCCTGGGTGCAGCACAAAAAGTCGCTGAACTCGCCAAGCAGGGGGTTGGCGGTGATGCCCGAGAAACCGTCGGAGCCGCCACATTTGAGGCCCACGCGCAGGGCCGACGCGGGCACTGTCTGGCGCTTGTATCCGACAGCATGGTTGTAAAGCTCGCGGGCAATCCTGAGCCCGGCCTCAACCTCGTCGCCCTCAACCTCCTGGCAAACCATGAACCTGACGCGGTCGCGGTCATAGTCTCCACAAAACTCCTTGAACACAGCCGGTTGGTTGTTCTCACAGCCCAGGCCAACCACAAGGATGCCGCCGGCATTGGGGTGATGCACCATGTCGCGCAAAATCTTCTTGGTGTTCTCATGGTCCTCGCCAAGCTGAGAGCAGCCATAGTTGTGGGGGAAACCGAAGATGCCGTCGACACCCTTGGCGCCGGTCTCGGCGTTGAGGCGGTCGACAATCTGCTTGACGATGCCGTTGACACAGCCCACGGTCGGGATGACCCAGATCTCGTTGCGTATGCCAACCTGGCCGTCGGCGCGTCTATAGCCCTCAAAGGTCAGCTCGTCGACGTGTGAAAAGGCCTTGCAGCTGTCCTGACCCGAAATCTTGATGTCGCTGTAGTCAAGCTGGCCGGCAAGATTGGTCTTGATGTCATTGTGGTCTAAAAACTGACCCTTGGCGATGGGGTGGAGGGTGTGACCGATGGGGAAACCATACTTAATCACATTCTCGCCCCCGGCGATATCCCGCAGGGCCACCTTGTGGCCTGCAGGAACATCGCTGACGAGAGTGATATCCTGACCGTCGACATTGATGACCGTGCCCTTTTTCAACTCGGTGATGGCAACGGCGACATTGTCAGCGGGGTTGATTTTCAAATATTCTTTCATGTAGCGGGTCGGGCTTAAAGGATGGTCTTAACAGTCTCGAGCATGCCTTTCTCCTGGATGGCGTCGAGATATTCAACAACCAGGTCTGTGAGGCCGGGCACCTCGTTGAGGTTGCCGTGGTCTTTCCAGATGAGGTCGGCGGCGCCAAGCACACCCTCGGCCACCTTGCGGGTGTCGCCGGTAGCCCAGAGGTCTTTGAGCAGCTGCATGATGGCCTCGTCGTCGTTGGGCACGATCTCCACACCGTCCTCGCGAACGCCACCCTTGTAGTAGGTGATCAAGGCGGCAAGACCGAGCACGAGACCCTTGGGCAGCTCGCCCTTGCGCTCGAGATAGGTCTTCAACCCGGGCAGGTCGCGGGTCTGATATTTGGGGAACGAGTTGAGCATGATTGATGTAACCTGATGGTCAACAAAGGGGTTGTTGAAGCGCTCAAGCACGCTCTCGCCATACTTCTCGAGCTCCTCCATCGGGAGGTTGAGGGTTTGCATCAGCTCGTCAAACTGCACTTTGCGGATATATTTGCCAAGCACGGGGTGGTTGCAGGCGTCGCGCACGATGTTGACACCGCTCAGGAACGACACGGGCGACAGCACAGTGTGGGGGCCGTTGAGCAGGGTCACCTTACGCTCGTGGTAGGGAGCCTCGCTGTCGGTGATGATCACGTTAAGGCCGGCGCGCTCGGCGGGGAACTCGGCCTTGAGCTCGTCGATCGACATGTTTGACGGGCGCTCGATTACCCAAACGTGGAAAGCCTCGCCTTGCACCACGATGTTGTCTTTGTAGTTGAGCTTGGCCTGGATGTCGGCGATCTCCTTGCGGGGGAAACCGGGCACGATGCGGTCAACCAGAGTGGCGCAGACGTAGTTGTACTCGTTGAACCATTTCTTGAAGCCCTCATAGTCGGCTCCAAAGTCGTCTTTCCACAGCTCGATGTATTTGTTGACACAATCCTTCAGGTGATGGCCGTTTTCAAAAATCAGCTCACAAGGCATGATGATGAAGCCCTTCTTGGGGTCGCCGTCAAACGCTTTGTAGCGGGCCCAGAGAAGCTGGGTCAGCTTGCCGGGATAGGAAGAGGCGGGACGGTCGCTCAGCTTGCAGGCCGGGTCAAAGGTGATGCCGGCCTCGGTGGTGTTGGAGATGATAAAGCGCATCTCGGGCTGGGCGGCCAGGCCAAGGAATGTGTCAAACTGCTTGAAAGGGTTAACGCCGCGGCTTATCGAGTCGACGCGGGTGAATGAATTGACGATCTCGCCGTCGAGACGGCCCTGAAGATTTACATGATACATGCAGTCTTGACCGATGAGCAGCTGCATTACAAAATCGTCGGGTACTCCCTGAAGCACGACCACCGATGAGTTGAAATCGGTCTTGTCGTTCATGTTTTTCACAATCCAGTCGACAAACGCGCGCAGGAAGTTGCCTTCGCCAAATTGGATGATTCTCTCGGGAGCGACAGCCTTGGGTGCTGTCTGTTTGTTTAACACTTTCATTTTCAAAGATGTTTTTTGGTTATTCGTGATATATTATTTTTTAGGATTCCAATGGTTGTTGAGGTCAAAGATGAAGTCAAAGTCGAGCAGGGCGTTTGCCTCGGGGCGCGACAGCTGTCGGCTCCAGGGCGCCCGGGCGTCGGGGTTGGCGCCGGGGCCTTTGCTGCCAATCTCCTGATAGCGGGCTGTTTTCTCGTTGTCGGGGTTGCGCCAGTTGTGCCATCCCTCGGGCACTATGTGGCTGCCCATCGTGCAGTCGATAAAGGCGGTGTGGGCCCAGGGGCGCCAGGGGCGCCCGAGGTAAACCTTGGTCACACCCTCGTCGGCCGTCAGGTCACAGTTGTGGAACACATAACCGACCGTCACATCCTCGGGGGTCGAGGCCGCGGTGATATAGCTGTCGCTCTTGCTGTGCAGCTCGCAACCCTCAAAAAAGGCGGTTGCCGGACCAAAGATGAAATCGGTCGTTCCCTCGATGTAGCAGTTGTTGAACAGCATGCGGGTTCGCTTGCCGCCGGTGTAGATGGTGTCCTGGTTGCCTAAGAAGCGGCAGTTGTCAAAGGTCAGGCGGTCGCCCTGGGTGTGCAGCGCCACGGCCTGGCCGAGACGCTCGGCGTTGTTCTCGATGGTCAGGTTGCGGAAGGTCAGGTCCGACCCGTCAACCTTGAGCGTGAAGGTTCTGAACGTGCCCATCTTGTTGATGTTGGCATGGTCAGCCCAGGTGATGATGGTGCTGTCGGGATTCTCGCCGATAAACTCGACATTCTCAATCCATGCCGGCACCACCCACTTCTCTCGGTACACGCCGTTCTTGATGTTTACGGTCACCTTGTAATCCATGAAGGCGCGTATAGCCTCCATGGCTTCGTTCAGGCTCGTGTAGTCGCCGCTGCCGTCGGCAGCCACGGTGATCTGACGCCTGTATTCGGCCGCCCCAGAGCTGAGGGCTCCTAACATTAAGACAATCAGCGCTATGGTCAGTGCTTTTCTCATTTTGTCACTCTGAACCAGTCAACATTCAGCCAACCCGAGTCGTTGCTCTGCCAGTCGCGCGAGCAGAAAAGGCCAAATTTGGCTCCGATCCAGTGGCCCTCGGTCACACTCAGTGTCGAGCCCATCTCGGTGAATTTCTTTCCGTCAAGGCTGTAATAGAATGTCGCCTCGCTCTTGTAGTCGGGTTTCTGTCGCGGGGTCTTGACACCGACGCGTTTTACCTTGACACGCAGGTAGATGTTGCCGTCGTCGGGTATCTTGATACCCTCGGCGACAGTTTCCTTGCCCCCCTTGTTGGCTTTCTTGCACTCAACTGAGGTCAGGTACAGGCCGCCGTCGCGCGACTCGACCACCAGGCCGCCGTAGTTGTAACCCATCACAACGAGTCCGGCATTCTCGCCGGTCATCGCCTTGCCGTCTTTCTTGCGGGGGCAGAACTGCACCTTGGCGGTTGCCGTAAAGTTCTCGGCCGGGAATTTCTGCAACAGCAGGTTGGGCATGTCATAGATGCGCTCGGCGCCGGGGGTGTGGTGAGAGAAAAGACGCAGCTGGCCGGCATTCTGGTCGGCCATGTACCACAAGGCGCTGGGGTTGCCCTTCCACTGCCACTGGAGGCCGAGGACGTTTGAGTCAAACTCGTCGCTCTCGGCGGGAGTGGCCACGGGATAGTTTTTGCCGACAGCCGGCTTGGTGTAGGTCTCGACCGGCTGGCCGATGCCGTCGCCGTCGGGGTCAACACCGATCACGGGCCATCCGTCCTCGCCCCATTTCATCGGCTCGAGCAGGGTCACGCGGCCGTAGGGGCCTTTGTCCTGGAAGTGGATAAACCAGTCCTGCTTGCCGTCGGGGGTGTCGATCCATGCGCCCTGATGGGGGCCGTTGATGTTTGTCTTGCCCTGATCCATGACGTTGCGCTGCTCGTAGGGGCCCCAGGGGTTCTTTGAGCGCATCACCACCTGCCAGCCGGTGGCAACACCGCCCGCGGGCGAGAAGATGTAGTACCACCCGTCGCGCTTGTACATCTTTGCCCCCTCGATGGTCTCGTTTTCAAGGTGGCCGTCATAGATGACGCGGTCTTGACCGATGGTCGACTTGCCGTCGGGGGTCATCTCGATCATGCCGATTATGCTCTTGACCCCGGCGCGGCTGCCGGCATAGCCGTGAGCGATATAGGCCTTGCCGTCCTCATCCCAGTAGGGGCAGGTGTCGATGATGCCTTTGGCTTTGTGGACCCACGTCAGCGGCTCCCACGGCCCGGCCGGGTCTTTGGCTTTGGTCATGAAGATGCCAAGATCGGGGTCGCCGTAGTAAATGTAAAACTCGCCGTTGTGATAGCGTATCGAGGGCGCCCACACGGCGTTGCCGTGGCTGGGGTCGGGGGCAGCCTGGGCATACTCGGGCATCTCGGGTATGGCATGGCCTATCAATGTCCAGTTTACCAAATCTTTAGAGTGGAGGATGGGAAGACCCGGGATGTCACAGAAGCTCGAGGCTGTCATATAGTAGTCATCGCCAACGCGGCAAACGTCGGGGTCGGAGTAATCGGCATAAAGCACCGGGTTCTTATATTTACCGTTGCCAAGGTCGGAAACCCATGTCTCCGACACATTGCTCGCCGACGCAACCGCAGGCATCAGGGCCAGGGCCGCCGCTGCCGCTGTCAAAACTCTTCTCATAAAGTATTGCATAGTTCTTCTTGATATTAAGGTTTCAAATAATTTTGGTTAAAAGTCTATTGTTCAGTAAACTATATACACAGCATCGTCAACCGTCACTCCCTCGCCCGCGCTGATTGGGACGGGTGAGGATGTGGGTTGTGAAACGCGCGGTAATAATTTTCGTAAAATTACAAATATTCTTTGATAAAACAACAAAAATCTGTCAGGAATTAACAGGACAGGTAAAGAACGTGATTGAAGGGTTGTCGACGTTCACCCTATATCCGGCCAAAGGCTCCCTCATGGAAAGAGGCAGCAGCACCGGCGCCCGGGAAAACACACAAATGCAGGGATATGTCCAAAAAGCATATCCCTGCATTTGTGTGAGAAAGGGGTCGTTTTATTTCACCAGCACGCGGCGGCCGTCGACGATGTAGATGCCGGCGGGGAGCCCTTGGAGGGCGTTGTCGCGGGCAACACCGCGGCGCACCTGTATGCCCTGCATCGAGTAGACATCGACAAAAGCGTTTTGGCTGACCACGGCGGTGCTGACACCCGACGAGGTGGCGTCTTGCACCAGGGTGAGCGGGAGGGTGGAGGCGCCGTCGGTCAGTGTCAGGTGGGCGACGCGCTCTTTGACACCGGCGGGGATGGCGTCATACTCAACCACGATGCGGTCGACGGTCATGTCGTTGGGCTCGCTGACCACGCGACACCAGTCGGCATCGACCTCTATCGGGGTCTGGTAGCCCATGTAGGAGAATATCTCAAACTCGGCGTTGCCGGCCGTGCCCCCCACAGTCTGTTGATTGTCGGCATGGCTCAGACAGGCCATCACAGAGTGGTGGATTGACGGGTAGATGTGGAAGGAGGTGTGGTTGGCACCGGCGGGGAAATAGTCGCTCAGTTCGATCCACTCATCGTCTTTGAGCATCATGGAGGTGTTGCCCTCGCCGCGGAACGGGGCCATGGCAAAGGCTACGTTACATGTCTCGCTCTTCTCGGGGAGCCCGTCGACCACGATGAAAAACTCGTCGTCGACAATGGGACACTCTGTGAAGGGGAAGGCAGTGCCAACCAGGTTGGTGCTTCCGGCGGCGGGGAGGTCGAGCTCAAACACGCTCCACCAGAACGAGTCGAGGCGCTTGTCGGGCTTACCGTCTTTTGAGGTGTAGAGGTGCACGCCGACGTTGGCTATCTGGTCGGCAACCTCCTCGGCCTCGGCGCGGGTGAAGTAGACATAGACACCGTCGATCATCACCGGGCGCGAGGGCTTGGAGAATCGCTCGGCGTAGGCGGTGATTTTGCGGGTGTTTGAGCCGGGGAACAGGCCCCAGTCGCCCATGTCAAAGTTTGTGGCACCCTCGCCGGGGCGCACGTTGGTGGCCAGCGCCGAGTATTCGACCGAGAGGGTCACCATGTCGTCGCCGCCGCCGTGTTGGTTTGAAGCCTCAAGCAGGGCCGCCTGTTGGTGCAGGAACGAGTAGGAGACAGCGGGAGAGGCCTCGGTGGTGGTATAGTAGGCGTTTGGCTCGGGGTCAACGCCGGTAAAGGTCCACGCGTGGGAGGTTGGGAAGCCGGTCGAGGCATCCATGAATGTAACCGGAGCCAGCGGTGCCACCAGATAGCCGCCGGTCGAGGCGTCGCGGAAGGTGGCCGGTGGACGTATCTTGACCACGGGGACGGTGCCGGTCACGGTGACAAACGCTGTTTTGGTGACGGTGGCTGTCTGTCCGTCGGCCATAGTCGCGGTCAGGGTGATGTCATAGTCGCCGTCGGTGGTGTAGTACACCTCGGGGTTGGCCTCGGTGGAGGTGGCGGGGACAGCGCCGGGCATCGACCATTGGTAGCCGGCGATGTCGCCCTCGGCAATGGCCGCGAGCACCAGGGGCTCGCCTGTGGTCAGGTCGACATGGTCGACCGATCCCATGCCGGTGACGCTCATGTTGTCAATGGCAAAGTCGCCCAGATAGCCACCGGTGCCAAATATGTCGCTGCTGCCCGGGCCGTAGGTGAGCCGGAGACGGACGGTCTGCCCGACCCACTGTGACAGGGGCACGTTGATCTCGCGCCAGGCCCAGGGTTTCTCGCCGGGAGCATCTTTGCTGTTCCAAATCTCGGTTGAGGTCTCAAAATTGTCGGTCGAGAGCGAGACAATAAGGCGCGAGGTGTCGTCGTAGTTGAGCGAGAAGCCCACCCAGAAGTGCAGGGCGCCATCTTTGGGGACGGTGAATGAGCGCGAGTCAATCCAGGCGGTCTCGCGCCTGAAGGTCTGATAGGGACCCTCGACAAAGAGCGACTGCACATCGGTTGGGTCGATGGTGGCAAAGCTCTTGGTGCCTGTGATTGGCTTGGTGGTCCAGGTGACATAGTCGGCGGGGCTCTTGGTCCAGTCGCTCATGCCGTTGTCAAAATTGTCGCTCCAGGCCGCCTCGGGGGCCGCGGTGCCTTTCACGGTGATGTCGACAGTGGCTGTGCCGGGCGCAAAGAGAGCCTTGGTCGGCGCTTTGTAGGCCACGGCCGGCGCCGTTTCAACCGCGAGGTTGCCGGCTCTCTTGACCTTGGCGGGGGCGACGGGAGAGGTCGCCACGGCAGCGGCCGTCACGAGAGAGGCTGCCGTCAGTATTAAAATTTTTCTTTTCATCCTTTATTTAATTGTTAATTTGACAGAGTGGGTCTTGCCGTCGAGATCGGTGGCGGCGACAATGTAGATGCCCGGGGCCACGGCCGACACGTCAGCCCGGCCAACACCTCGGGCGACGATGACTCCGGTCAGGCCGACCACCTGCAGGTTCCAACCCTGAGGCGCGCTGATCAGGCCCGAGGCGGCGTTGTAGGCAATGCCGCCTCTGTCGGCTCCGACGCTCTCGATGCCGGTCGTGGTAAGTGTCTGGGCGACATCACTTTGGTTGAGATGGAAATAGAAGTTGCGCTCGGCGATATGGTAGCCGATGTAGTAAGTGCCGTGGTCATCAATCTCCACGTTTTTGATTTCATGCTTGTCGGCAATAGTTGAATCGATGTTGAAAGAACCCAGTTTCTTGAAATTGTCAATATCGGCGGGGTTTGTTGATGTACACAGATACACATCCACGTCCTCAGGCCATCTCCAGCTGTAAGCACTCGCTGCAAATGTCACATCGATTGTGCCGATATAGGCCACAAATGGCGGTGTGAAAGTCCATCCTGCGGTACCCGATGTCATGCTCCACGAGTTCTGTTTGTTTTGGTTCGTGCCTTGTTTCCAGTTTGTCACGGGGTTGCCGTTCTCGTCAACCTGGGTCCACAGCTCAAAGTGCTCGGGGTCGGAGAAGTCAGGGTTGTAGGGCGCTGCGAGCAGATTGTAGGCATCACCCAAAATGATGGGGTCGGCTTTTGTCTGCTCGCCGCCGGTAGCGGCAACGCCGTAGGTGTATTTGCCCAGTTGCAGCTTGTCGGTGTCGGTGTAGCCCTCGGTTCCAACATTTTCAGCTATCGGCTCATTGTTGCGATAGACGGTATATTTGAGCGCGTCATAGTCGACATAGCCGCCGTTGACGCTCTCGGTGGGTGGCTCAAAGGTGATTACGCGCCCGGCGGTGGTGTTGTCAACGGTTACCGAGACGGGAGCCTTGGGGGTGTCGACACCCACCCAGCCGGTGGTTGCCTCGGCGGCCTCCGAGCTGTTGTCGCCCTGGGTCACCACAGCCTTGAAGGTGTAGACCCCGGGGGTCGCCACCTCAACGGTGCATGTGCCGGTCTGGCCGGGAGTCTGCCCCTCGGCGGTGGCCACCTTCTCAGTGCCGTTATAGATGTCGACACTGCCGATTGAGGCGAGCTCGGTCCCGGCATTGGTCAGCGTCGGGTTGGTCCACTGCAGGTTGACTTTCAGCTGACCCTTCTCGGCGGCGGTGGCTGTGAAGTCGCTCACGGCGGCGGGGATAATCTCAACCTCTTTAAAGACGATGTCGTCGACATATAGGTCATAAGAGTCAGACGGGCCGTAGCAGCGGAACGCCAGACAATAGTCGCCGGTGGCCGGCACGCTGATTGTCACCGTCTTGGTGGTGGCTATGGTGTTGCTGATGGTCTCATAGAAAACCTGATTTGGCTGCAGAGCCTCGGCAGTGGTGGCCGGGCCGTAGTAGACATACAGGTCTTTGGGGCTGGTGGCCCGGGATACTCTTGCGGTAAACGACAGTTGATAGGCCTTCCCCGCCTCAAGGGAGAATTTGGGCGTGCAGGCCCAGGCGTCGGCCGGGTTTCCCCAGTAACCGAGGGAGCTGCTGCTGCGGCTCCAGTCGCGCGTGGCGTCGGGTCCATGGAAGAAGGTGTAAAGGTCGGTCGAGGTGGTCGACGAGAAATCCTGTGTGTAGGGCAACGCCACGGTGCCACCGGTGGTGACGGCGTTTGATGTCGTGCCCGACCATGATGTCGACCCGTTGTAGATAGTATAGACCGTGTAGGTGTATTTGTCGAGACCGGGTATGGTCGAGTCTACATACGGGAGCTCGCCCGAGTAATCATCCTCAAGCGTCACCGAGGTGCCGGCGCCGTTTTTGCGGACTATCTTGTAGTGTATCGCCGTCGGGTCGACGTAGGCGCCATGGCTGCCGGCGGGTGCCTCAAAGTTGACAAACACCGTGCGCTCGTTGTCGGG
Source organism: uncultured Muribaculaceae bacterium (assembly GCA_964394205.1). Classification (GTDB taxonomy): domain Bacteria; phylum Bacteroidota; class Bacteroidia; order Bacteroidales; family Muribaculaceae; genus HGM05190. Next base: position 6,017 of record CAYMVS010000019.1, on the reverse strand, counting down.
GTCGACGGTGGCTGTCACGCTCTTTATCGACCCTAAGCTCGTGTCGGGACCAATCCATGGCGATTGAACGGAGGTCGGGGTCGCGGTCGACGCGCCGTTGCCGTCAAAGGGCACAACCTTGTAGTAGTATTGGCCGCCCGAGGGGACGGTGGTGTCGACCCATGTGCCGGTTGCTCCGGGCTCTCCACCCTCGGCGGTGCCAACGAGCGATGATTCATTGACGGTAAACGACGACGTGGTGCCGCGGTACACCTTGGCGCCGGTGATGGCGCCGGTCAATGTGCCACCCAAATCGGTCACCGACGGCCATGTCCAGGTCAGGGTCGCTTTCATCTCGCCCTCGGGCGCGGCTGTCACGCTCAGAGCGGTCACTGCGCCGGGATGAGATACAATCTCGTCGACGGTAAAGCTGTAGAACTCAGTGTCGCCCATGTAACTGGCTGAGTAGCTGTAGCATGCCAGGTAGTAGTCGCCCGAGGTCGCGGGTGAGAAATATTTTGTGCAAACCCCGTCGACAGCCCATGTGGTCTTTGTGACCGACTCGTTTTTGAACAGCTCGGTGGTCAGGGCGCCGATCTCGGGGGCATCGCCGATAAATATCTTCAGTTTTTGCTTGTCGGAGGAGAAGGCTGAGGCGTTGCGATACTTGAACGTAACCTTGTAGGACTTGCCGCCATCAAGGTGAATGGCCGGCGAGATGAGCCAGTCGTCGGATGCGCCCGATTTGTTTTGGGTGTAAAGCGCATATCCGCCGCTGTTATATTCCCATCGGTAGGGGGTGCCGTCATGGTTGGCATCAATCACGGTCCACCGGGCAAACTCGTCGGCGTCGGTGATGGCAAGCGTGATTGGTTCGGCTTTTGCTGTCAGTGCAAATGCAAGTGACAGGCAGCCGGCCAGTATTGATTTGAATATTTGTCTTGTCATAGCAAAAATGGTTTAAATATTTTGCAAAAATAACCATATTGTTGCTAATTGACAAATATTTTGAACATCCTGATGGATTGTCAAGAATTGAGCAGTTTATTTACAACGAATAATCGTCTTTTTAAATCCAGTATAAAATAAGCACCTTGGCAGACACCACTGTAAAGGTGCTTATTAGATGCAGATTTATGTAGACAAGTGGTTATTCCATCACCGGGCGCACTCCAAAGCCGTGCAGGCGGGGGTTGTGCTGCTGGTTGACGGTGTTGGTGTTCATGATGATGCTGCCGGCTTCCTGCTGTCCGGCGTTGCCTGCGGCGGGCTGTGCAAGCCAGATGGTGCCGTTGGCGTTATAGCCGCCAACCTCGGTGCCCAACTGACTTGAGCGATAGCCGAGCTCGGGGAAGAACAGTCGGGAGCCGTCGCTCAGGGTGAAATAGAGCCCTTTGGAGTGGGACCCGGTCGTTGCCTGGCCATATTCAAACGGATTCTTGATCAGAGCGAGCATACCGGTGCCGTAGGGCACTTTTGAGCCGACCGGACACGGGTCGTAGATCGTTTTGGGGCTTGCGGTCGAGAGCGATGAGTCCCAAAGGTTGGTGTAGGGGAACACATGGTCGTGTGACCCGGTGAAAAACACGTCGGGATTTTTTATAAAGACCGATATGAAATTGTCTCCCGAGGTGTTGGAGGTCAGGTCGGCGGTTCGGAACTGTTTGATCTCATAGTGCTCGGCGTCAAACCACTCGTTCATGCTCGACTTTATGGGGTCTTTGCGCCCCCACTGGTAGAAGTTGTAGCAGTCGACGGTCTCGGTTGTGATGCCGGTCTGATTCAGTAACACGTAGGTTGTCAATGGCTCCAGGCCCTCGGGTATTTCTCCGGTCTGGGTGAACCTGACGTTGGCCTGGCAGTGGGGGAACACTGTGATGTCGCCACCCATGATGCGCCCCACGTTCCGAGGATAGAAGCGGTAGTCGTGTCCCGAGACGGTCTCGGTGGCAAGGTCTGTCCCGGCCACATAGTCGGTAACCCAGATGTTCCAGCTCCATATAATTGTCCCCTTGTTGTCGCGCAGGGCGATTATCGCGTTACCCTGACGTATCGACTCGGCCGGTACCTCAAAGGTGATGGTGTGGTCAGGGTTGAGGGTCACGTTTCTTATAAGGTCGAGGCGCCCCTCCCAGAGCAGGACGGCGTCGGCGGGATCGGTGCAGCCCTGATTCAGGTAGATGTAGGGTGAGGTGATCGGGTTGTTGAGGTGGTTGACAAATGTCTTGAGCGCATACCGGTTGTGGGATGTCGAGGTGTAGGCGCTCTTGTTGTCGGCCCCGTCTTTGATGGCATTACCATAGACCAGCGGCAGCGAATAGACGCCGGGAGCGTTGACGATGTAGCAATTGGCCGTATTTTCAATCGCAGGGGCGCCGGTGGCATTGGCGAGGTTGTAGGGTTTCATGCCCGATGTCGAGTTGATGTCGGGCGTGTCTTGCAGTTTCTGAGACTCGGCGCTGAGCTTTGCAAAGGTCAGCCGCTGCATTTTGGTGACAGCTTTCAGGTAGTCGAGACCGTCGCCACGCGAGGGGAAAGATTGAACCCACTCGGGGTTGGCGATTACCTGGCCGGCATCATCGACAAACTCGGCTTTCCAGCTCACGGGGATGGAGTCGCCCTCTTGATTGATGTAGCAGCTTTTCACCTGAAAGGGGATGGTCTGGCCGGGGTAGGGCGTTGTGAATGAGCCGACGACATCGAGTATCAGGCGACCGGTGTCAGGTTTGGTCGACAGGCGGTAGGTGACGGTGCACCCCTGGGGCCACTGCTGACCGCCGACCGATGCCGTCATCACCGATTCTTTCCCATCGATGTCGATGGTCATCACGATGGTGGCGTCGTCGGGCAACGTGCCGGGTATCATCATGAAAGTTTCATCATCGGCTGTGATCGGGGTGCCGGCGCTGACAAATCTGTCCCCCTCGGCCGCCGCGAAGGTGGCGGCGGCGGGAGTGACCGAAAACGAGGCCGGGGTCGACACCGAGCTCCACGAGCCGTCGCCGATGTTGAGCACGCCGGTCGAGGGGATGCCGCAAAGCTCGATGCTCTTCACCGTGCATGGCGTCATCTCGCTCCCGGCTACAAAGCGTATGGCGGCCAGGGCGTGGTTGAACGACAGATGACACGGCGAGGCGTCGGTGGTCACGGGGGTGGCCCACAGCAGGTCGGCCTGGTCTTTGACGTCGGCCGGGGTGGTGTGGTCGACAACCGGTGCGCCTTGTGAATCCCGGCCGGCGATGCCGTATGGGGAATAGGCCGTGAAGGTCAGCTTCTCTTTGCCGGGCCAAAGATACTCGCGCTCGGGCGCCCACCCGTTTGAGCGGGTGATCTCGACATCGTTCATGTACAGGTCGCCGGTCGAGGTGGTGGCGTAAACGCCAAAATCGTTGATTGTCGCGTTGTTGACCGACGCTGACCGCGTGCCGTCGGTAGCGATGCCCCGGGTGATGACCGGGTTAAGGTAGAGGGTAGCCTCATCGCCGTCAAGGCTCACCGGGCTGCACTGCCCGGGTGAGGAGGATGAGCCCGAGCGGGTGTCGAAAGTGATTGTCGACAGTTCAAAGCGGATGCTCTTCCCGTCAGTTTGATTGCGGTCGATTAAATTGTCGTCCGAGCAGGAAACCACCGCCAGCAGCAGGAGACACCCTGCCACGACTTTCCACGATTTATAGAGACATTGGTCAGCTGAGGCTTTCATTGAAGTTGCGTTTATGAAAAAGGCCACAAGGAGAGTTTGTCCCCTTGCGGTCCAAATCGTTTTCAGGTCTTACACCCGGTTGAGGGTTATCAATTGTTTTGGTCGGGGGTATAGGTTGTCATGTCGAGGCTCGAGTTAGAGTCAACCCAGTCTTCCACGTTGACGGTAAATTTGATCGGGCCGCCAAGAACCGGTGTGCCGGGGATAGGATCTTTGGGGTCGACATATCCGGCGCCGTGGCTGAAGTCAAGAGTGTAGATATATTTCTTGCCCGGCTCCCAGTTGGTGTCGATAGGAATTGCAGCCCAGATGCAGTCGGCATTTGAGGGGAAGGGATAGACCTGGAGTCCCTCTTTGCCGTTCTCGTCGAGTATGTTGATCTGCAGTTTGACTGACAGATAGGCACCCTCGCTTGAGTTTTGTGCGTCGGCCTTGGGGTCCCAGGCGACAAGCTGCTGAGGCAGAATCATCGCGTTGCCATTGGTTCCCATCAGGCTCTGAGCGTCTGCGCCCAACACGATGGGGGTGGCGTAGGTCGACTCATAGTCGGTTTTGTTGGTTGCCAGGGTCCAGGCCTCTTTGTCAAAGTCAAAAGTGCCGGTGGCGATTGGCTCGCCGATGCGTATACCGGTCACCTTGAAGGAGTAGTTTTTGTTGGTGGTCAGTCCTCTGACTTCAATCTGGGCCAGGTTGTGGTTGAAATCGAGGGGCACGCCGGGTCCTTCGTTGACCGATTTTTTGCCGGTCGCTTTGGCCGAGATGAAGTCAATCTGGCTGCTTATATCTGCCGTAGGCGAGAAATTGTAGAGCGTTTTCTCGCTCTGGTTGATTGTCACGTTCTGGAGATAGGAGGGTGAGTAGGCCACAAACGAGAGTTCGCTGTCGTCTCCGGGCCAGTAATAGTCGGCGGCCGAATTGTAGAAGCTTGACCCGGCGGTCTTTGTGAAAGTCTCGTTGAGGAAATAGGGGGTGGTGCCTAAGAATGCCGACACTTGAAAATCGGTGAGGTTGGAGTTGTTTGTCTCGGTGGCACGGGATGAGATGGCAGGACGGAAATTGATCTTTCGGCCCTGGTTGACTTCGACGACGTCTTCATCGGAGCAGGCAGTCACAGCAAGCAATGAAGCAAGAGCTGCAAGAATAAATGAGGTTTTCATAAATATTGTATATTGATTATTTTTATTCTTAGAAGTGTCTCAACTAAATGGAGCGTGTTTTGCCGCTCAGGGCCAACCTTCAGCGTCCATGCAGACAGGCATCTGTTTTAAATACAAACTAACGGTTGCAATGGTTCACCGGGCGTGTGTTAAAATCGCGCTCCCCTTGACAAATTTCCCCCTCGATCTACACTTCCGATGTGTGGACCGCTATTCAGACAGCGACCAGGTGGCCGACAGGGTTAAGTGTATTTAGGAATAGACCGATGGCGCGCGTCAAGACACACAAATATTTTGGGTCAGCGGACAGCGCCGGTGGGTGGCAGAGCCGGGAGGAATGAGGAGCAATGTAACGATAAAGCCGCGAAGCGCGCGAGACAATAATAGCACATTGTCGAGGGCATGAGGTGTGCAGCCCGTATGCCTAACACCTCATGACCGAGGCTGTGTGTACCGTTCAACATTCCTATTTGGGCCTCGATGAGGTCCATTAGCGCCGACAAATACGCCGGACGGCGGTTGTTCGGCGCCCGGCGCTCTGTCGACACAGGCACTCTGTCGACGCCGGTGCAGATCGACAGACCAGGGCTCGATTGTTGCCCCTGATGGACCTCTACGAGGCCCGGGGTGACGGGAGCGCCATTGATCACACAGCCTCGGGCGGCGGGGTGTTACGCCTGCCGGCTCCACACCCCCGCGACCTCTCTATCGCGCAGGTTGCCGAGCGTTCCACCTGCTCGCCACTTACCGTAAGTCGCATCGAAAGGGGCTCCCCGACCGTTTCAATCGGTATTTATGCCCGTGTTCTTTATGCCTTGAACCTTGAGGATGACCTTCTTTTGATAGAAAAAGAAGACACCTTGGGGCGTACCCTGCAAGACTTGAGTCTAAAACATCGCCAACGCGCGCCAAAGAATAACCCATGAAGAGATTATTTATGTATCGACGAAAATCATCAAAGAGTTTTGCCATCAGTTCAGCCGATTTTACATCAGCTTCAGCTTCCTGGGTATATTGGATTTTTTCGATACCGGCAAGTGGAGTAAAAAACTCAAAGTTTTTCCACAGTAGCTCGATGCGGTTTTCGTACCAATCGTTCTCTTTCGGGTCGTAGGCAACGACATGAACTCCATTGCTTGATATATAGAGCCGAGGCGACTGTTTGGCGATTTTCGCATCAT
>CAYMVS010000018.1:0-37235 GCA_964394205.1 uncultured Muribaculaceae bacterium | reverse complement strand
CTTGTTTTTTTATCCTGCCGGTGTAGAAATCTCAGAATTTTTATCTAAATTTGCCAAAAATACATCTATGACAGACCAAGAAGATCTTCTGCAAAATATCAACACAGGCGAGGGTGTGGCCGAATATCACGAGGAGGATATCATCACGCTCGACTGGAAAGAACACATACGCCGCCGTCCCGGCATGTATATAGGCAAGCTTGGCGACGGCTCGGGCTTTGACGACGGCATCTACGTGCTGTTGAAAGAGGTGCTTGACAACGCCATCGATGAGTATATGATGGGGTTTGGCAAGCAGATTGTCATCGACATCGTCGACAACAGGACGGTGACCGTCAGCGACTATGGCCGCGGCATCCCCTTGGGCAAGGTGATCGATGTGTCGTCAAAGATGAACACCGGCGGCAAGTATGACTCAAAGGCATTCAAGAAGTCGGTCGGGCTCAACGGCGTCGGCATCAAGGCGGTCAACGCGCTGTCGACGCGGTTTCTGATACGCAGTGCGCGCGACGGGCAGGCAAAAGAGGTCACCTACTGCCGCGGCGAGATTGTCAACGACGAGCCGGTCTACATGACCGACGACCCCAACGGCACCATGGTGTCGTTCACCCCCGACGACGAGGTGTTCCGCGATTACAGCTACCGCGAGGAGTTCATCATCCCGCTGCTCAAAAACTACACCTATCTCAACACCGGGCTGACCATCATCTTCAACGGCAAGCGGTTCCACTCGCGCGGGGGCCTGCTCGACCTGCTCAAGGAGGCCATGACCAACGAGCCGCTCTACCCCCCGATCCATCTCAAAGGGGAGGATATAGAAATAACGCTGACCCACGCCCGCCAGTATGGCGAGGAATACTACACCTTTGTCAACGGCCAGCACACCACCCAGGGGGGCACCCACCTGACGGCGTTTAAGGAGGCTGTCTCGCGCACGATAAAAGACTATTTCGGCAAATCGTTTGAATACAGCGACATACGCAACGGCATGGTGGCCGCCGTGTCGATCAAAGTTGAAGAACCGGTGTTTGAGTCGCAGACCAAGACCAAGCTTGGCTCGCGCGACATGGGCCCCGAGGGGCCAACGGTGGCAAAATTCATAGGCGACTTTGTCAAGAAAGAGCTTGACAACTATCTGCACCGCAATCTTGACGTGTCAGAGATCATACTCAAGAAAGTGCAGGAGAGCGAGCGCGAGCGCAAAGAGATGGCCGGCGTGACCAAAAAGGCCCGCGAGATGGCCAAAAAAGTCAATCTGCACAACAAAAAGCTGCTCGACTGCCGCGTGCACCTCAACGATGCCCGTGGCGACGAGTCAAAAAAACTCGAGTCGTCGATATTCATCACCGAGGGCGACTCGGCGGCCGGCTCGATCACCAAGATACGCAATGTCGAGACACAGGCGGTCTTCTCCCTGCGCGGCAAGCCCAAGAACTCCTACGGGCTGACCAAGAAAATTGTCTATGAAAATGAGGAGTTCAACCTCCTTCAGGCCGCGCTCAACATCGAGGACGGCATTGACGGCCTGCGCTACAACAAGGTCATCATAGCCACCGATGCCGATGTCGACGGCATGCACATACGCCTGTTGCTGCTGACCTTCTTTTTGCAATATTTTCCCGATCTGGTGAAAAAAGGTCACGTTTATGTGTTACAAACTCCACTTTTTCGCGTCCGTAATAAAGAGACCTCACGGCGCGGCAGGAAGGGAGCGGCCGACGATACCTTCTACTGCTACAGCGACGACGAGCGCGTCCAGGCCATCAACCGCCTGGGCAACAAGGCCGAGATAACCCGATTCAAGGGACTGGGAGAAATCTCGCCCGAAGAGTTCCGCGGATTCATCGGGGCCGACATGCGCGCCGACCGTGTAGCCCTGCGCAAAGAGGATGCCGTGGCCGAGCTGCTCGAGTTTTACATGGGCAAGAACACGCCCTCGCGACAAACGTTTATTATTGACAACCTGATTATTGAAGATGACTTGGAAATATCCTGACACCGGGGGGCGCACAGCCTTGATGACCGGCACGTTTGACCCCTTCACCACGGGACACGCCTCACTGGTCGAGCGCGGGCTGGAGCTTTTTGACCGGATAGTGGTCTGCGTTGGCTACAACGTGGCCAAACCCGAGAGCGCCGGGCGGGCCCGGCAACGCGCCGAGGCCATCGCCGCCCTCTATGCGGGCGACCCCCGGGTCAGCGTCGAGGCATTTGCCGGCCTTACGGCCGACGCCTGCCGCCGCCACGACGCGCGGTTCATACTGCGCGGCGCGCGCTCGGTGGCCGATTTTGAATATGAGCGCTCGATGGCCGACATCAACCGCGACCTGGCCGATGTCGAGACCGTCATCCTCTTCACCCTGCCCCGGTTGGCATCGGTATCGTCGTCGATGGTTCGCGAGCTGATGCAATTTGGAGCCGATGTAAACCGTTATTTACCAAAAAAGCAACGATGAAAAAATCGATCCTTACCCTTATAATCGCCGCCGCAACTCTGTCGACCGGCCTTTGCCTGGGAGCCCAGAAGAGCTCGTCACAGCAATCGACGCTGACCCCCGACGCCAAGCTGCGCCAGGCCGAGATGTACATCCAGCGGTTCTATGTCGACCCCGTCGACGGCGACTCGCTTGTCGAGGAGGCCATCAAGGCCATGCTCAAGACCCTCGACCCCCACTCCACCTACTCGACCCCCGAGGAGACCCGCGAGCTCAACGAGCCGCTGCAAGGCAACTTCAGCGGCATCGGCATCCAGTACAATATGCTCAACGACACGCTCTATGTCATCCAGACCATTGCGGGTGGCCCGTCCGAGCGCGTAGGCCTGCTTGCGGGCGACCGCATCATCAGCGCCAACGACTCGCTGGTGTCGGGTGTCAAACGCTCAAAGACCGAGATCACACGCATGTTGCGCGGTCCCAAAGGGTCACAGGTACAGGTCAAGGTCGTGCGTCAAGGCACCGACCACCCCATCGACTTCCTGATAACCCGCGACGACATACCCCTCTACAGCGTCGATGCCTCCTACATGATTGACAAAACCAACGGCTACATACGCGTCTCCCGCTTTGCCGACGACACGGCCGAGGAGGTTCGCCGGGCAATACGCACCCTGCGCAAACAGGGCCTGAAAAACCTCATCATCGACCTCGAGCACAACGGTGGCGGCTATCTCCACTCGGCCCGCGACATCGCCCAGCTCTTTCTCCAGACCGGCGACACCATCGTTTTCACCGACAACAAAGACAACCAGCCGGTCTATCTCACGGCCGAGAGCGGCGGCGACTTTGGCAACGGCCGCCTCGTCATCATGGTCAATCAATACTCGGCCTCGGCCAGCGAGATTCTCTCGGGAGCCATCCAGGACTATGACCGCGGGGTGATTGTCGGGCGGCGCACCTTTGGCAAAGGACTCGTGCAGCGCCCCTTCCCGTTTGCCGACGGCTCCATGATACGTCTGACCACCTCGCGCTATTACACCCCCAGCGGCCGGTGCATACAGAAACCCTACGACAGCGGGGCCGACGACAACTATTCCCACGACATCGTCAACCGCTACCGCCACGGCGAGCTGACCACCCAAGACTCCATCAAGTTTAACGAAGACCTGCTCTTCTACACCAAAAACTCGCGGCGCCCAGTCTATGGCGGCGGCGGCATCATGCCCGACCGTTTCGTGCCCCTCGACACCACCTATTTCACCGACTACTACCGCGACCTGCTGGCCAAAGGCGCCATCAACAAGACAGCGATGACCTACGTCGACCAAAACCGCGACCGGCTCAAGAAGTCATACAAGAACCTCAACGACTTCATCAAACACTTTGAGACCGGCAACGAGCTGATCGACCTCCTGGTCGAAAACGGCAAAAGCGAGGGCGTGGAGCTGAACCGGGAGCAGCTTGACGTCTCGCTCCCCTATCTGTCGACCGTGCTGAAAGCCCTGGTTGCCCGCGACATCTTTGACACCGGCGCCTACTATCAGATTGTCAACCCCCTCAACCCCACCTATCAGGCCGCCGTCGAGATCATAACCTCGCCCGACGAGTATAACCGCCTGCTGCAACCCTGAACCGGGCCGATTTGAAAATATTTTTAGGAATTTTAGGATTTTTTAAATTATTTAGCTATATTTGCACCCTAACTAATCTCTGTCATAACCTCTACTATTCCTGAAATGAACCTATTGAACCGATATATTGTCCCAGCGGTAGCATTTATCGCGCTTTTGACAGCCACGTCGTGTGGCAAGAAGTCAAACCAATGGTCGATCGACGGCCGCATCGACGGCGCCGACGGCCAAGTGATGCTCCTCGAGGCAAGCGACAACGGCCGCTGGTATGCCATCGACTCGGTCGAGCTGACCAAAAACGGCTCGTTCTCGTTTTCCCACGATGCCACCGGCTATCCCGACATCTACCGCCTGCGTCTGGGCGAAAAAACGCTCTATTTCCCCATCGACAGCATCGAGACCGTCACCGTTGTCACCAATGCCAACGCCTTTGACAGCGAGTACACCCTGGCCGGCTCGGAGTCGGCCGAGATGCTGATGCAGGTCGACCGCCGGGTGATGGATGTAATAGCGCGCCGTGGCGCCGGCGCCATCTCAACCGACAGTCTGCTCAAGCGCGACCTCGGCACTATGCTGCTGGGCAACCCCTCGGGCATCGTCTCCTACTACATCATCAACAAGAAAATCGGAGGCAAGTCGATTTTCAACCCTGCCGACAAGGCCGACCTGCGCGTGATCGGCGCCGTGGCCAACGCCTTTAACACCTATCGTCCCAACGACCCGCGCACATCCTACCTGCGCAATCTTTATCTGTCGAACCGCACCGTCACCGCCCGCGACACCATCCTGGCCAACGAGGTACCCATCTTTGAGATCAACCTGATGGACGACCGGGGCGAGCATCACTCACTCGAGCAGCTGGCAAAGCAGGGCAAGGTGATACTGCTCAATTTCACCGCCTACAGCGCCGACGGCTCTCCGGCCTATAACCGCGAGCTAAACAAAGTGTATGAGCAATATCACGACCGCGGCCTCGAGATCTATCAGGTGGCGCTTGACGACGACGAGTATCAATGGCGTCAGGCAGCCCACAACCTGCCGTGGATCACCGTTCTGAACCCCCAGTCAAACGGCTCGAAAGTGTTGATGGACTACAACGTGTCGACCATCCCGACCATCTTCATCATCAACCGTCAGGGAGAAATCTCCGAGCGGGTCGACGACATCAGCGCCCTCGCCTCGTCGGTGGCAAAATACATGTGAGGAGGCCGGTGAGAGGCAAAAGATAAGAGGTGGGAGAGAGAGCGCACCTTTTTTAACAAAATTTTGCAGGTCGCCGTTGTATTTTTCATCACCTTATTAATTATCTTTGCATCAATAATCAACCTTTCATCAAAGAAAACCAATTTTCAATTATAATCAAAAGTTAAATAATAAGGTATGAAAAAGAAATTTATATGCACCGTTTGTGGCTATGTTCACGAAGGTGACGAGGCTCCCGAGAAGTGCCCGCTGTGTAACGCTCCCAAAAGCGCTTTCAAAGAGATGACCGAGGGCGAGGGCCTTGAGTTTGTGACCGAGCATGAGATCGGTGTTGCCAAGGGTACCGACGAGCAGATGATAGCCGACCTCACCGCCCATTTCAACGGCGAGTGTGCCGAGGTCGGCATGTATCTCGCCATGGCCCGTCAGGCCGACCGCGAGGGTTATCCCGAGATCGCCGAGGCATTCAAGCGCTATGCCTTTGAGGAGGCTGAGCACGCCAGCAAGTTTGCCGAGCTGCTTGGCGACTGTGTATGGGACACCAAGACCAACCTTGAGAAACGCATGGCAGCCGAGGCCGGCGCCAACGCCGACAAGATGCGTATCGCCCGCCGCGCCAAAGAGCAAAACCTCGACGCAATCCACGACACAGTTCACGAGATGGCAAAAGACGAGGCTCGTCACGGCCAGGGTTTCCAGGGCCTCTACAACCGTTTCTTTAAGAAATAAGAACCATTCGGCTCTATTAACGAGAGTTTGAAATAGTCAAGACTGAAAATTCCCTCATTGGGAAGTTTCATACAGTATCGGGCGGCCATTAGATGGTCGCCCGAAATTCTACCGTTGGTTACTATGATAAGCTTTCAATAGTCATGCACCTTTAAATGGGTCAGCTGACAGGACCCACTCTATCCCGTATTAGGTTCCTCTAAATGGGAACGATTTAAAGATGTTATGGCACGCGCTCAAGAATCTTGTGAGAATGTAGGAGAATCCATTACCGACCATTTTGCTGACGTCAGCAAAATGGTTACGCTTGGCTCAGGCGCTGAACGTCAGATAGATGACGTGATGCTTACCCGCTATGCCTGCTATCTTGTGGCATAAAATGGAGACCCTCGCAAGCCCGAAATTGCCTTCGCTCAAAACTATTTTGCTGTTCAAACTCGCCGTGCCGAGCTTGTGCATCAGCGACTTCTTGATTATGAGCGAGTATACGCTGCATCCCGAATTAAGTTGGTCTCATTACCGAAGGTTGCTATGGGCGCAGACTCTTGGTTTTATCAAACAGTTATCAAACACACCGGCGCGGGCGGGGGTTACTGCTATTTTAATCGGTCAAGTGTTGCACGAAAGGAATAAATGACGTAATTTTGGCATAAATTGGACACTAAATGAAAAAACTTGTTATCATAGCCGGTGCCCTGATGGCACTGACAGCAGTCGCGGCCACCAACAGCCCCAAAAAGGAGGTGGCGCGTAACCTTGAGGTATTCAACGCGTTGGTCAAAGAGCTTCAAACCTATTATGTCGACTCGATCGACGTTGAGAAGTCGATTACAACGGCCATCGCGGCGATGCTCGACGACATCGACCCCTACACCGAGTATATCCCCCAGAAAGACCAGGAGGCTTTTCTGACCATGACTTCGGGCGAATATGGCGGCATAGGCAGCTTTATCATGGAGCGCGACGGCTGGGTGTATTTCTCGGAGCCTCAGGCCGGTAGCCCGGCTCATAAGGCGGGCATACGTCCCGGCGACAAGATTGTGGTTATCGACGGCGACTCGACCAAGGGCTGGGAGAGCGACCGCGTCAGCAAGACCCTCAAGGGACAGGCCGGCACAAAGGTGAAAGTGACCGTCCACCGCCCCTACGTTGAAGATTCTGTCATCACCTTTGACCTCACCCGTGCAAAGATCACCCAACCCTCGGTGCCATATTACGGGATGGTTCGCCCCGGTGTTGGCTTGATTGAGCTGACCTCATTCACCGAGCAGTCACCCCGCGAGGTCAAGGAGGCGCTCGAGGCACTGAAGGCCAATCCCGAGGTGAAGAGCATCATATTAGACCTGCGCAGCAACGGTGGCGGCCTGCTCGAGAGCGCGGTCAAGATTGTAGGCTACTTTGTGCCGCGTGGCACCGAGGTGCTCAAGACACGCGGCAAAGGGAAGATGAACGAACGCATCTACAAGACCACCGAGCACCCCATCGACACCGAGATACCGCTGGCCATCCTGACCGACGGCGCCACCGCCTCGGCCTCGGAGATTGTCTCGGGAGCGTTGCAGGATATCGACCGCGCGGTCATTGTCGGGTCACGCACGTTTGGCAAAGGCTTGGTGCAGACCTCGCGCGAGCTCCCTCAGGACGCGTTGCTCAAAGTCACGGTTGCCAAATATTACATACCCAGCGGGCGTCTCATTCAGGCCATCGACTACAGCCACCGCAATCCCGACGGCAGTGTGAGCCGCATCCCTGACTCGCTGACCACCGTATTTTACACCGCGGCGGGTCGCCCCGTGCGCGACGGTGGCGGCATTACCCCCGATGTAAAGGTGGATTACCCCGACATCAACCGCCTGACCTACACCATTGTTAAAGACAACTGGGCGTTTGACTACGCCACCCGCTATGCCGCCGGCCACCCCTCCATCCCGCCGGTTGAAGAGTTTGTCATCACCGACAGCATCTACAACGACTTCAAGTCGACCATCGACCCCAAGCGGTTCCATTATGACCGGGTGTGGGAGGAGATGTTCAGCCAGATACAGGCCGCCGTCGAGCATGAAGGCTATATGAACGACTCAACAAAGGCCCAGTTTGAGCGCCTCCAGCAGATGCTCCACCGCGACCTTGACGAGGATCTCGACCTCAACCGCCAATCGATTGAGCCATTTCTCGCGGGCGAGATCGTGACACGCTACTACGACCGGTTTGGCCGACGCGCCCAGGAGTTCAAGACCGACCCGTTTGTCGACACGGCAACGGTGATACTCAACGACCCGGCCCGCTACAAAGCCATCCTCAACCCGCCAAAGAAGAAATGACACTTGATGAGATAAGTCAAAAGTTTTTCACACCGCGTCGGCAGCAAGCTGTAGAGAAAGCCCTTGCCGACGCGGCCGTTACATCGCTGTATGGGCTTGCGGGGTCGGCGGCGGCGGTTGTGCTGAGCCATATCCCGGCGCTCACCCCCGGTCGCCCGCTGCTGGTGATCGGCGACTCGCCCGACGATGCCGGCTATCTGTACCACGACCTGTCGCGCCTGCTCGGCGAGAATGCTGTCGCCATCTTCCCCTCGGGCTACAAGCGCGACATCAAGTATGGCCAGCCCGACCCTCCGGCGGCAATCATGCGCGTCGAGGCCCTCAACCGGTGGTGTGACGACCCTACCCTGAAGGTGGTCGTCGCCTCGCCCGAGGCGGTGGCCGAGCGGGTGGCGCGGCGCGACACGTTGGCCGCCCACACCCTCCATCTCTCCACCGGCAGCGAGACCGATCTGACCGAGACTGTGCGCTGGCTCAGGGAGAACGGTTTTGCCGAGCAGGACTATGTATATGAGCCGGGCCAGTTTGCCTTGAGAGGCTCCATACTCGACATCTTCGGCTACAGCCACGAGCTCCCCTACCGTGTCGACTTTTTTGGCGACGAGATTGACTCGATACGCACCTTTAACATCGAGACCCAACTGAGCGAGAGCCGGGTCAAGACCATCGACGTGACCGCCGATGTCAAGACCGAGGCTGCCGGTCAATCGGTGCTTGAGTTTATGCCCCGGGGGAGCATCGTTGCCCTGCGCGACGCCGACTACACCCTCGAGAGAATACGCGCCATCGCCGCGTCGACATTCTCGACAAGCGCCGTGATTGCCAACGAGGGTGACGCCAACGCGCTCAAAGAGGTGATCGACCCCGATGACTTCACCGCCCGTCTGGCCACAACCCGCCGCGTGCTCTTCACCTCGGCAGCCAACCCGACGTCCGGGGCCGAGGCTTCAATCGACTTCAAGTGTGTGCCCCAGGGGATGTATCATAAAAACTTTGACCTGATAAGCGAGTCATTCACCGGCTTGATCGACAAGGGGTACAACCTCTACATACTCAGCGACTCGGCCAAGCAGATCGAGCGACTGCGCGCCATCTTTGACGACCGCGGCGACTCCATCCCCTTCACGCCGGTGCTGTCGACGCTCCACGAGGGGTTCACCGACCACGAGACACACATCGGCGTGTTCACCGACCATCAGATTTTTGACCGTTTCCACAAATACAATCTCAAGAGCGACCGCGCGCGCTCGGGTAAACTGGCGCTCTCGCTCAAGGAGCTGACCTCAATCGAGCCGGGCGATTTCATTGTCCACGTAGACCACGGCGTGGGGCGATTTGCCGGGCTGCTGCGCACCGATGTCAATGGCCGCACCCAGGAGATGATCAAGCTCATCTATGCCAACGACGACATCATTTTTGTGTCGATCCACTCTCTCCACAAGCTCGCCAAGTATCGCGGCAAGGAGGGGGAGGCTCCAAAGATCAACAAGTTGGGCTCGGGAGCATGGAACCGGGTGAAAGAGCGCACCAAGTCAAAGCTCAAAGATATAGCCCGCGACCTGATCAAGCTGTATGCCGCGCGCCGGCAGGAGAAGGGATTTGCCTTCTCGCCCGACAGCTACCTGCAACACGAGCTCGAAGCCTCGTTTATCTATGAGGACACCCCCGACCAACTGACGGCCACACAGGCCGTAAAGGCCGACATGGAGAGCGACCGCCCCATGGATCGCCTCATTTGTGGCGATGTGGGTTTCGGAAAGACCGAGATAGCGATACGCGCCGCCTTCAAGGCTGCCGCCGACGGCAAGCAGACGGCAGTTCTCGTGCCGACCACCGTGCTGGCCTATCAACACTACAACACCTTTAAAGACCGACTGAAGGATTTGCCGGTGAGGGTGGACTATCTGTCGCGCGCCCGCACAGCCAAGCAGACCCGCGAGATACTCGACGACCTCGCCCAAGGGAAAATCGATATCCTCATCGGCACCCACAAGCTGATTGGCAAATCGGTCAAATTCAAGGACCTGGGGCTGTTGATCGTCGACGAAGAGCAAAAGTTTGGCGTTGCCGTCAAAGAGAAACTCAAGCAGCTGAAAGTCAACGTCGACACCCTGACCATGAGCGCGACCCCAATCCCGCGCACGCTCCAGTTCTCGCTGATGGGGGCCCGCGATCTCTCGGCCATAACCACCCCGCCGGCCAACCGCTACCCCATCGTGACCACCGTCGGCGCCCTGACCGACGACCTTGTGGCCGAGGCGGTCAACTTTGAGCTGTCGCGCAACGGGCAGGTGTTCATCGTCAACCACCGCATCGAGGGTCTCTATGAACTCGAATCAATGATAAAGCGTGTGGTGCCCGACGCCCGTACCCTCGTGGCCCACGGGCGGCTCACCCCCGACAAGCTCGAGCAGGCCATCATCGACTTTGCCAACCATGACTATGACGTGCTGTTGGCCACCACCATCATCGAGAGCGGCATCGACATGCCCAATGTCAACACCATCATGATCAACAACGCCCAAAACTTTGGCCTGAGCGAGCTTCACCAGCTGAGGGGGCGCGTTGGTCGCAGCTCGCGCAAGGCGTTCTGCTATCTTATGGTGCCACCCCACGTGCCGCTGTCGCCGGTGGCACGCCGCCGCCTTCAGGCCATCGAGAGTTTCAGCGAGCTTGGCAGCGGCATCCACATCGCCATGCAGGATCTCGACATACGCGGCGCCGGCAACCTGCTCGGGGCCGAGCAAAGCGGCTTTATCGCCGATCTGGGCTATGAGACCTACCAGAAGATTCTCAAAGAAGCTGTCACCGAGCTGCAAACCGAGGAGTTTCATGACCTCGAGACCCCCGGCAATACCCACGGCGACGACGAGGGGCGCGAGTATGTGGCCGACACCGTGATCGAGAGCGACCTCGAGTTGCTGCTCCCGGCCGACTATGTGCCTCAGGAGAGCGAGCGCATCAATCTCTACCGCGAGCTCGACAGCATAGAGCGTGAGATTGATCTTCAAGCATTTAAAGAGCGGTTGAGAGACCGTTTCGGCAAGATCCCCGCCGTCACGGCCGAGCTGCTGCGTGTGCCCCGCCTGCGACGGCTCGCCCGCCGTCTGGGCATCGAGAAAGTGGCCTTGAAGCAAAACCGCATGTACATCTACTTTGTCGGTGAGGAAAACAAAGCCTACTACCAGTCACCCATGTTCGGACGCATCCTGACCTATCTGGGCGCCAATCCCCGGCGCTGCCGCATACGCGACAACAGTGGCCGGCGCAGCTTCATGATCATGAATGTGCCAAACGTCGAGACCGCCGTCAATATCCTTGAGACCATCCTGTCGCTACCGGTGTCATAACGCCTCGGGAAAAGCCGGGAGCATCTCGATCGAGAGCGGCGAGTAGCTGACCCGGCAGCAGTAATGGGCCATCCCGTTTGACACGGCGATATAGGGGGGCCTGAGCGCCATGCAGTATCTGACGGCCTGGTTGAACACCCCGGCGGTGATTTTCACCGTCGGCGCCTTATATTCTATAATCATCATGGGCCGGGCCTGCCGGTCAAACACCACCGTGTCACATCGCCGCGTCACCCCGTTGAGCCTCACCCCCATCTCGTTGGCCATCCTCAGCGCCGGGTAGCCCAACGATTTAATAAGGTAGGCCGTGAAGTGCTGGCGCACCCACTCCTCGGGGGTAAGCGCTACAAACTTGTCGCGCAGGGGGTCAAAAATCATCAGCCCGATGGCCGGGTCGCGCCTCAGGCGCGGCTCGATGGGGGGCAGATTGAGCGGTAACAGATTGTCGGTCGACGTTGACATTTTGCAGTGTGAAAAAAACTGTGTAAATTTACCAAAAATTAAGCATCGCTCAAAATATTCTATGGCCGCAGCATCAACGCCCACCTTTGAATCGCTCAGTCGCGACATTCGCCGTGGAAATCTCTCGCCGGTCTATCTGCTTTATGGCGAGGAGGGTTACTATGTCGACAAGCTCGTTGACCTCTTTGAGGCTCTTGTGCCCGACGACGAGCGCGACTTCAACCTCTACAACATCTATGCGCCCGAGATGTCGCCCGAGGCGATCGCCGACACTTGCCGCCGGTTCCCCATCATGGCCGACCGTCAGGTGGTGATCGTCCGTGAGGCACAGGCGGTCGCGGCCAACATCATCGACAAGCTGCACCTCTATGCCTCCAACCCCAACGAGACCACCGTGCTGGTGATCGTGATGCGCGGGTCAAAAGAGGCCAAAGGGAAAAACCTGGTGGCACAGGTAAAGAAAAACGGCATCGTGTTTGAGTCAAAGAAGCTGACAGACCGCACCATCGGCACGGCCATCTCTGCAATGATCAAAGAGCGGGGGCTCAACATCGACCAGAAGGGGCTGATAATGATGCGCGACTATGTCGGCACCGACCTGTCGCGCCTCTACAATGAAATTGAGAAACTGGCCGTGGCCCTCCCCCCCGGCGCGTCGGTCACCCCCGAGGTGATAGAGCGCAACATCGGTATTTCAAAAGACTACAACAACTTTGAGCTTGTCGAGGCCATCTCGGAGCGCAACGCGGCCAAGGCGTTCATGATTGTGAGATATTTTGCATCCAATCCTAAAAACAACCCGACGGTGGTCACCGTCAGCACCCTGTTCAATTTTTTCTCCAACCTGTTGATCTATCAGTATGCCCCGGTCAAGACCAAAGAGGCGCTTATGGCCGAGCTTGGCTTTAAAAGCGAGTGGCAGCTGAGGCGCTATGACGCGGCGGCGCGCATGTATAACGCCCGCCAGAGCATTGAGATTATCTCGGCGATAAGGCGCATGGACACCCGCTCAAAGGGAATAAAATCGCGCATGAACCAGTTTGACCTGCTTCACGACCTGATTTTCCACATCCTGTCGGCGCGCGGCGAGATTGTCATTTGAGGCGGAACATATAGCCCAACGTGATCTCGATGGCCATGCCTCGCGATGCCGAGAAATAATCTTTTTTTGCTGATGGATAGATGTTGCCCAGGCCGTAATAATATCGCCCCTCGAGCATGAAAGAGTTGCGCCCGGCGATAAACTCGACACCCACGCCGCCGGCTATGCCATAATCAAACCGGTTTTTAATCTCCATGCCCATCTCCTCGGTCACACGGTTTGCAATCGGAAAACCGGCAACCGACGAGGGGTTCATATAGTCAAAATCGGCGCTGACCGAGCTGCCTATCATATAGCCTGCCTCGGGCCCTAAATTGACGAATCCATGCACCTTGCGGCTGCCGAAATAGATGTGTGTGAGCAGCGGAATCTGAATGTAGGTCAACGTGCGCTTATACTTGAACGGAGCGCCCTCAAAGTCCTCGGCCCATCCGCGCTGAGTGACATTCAGCTCTCCAATGAGGCCAAAATGGTTTTCCTCCATATACCTTCCCACCACTCCGGCCGTGAATCCCTGCATGAACTTCTGTTTTGGCGAGGGGGAGAAAGACATCTGCCCCAATGTCGCGCCACCCTTGACACCCAAGGCAAAATCGGGCGAATAGTAACGCTGGGCGACCAGACCGGGCGCCGTGACAGCCGCCAGCAGCACGACAGCGAGAAGTGTTAAACAGCGGCGTGTCATGGCAGCAGCGTACTCTCGGTGAATCCTCCCGGTCGGAAGTTGACAATATAAAGGGCATCGTTCTGCAGCCCGGCCTCCCCCTCACGATGGCTGAAACGGTAACTGTTTTGGGCGCCCTGATAGCTCGGGATGTAACCCTCCAGCAAACCTGTCGGGTTGGCGTTGAGCGCCTTGAGCACAAACATTCCGACGTCAAACCCGAGCAGCGCCTGGCTGGGCACCGCCTCGGTCGGCTCGCCGCCAAACCAGTTTTTGAATGACTCCCTGACGCGCGCCGCGTCAAACGAGTCGGCCTCCGATGCAAATCTCGAGTATATCCTTGTGTCAAGTTTCTGTATGTTTGACAGGGCATCCCCCTTGAAGGTGATCCACTCGGGATAACCCCACAGCTTGACCGAGCCCCCCTCGGCCAACGAGGCGTCGGCAAGCGCCGTCAGCGCCCCAGAGATGTTGCTGAACTCGGCAGCGCGCCCGCTCACAGGGATAAACACATAGTTTCCCGACGCCTTTATGCCGTCAAGATTGGAGGAGGCGAGCTTACCGGTAAACTTAATTTCTTTCCACTCAATGCCTTTGGCGGCGAGGCGTTTTTTCAATTCATCAATAAAATCGGCCTTGTCGGCAGCGCCGCCGGTGCGTGTCAGTATCACCGGAGTGGCGCCGTTGAGCCGGTCGATGAAAGCCGCTACAGCCTTGTCATACATCAGCCGGCTGCCTATGTTGGCCTGCATCATGACCGGATTGGTGACGTAGGTGGAGTCTTTGACAACAAAGGCGTTGAACACCGCGATGTTGTTTTTCCGGCCAAACTCGCCGACGGCATTGAACTGTGAGACATCGTCGGGGGCGATGATGACATCCATCCCGGTCATCTCGGGTCGCGCCAGCTGGGCTGTAATCGAGTCCATGGCGGCACCGGTGTCGTAGGTGTAGAGCTTGATGGCGTCGCCCGATGCACGCATAGAGTCGACGGCAAGCAGAAAGCCTTTGTAGAACTCGAGCATGCGCGACGCAGCCCGCGGCATCTTGCTTTGTGACAGCATGAAAGGCAACATCACGGCCACCCGCGTCTCGCCGCGCTTAGGCTCGGGAGCGACAACCTCGGCAACCGGCTCTGTGACAGTCTCCTGTGCCAACGGCGGCTCGACAGCCTCAATGGTGGTCGAGGTGGGTGTCTGGACGGTCACCGTCCCCTCCACGCCGGCCGGGGTCACTTTCTCCTCAACCTTGACCGTGTCGACGGTCGGTATATTGATGACGGTGCCGGCCTTGAGGATTGTCATCCCGGGGTTGGCAGCCTCAATCTGGGCCACGGTGACGCCATATTGACGGGCAATGGAGTAGAGCGTCTCCCCTTCTTTCACCGGGTGGCCCTTTGTGTTGGCGGGGGTAGCGTCGCCGGCATCGACCGTGCCCACCAACAGCACCATGCCGCTCTTGAGGCCATCGCGTATGCGGGGATTCATCTCGATGAGCCGGTCGGTGGTCATGCCATACTTGCGGCTGATGCCGTAGATTGTCTCGCCACGCTCGACAGTGTGGGTCTTGCGGCCGGCTCCGGCGGCCACATCAGCCTCGCTTACAGGAAAATAGAGCGTGGTGTGGGCCTTGAGACCGTCGGCCACCGACGGGTTGTTGGCTATAATGTAATCGACAGTGACGTCGAGCTTGTGGGTCAACGAATAAATGGTTTCCTTGGGCTGCACTTCATAGTAGAAAAAAAGTTTGCCGTCAATGTTTTTCACCGGCAGGTCAGTAAGACCCGACGCCACGGCCTGTGTGCTCATCAAAATGGCCACAAGGGCCACAGTCAGAATTATGCCAAATTTTTTCATTTGAAAACGTGAGTGTATAAATCGTGACAAAGGTAGTCAAAATTTTGCGATTATATTTAACTTTGTGGCCATGAAAACAATAATTAGAGATATAAAGCGTCGGTTTTTCGCGATGCGCAACGGGGTGATTGCCGACCGCATGCGCTCTTTGGGCGCCCCCTATCGTGTTATTTTCGGGTTGACCCTGCCTCAGGTGGCCGATATCGCCGCCGGTGTCGAGCCCTCGGCTGAGTTGGCCCGCGAGCTTTGGGCAAACACCACAACCCGAGAGAGCCTGATGATAGCCCCGATGCTGTTTCCCCGTGAAATGATGACCGCCGACGAGGCCCGCCGGTGGATCGAAACCGCTCCCTCGCCCGAGGCTGTCGACATCCTGTGCCACCGCCTGCTGAGACATCTCCCCGACGCGATGCAGATAGCACTCGACGCCGCGGGCTCGCCGCGCGAGATGACACGTTATGCCGCCCTGCGACTTCTCATCAATCTTTTCCCCTCATCGCGCCAGGTGGTCGAGCCTATCGCACAGCGCGAGCTCGCCTCGGCAAGCCGGCTGACCGCGCCTGCGGCCCGCATGATACTCGACGAGATTGACTTTATAAAACAATAAGACGTCTTAATCTTATAATGTGTCAAATCTTGCGGGTCTTGAGACGGTCGCTCAGGTAGACCCCTCCGATGATAAACACACATCCGGTCACGCCAATCCAACTGAGCACCTCATATCCTACCCAAACCGAGATGACAAGAGTGATGACCGGTTGAAAATAGAGATAATTGGAAGTTGTCAGCGCGCCGAGTCCCTGCACGGCCCATGCCCAGATGACATAACCAAACATTGAGGCAAAAAGGCCTAAAAACAGCAGGTTGCAATAAACCTCGGGGACGAGCAACAGCGAGGGGGAGGCGACATCGGGCTCGATGGCGACAAAGGGGAGCGCGGTCAGCACCCCGTAGAAGAATGTCTTGCGGGAGATAAACATGACATCATACAATGCACTCAATCGCCTGAGCACCAGGCTATACAACGACCACGCCACGGCAGCGAGCAACGCCAGCATGTCGCCCAACGGATTGACCTCGATCATCGAGCTGGCGTTAAACACCACAAGGGCCACGCCTATAAAGGCAATCAACGAGCCAAGCACAAACCCGCGCCCGGGCCGCTCGACGCGATAGAGACACCCCAACATGATGGTCGTCAGCAGCGGGGAGAGGGAGGTGATGAGCGACACGTTGGTGGCGAGAGTGTACTGCAGGGCGGTGTTTTCAGCTATAAAATAGATCGAGCCGGCGCTGAGGCCACACAGCAGAAAGAGGCCCTCGTCGCGCCACGAGTTGCTCAGCAGCTTTTTGTGACACACGGCAAGCACAAGCAGATAGGCCAGCACAAAGCGGTAGATATAAATCTCCACCGGGTGGAGCCCGTTGTCGAGCAACACCTTGGTCGAGACAAACGATGCCCCCCATGCGGTCATGGTCAGGAATGCCCCGAGATGACAGAGAAGCAACTTTTTCTTACCGGAACGCGCCGAGTGTACCATTCAGTGAATTTTTTGTTATGCAAACTTACATAATAAATTTTGAATATACACTCTAAAAATCCAACTTTTTGGCCGGAACTGCGTTAAACGGCGGGTCGGTTATTGAACGGAATGGAGATGAATTGTGAAAAAACAATTTGCATTAAGAAAAAAAGTGTGTACCTTTGTGAAAAATTATCATTAAAAACCAAAAAAACTTTAGCAAAATGAAATTAGTGAAAGTTTGTGGAGCCGCTTCATTGGCTCTTTTGCTCGTTCTCAGCTCGTGTGGAATGACCAACACCGGTAAAGGCGCTTTGATTGGCGGCGGTAGCGGTGGTGCTGTAGGTGCCGGTATCGGCGCTTTGATTGGTGGCGGTAAAGGTGCCGGTATCGGCGCTGCCATAGGTGCCGCTGTCGGTGCAGGCGCAGGCACTCTGATCGGCCACCGCATGGACAAACAGCAGAAAGAGCTCGAGGAGCAGCTCGCCAATGCTGCCACAATCCAGCAGGTAACCGACCAAAACGGCCTGCAGGCCATCAAGGTGACTTTCCAGGGCGGCATCCTCTTCCCCACCAACGGCACCTCGCTGAGCGCCAACGCCAAGACCGAGCTTGCCAAATTTGCCCAGTCACTGCTTGCCAACCCCGACACTAACGTGCAGATCTACGGCTACACCGACAACACCGGCTCGATGGCCGCCAACCAGAAGGTTTCAACCGGTCGCGCAGATGCCGTTGAGAAATATCTCGAGAACTGTGGCGTAGGCGCTGCCCGCATCTTTGCCGAGGGTCGCCCCATGACCGACTATGTTGCCTCAAATGACACTCCCGAGGGCCGTGCACAGAACCGTCGCGTTGACATCTACATCACTGCCAACGAGAAGATGATCAAAGAGGCTGAGGCCGGCACATTGAAATAATCGGCCAGCACCAACCTCTTATCAACCCTTTGCAATCGGGCTGCCATCGAGCGATGACAGCCCGATTGCTTTGGCAGCCCGACGCAGACGGCGGCAGGCGACATCGGGCTGAAGCTCACTGCCGTCACGGGCCCGCCCCTCGTTGATGTCTATCACCGGCGGGAGCAGCCTCAAATCGAGCGACGGGTCGACCGAGCCGGTGATTATCACGACATTGACGCCTGCCTTGGCGGCCGCCCTCATCACGCCGCTCACGGTTTTGCCCATAAACGACTGCCCGTCAAGGCGCCCCTCGCCGGTCACCACAAGGTCGGCATCGGCTATGATTGTCTCAAAACCGATAAGCTCAAGTATCCTGTCAATACCACGGCTCAGCCGCGCCCCACACAGGGCGATCAGCGGCGCCCCTATCCCCCCGGCCGCGCCGGCACCCGTCATGGAGGCCGTGTCGACGCCGCTTACATTCTTTAATAAAGCGGCAAGCGAGGAGAGCCCACGGTCAAGACGCCCTACCATAGCGGCATCGGCGCCCTTTTGCGGCCCGAAAACCGCGGCAGCCCCCCGGGGCCCGACCAATGGCGCCGTCACATCACAGATCAGCTCTATCTCAACCTGTTGCAACCGCGGGTCCAGGCCACTGAAGTCGGCACCGGCGATTCCGGTCATTGACTCGCCGTCGAGACCGGTCAGATGGCCGTGACTGTCGTAAAACCGCGCGCCCAACGCGCCCATCATACCCACGCCGCCATCGACCGTCGCCGAGCCTCCGAGCCCGATTATCAGCCGTGACGCGCCGCGGCTCAAAGCGTCGGCTATCATTATACCGACCCCCTCGGTAGTGGTCTTCATCGGATTGCGCTCGGCCTCAGCCAACAGCGGCAACCCACAAGCGGCGGCCACCTCAATGAGAGCCGTCCCGTCGCCACTGAGGAGATACCGGGCCGTCAGCCCGCGACCGAGGGGGTCAACCGTGTCGACGCTGACATCCCGTCCTCCAAGGGTTTGGGCAAGACAGTCAACCGTCCCCTCGCCACCGTCGGCAAGTGGAACACCGATCACTCTCACCCCGCTGCCGGCCAGCTCATCGGCAAAAACACGGGCGATGCATGCCGACGACAACGTGCCCTTGAAGGAGTCGCTCGCCACAACAATTTTTTTAACATTCATTTAAACGAAAACAAAAAGTTTCATGTTATAATTTCAGATGATAACCAAATATTTTCCAACGACATGAAGATAACAGACACAGATATGCAATATATGCGTCAGGCAGCAGAGCTGGCCCGTGAGAACGTCAAACGCGGCGGCGGCCCGTTTGGAGCCGTGATTGTTTGCGACGGCAAAGTGCTCTCGACGGGGGTCAACACCGTCACTCTCAACAACGACCCGACCGCCCACGCCGAGGTCAACGCCATCCGCGCCGCGTGCAAGGCCGCCGGCAGCTTCAACCTTGCCGGGGCGGTGGTCTACAGCTCGTGTGAGCCGTGCCCCATGTGCCTGAGCGCACTCTACTGGGCCGGTGTCTCGCGTATTTACTACGGCAACACCCAGGAAGATGCCGCCGCGATAAATTTCAGCGACAAGTTTATCTATCAACAGCTTGACAAGCCCAAGACCGACCGTGCCATCCCGATGATCCACATCGCCAACTCGGGCGCCATCAAGGCGTTTGAGGACTGGGCCAACAAGGCCGACAAGATCGAGTATTAGAGTATCGACACGCGGGCGCGGGTGTTTTTGATTTTATGGGGAGCGACCGCGGCTACCACCTGCCGGGCCTTGTCGCGCGGCACGGCCACAAGCGCCGAGTGGTCGCGCAGGTCGATACGCCCTATCTCGTCTCCCCTGAGGCCACCCTTATTCACCAGATAACCGACGATATCGCCCCTCGAGATTTTCTCGCGGCGCCCGACGTTGAAATAGAGCGTAGCCATCTCGCTGCTGAAGGGCCGGGGGGAGCTGTTTTTAGCAAAATGATACTCCCGGTCCCATGACATGTAGGGCGCGATCGTTTCATCGTCGGCCGTGATTACATAAATCTTACCTGTCACCCCGCCGAGACGGCCTGTGCGCCCGTTGCGGTGAGTCAGCACCTCGGATGTGGCCGGCTGATGATAGTGTATAACCGAGCCGACCGTCGGTATGTCAAGGCCTCGCGAGGCCAGATCGGTGGTCACCAACAGCGGCGTGGTGCCGTTGCGAAACATCTCGAGAGCGTTTTCACGCTCGTTCTGCTCCAGGCCTCCGTGATACAGGCCCACCGGCAGCCGCCTATTCTTCAAATAGTTATACACGCGGTCGGCACTCTCGCGATGGTTGACAAACACCATGGCCGGCCCGTCATCGCCTATCATGTCGACGAGGTCGCCGAGTGTCGACAGCTTGTCATGTTCCCACGACACTACTCTCAACACCTCAGGCCGGGCGACAGTCGGCCCGCTCTTCTTCTGCTCCTTGAAATCTATCACCACGGCCCGCGTCGGGTTGAGATACTCGGGGTAGGCCCCGATGGGGGTCGCCGAGGTCAGGATGAGTGTCGACACCCTCCTCATGGCTTTGACCAGACACTTCATCTCGTCGGCAAAGCCAAGCTCGAGCGACTTGTCATACTCGTCGAGCACGGCAATCTCAACCCCGCTCAGGTCAACCTGATGGCGGTTGAGGTGGTCGAGCAGACGGCCGGGGGTCGACACAATCACATCGGGAGTCACCGCGAGCGAGGCCACCTCGTCGGCCATCGGGTGACCGCCGTAGAATGTCAGCACCCGGTAGCCGTTGGCAAGCGTCTTCACCACGCCCCCCACCTGGAGCGCCAGCTCGCGCGAGGGCACCACGACCACCCCCCTGAGCCCGTGGCCCGGGCCGGCGAGCCGTTTCAGCATGGCCACGGCAAAAGCCACAGTCTTGCCGCTACCGGTTGGGCTGAGCAGCACAATCTCGCTCTCCCCGCTGTCGATGGCATCGCCCACAGCGCGCTGCATGGGGTTGAGCGCCTCGATGTGGAGTTTCTCCCTTAATTGGGTCAATATTTCTTTTTCTTTCATCGTCAATTATAGTTTTTACAAAAATACAACAAATATTTTGTACTTTTGTGTTTGAACCCATCGTCAACTTTATGTCAAAGACAATTCAACTGCCGTCGCGCTCCAACGGCACCCCGATTACCCTTGACACCCCCGGGTCGATTGTGATTATCGGCGCCAACGGTGCCGGCAAGACCCGCTTTGCCCGTCGTCTGGCCGCCGACCTTGGCGACCGCGCCTTTCACCTGTCGGCCCTGAGGGCGCTCTACCGTCCGGCCGACGAGAGCGCCGCCACCGGCTCGATCGACGCGTTGTATAACGACATGGTCAACCGCTCGTCGATACTGCGCGGCGACATCCACGGCGAGCTCAATCGCCTGATTGCCTTGATGATGCACGATGAGATGGTCAACCTGCTCAACTTCAAGGGGGCGCGCCATGCCGGCGAGGAGCGGGTCAGGCTCAAGCGCACACGTCTCGACAAGATGATCGAGCGCTGGCAAGAGATTTTCCCCGACAGCCGGGTGCTCATCGACAGCGGGCGCATGTTTATCACCAACGACAACGGCGACCCCGGCCCCTTCTCGATGCTGCGGCTCAGCGACGGCGAGAAGGCTGTCATGTATCACCTCGGGGCAGCCCTCTATGCGCCAAAGGGGGGCGTGATTATTGTCGACAACCCGGGGCTCTTCCTCCACCCGTCGACCTTGAGATTGGTTTGGGACGCCGTCGAGCAGCTGCGCCCCGACTGCACCTTTGTCTATCTTACCCACGATTTGGGCTTTGCCGCCGGCCGTGCGCCGGGACGTGTGGTGTGGGTGCGCTCCTACAACTCGCTGGCCGGCACCTGGGAGTATGATCTGCTGAACCCCGCCGAGGGCATCTCCGAGGAGCTGTTTATGACAATCGTCGGCTCGCGCAAACCGGTGCTTTTCATCGAGGGCGACGGTGTAAACTCAATCGACGCCAAGCTTTACCCATTGATTTTCAAGGAGTACACAGTCAAGTCGCTCGGCTCGTGCAATAAAGTGATCGAGGCCACACGCGCCTTTAACGACCTGTCGGCCTTTCACGCCCTCGACTCGCGGGGCATCGTCGACCGCGACCGCCGCGACGAGCGCGAGGTGGCCTACCTGCGTGGCAAGCGCATCTTTGTGCCCGACGTTGCCGAGATTGAAAATCTGCTGATGCTCGAGGAGGTGGTGAGAGCCGTGGCCGTGGCCAACAACCGCAGTGAGAACCAAGCCTTTGCCAAAGTGCACAAGGCCATGATAAAGCTCTTCAGCGCCGATCTCAGGGCCCAGGCCCTGCTGCACACCCGCCACCGGGTCAAGTCGATTGTCGAGCGACGCATCGATGGCCGTTTCAACAACATAAACAACCTCGAGGAACATCTCAACGACCTTGTGAAGGAGATCAACCCGCGGGGCATCTATGAGCAACTGTGCCGCGAGTTCCGCCGATATGTGGCCGAGGGCGACTATGACTCGATACTGCGCGTCTATAACCGCAAGTCTATGATACCCGAGAGCAACGTCGGGCGCCACTGCGGGCTCTCACACGGCGACAAAAACTATTACATCAACGTGATACTCAACATACTGCGCACACCGGGCTCGCCCGAAGCCGACCGAATAACGCGGGCCATACGCAAATGTCTGGGCATCGACAACGACCTGCCAACCAATGGATAAATCAACAATAAAAGCGTGGATCGAGGCCATCAGACCGCGCACACTCCCGGTGTCTGTTGCCGGGGTATTGGCCGCCTTTGCCATGGCTGTCGCCTCGCGCGCCCAGGTGCTGTGGGTTCCCGGCGCGCTGTGCCTGCTGTTTGCCCTGCTATGCCAGGTTGCCTCCAATTTTGCCAACGAGTATTTTGACTGGCGCGACGGTCTTGACCGACCCGGCCGCGAGGGTCCCCGCCGCGGGGTCACCGAGGGCGACATCACCCCCCGGGCCATGCTCGGGGCCGCGATAGCCACTCTTGCCGTCGCCGGTGCCGTCGGGCTCTCCCTGTGCCTGTGGGGCGGATGGTGGCTCATTGCCCCGGGCATCCTCATCGCACTCGGCGCGATGGCCTACAGCGCCGGGCCCTACCCGCTGTCGCGACACGCCTTGGGCGAGGTGGCGGTAATCATCTTTTTCGGTCTCGTCCCCGTCAATTTCACCTACTATCTGATGACCGGCCTCCTACCCGGCACCGACGTCTTCCTGACCTCGCTCTCCATCGGCCTGATGGGCGCAAACGTGTTGATAGTCAACAATTATCGCGACATCGACGACGACCGCGCCGTTGGCAAGAACACCCTTGCCGTCAAGCACGGGCGCCTCGCCACCCAAAACATCTACCTCTTCAGCGGCTTCATCGCCATTGCCCTGATGATACCCTTCTGGGCCACAATGCCCGCGTGGACATGGTTTGTCCCGGCGCTCTATCTGATAGCCCACACCCTCCTCTATTTCAACCTCATCAACCGCCACGGCCATCGCCTCAACCCGCTGCTGGGCATGACCGCCATGTCGATGCTCCTCTACATTGGTCTGCTGCTCACGGTCATATACATCCGATAGCGACATTTTTTACAGCCTTAAATAAAATTTAACAAATTTTTCAATTCTCCGATTCTCCCTGAAACGAGCATGAAATGAGCCATCGCCGCCTCGGGAGCCCCCCTGAGGTCGCCTTTTGATGTCATAAAAGATGTAAAATCAAGCCCGGTTGCAAAATATTTACCTTACCTTTGCAGAAAAATAGTCCAAAAAACAAGTATTTTAGACCAATCATGAAGAGAACGATTCTTGCAGCCGGCTCTATGGCCATGGCCCTCATGGCATTTGCCGAAGGCTATCAAGTCAACACCCTCAGCGCCAAGCAGCAGGGCATGGGCCATACCGGTGTGGCGATGCACCTCGACGCCGAGAGCATGTTTTTCAACCCCGCCGGCCTTGGATTTATGGATAAGACCGTCGACCTGAGCGGCACCTTCACCGCCATCATGCCAAAGGCATCGGCCACGGTCGACGGCGTGAAATACACAACGGCCGCCGATGTGTCAACCCCCTTCGCTATCCACGCGGCATTTTCAGTCTACGACGATTTCAAGGCCGGAGTGTCGCTCTACACCCCCTACGGCAGCAAGATCGACTGGACAAACTCGTGGCCCGGAGCCGTGTTCAACCAAAGCGTGTCGCTCAAGGTGTTCAGCATCCAGCCAACGCTGTCGTGGCGCGTGACCGACAACCTGTCGGTAGGCGCCGGCGTGATGGTGTCATGGGGCGACGTTGACCTCAACAAAGGGTTGGTCTCGGGAGCCACCGCCGACCGCGTCATGCCCATCCTCGCCCCGACGGTCACCTCGCGTTTTGGCGACACACCCCCCGCCTCGGTCAATCTCAACGGCACGGCCAACGTTGTTGCCGGCTTTAATGTCGGTGTGATGTATGACATCAACAGCAAAGTGACAGTCGGAGCCTCGTTCCGCTCGGAGATGAAGATGAAGGTCGACGCCGGCCAGGCCACGCTGACCTACGCCGACAATGTGGCCCGCCAACTGCTGTCGTCGCTCGACATCCTCAACAGCGCGCGTTTCACCGCCTCGATGCCCTGCCCGTGGGTACTCTCGATGGGAGCCTCCTACAAGCCCGTCGACAAGCTGACACTGGCCGCCGACGCCCGTCTGACCGGCTGGAACGCCTACAAATCGCTCGACGTCGAGTTCCTTGACCAGTCGCTCGAGCCCTACAACCAGCACATTCCCAAAAACTACCGTAACTGCTGGGCCGTGTCGTTGGGCGCCGAGTATGCCCTGACCGAGCGTCTCGACCTGCGCGCCGGCATGATGATCGACACAACCCCCGTCAACAAAGAGTGTTACAACCCCGAGACCCCCGGCATGACCAAAATCGAGCCCACGGTAGGTTTCTCGTTCCGTCCTCTCAAGAACTTCTCTATCGACCTGTCGCTGATGTATGTCGCCGGCCTCGGCTATGACAACGCCTCGGTGACCACCGACGACCTCCTCGCCAAGCAGGTCAACGCCACCCTTGGCCGCCCCATGCTCCCCGAGACCACAACCTTCAAGGCCGACTACACGGTTCACGCCTTCAACCCCTCGATCGGCATCTCCTACAGCTTTTAACCGCCTTATAAACCCCGGGGGGGGGGGGTAGATAGAAACAAGCGGCTCGGCCGTTGGTGAATAACCGACAGCCGAGCCGTTTGTTTATCTGCGGGACAAAAGACCTTTTATTTTGTCTCTTTCTTGGTGTAGCGGGCGTTCAGGCCGTCAACAACCTCTTTTGTGATGTCAAGAGCCGGGTTGAAGTAAACCCCGGCAGCCTTGAAGAGGATTGCGTCATAGCCTTTGCCGGCATTGTACACCTTGATGAACGACTCGATCGAGTCGTTGAGCTGCTGCTGCTGCTGGGCAAGCTCGGTCTCGGTGTTACGCTGCAGGTTGGCGAGATAGGCCTCGGCATCCTGCTGCATTTTCTGGAGGCGGGCCATGTCGCCGTTGTAGCTCTCGGGGGTGAGGTAGCCGTTTGAACGGGCTTTCTGCTCGATTTGAGAGGCAAACTTCTGTATCTCGGCAGCCTTGCTCTGACGCGCATTCTCGATGCGGCTCATGGCACGCAGGGCGGCATCCTGAAAATCCTTGGCGAGATTGTATTGAGCCGACACTGAGTCACTGTCGATAAAGCGGAAATTGGGCAGGACGGGAGCATCGGTCTTCTCGGCAGCCGCAGCCGGAGCGGCCGGGGCGGCATCTTTGTCGGACGATGAACTGCAGGAGAACAGGCCGGCTGCAAAGGCCGACAAGAACAAGGTTTTAGCCAGGAGCGCTAATTTTTTCATGTTTTCTTGATAGGTTATAAAAAGATGGTTTAGGGCGAGGGGATTGATGGAGCCTAATCGTCGGACTTACCACACTTGATGCCCCGGCGGCGCAACGCGTCATTATCGTGCACGTGACCCGAGGGGAACCGTCCACCCTTGACAAACAACACTTTGACGCCCAAAAGCACCACCGCGAGGCCAACAAGGAGCGAGCTCAGCAGAATCAATTTTACCATCGCCGGTCAATTTTTGTGCAAATATAAATAAAGGTAGCCGATTTTTTTGCAGAATTAGGATTTTATTTTGTACCTTAGAGGTCTGTTTAGGTTGTTTTTAACATTTGTTGTCAATCACAACTCTCACCTTTAGACAAAATCTCATTTAATATTTCAATTTTTATATCAGACAAATGACTATCAAAGACCTTCAGCCGGCCGCCGTGTTCTCGATTTTTGACGAGATCACCAAGGTGCCCCGCCCCTCCAAGAAGGAGGAAAAAATCCGCCAGTATCTTATCGACTTTGCCGCCAAACACAACATTGACGCAAAGACCGACAAGGTTGGCAATGTCGTGATGACCAAGCCCGCCACCCCCGGTCACGAGGATGCCCCGACACTGATCATGCAGGCCCACATGGACATGGTCTGTGAGAGCAACGACAAAAATTTTGATTTTGACAACACCCCCATCACCACCATTGTCGACGGCGAGTGGCTCAGAGCCGACGGCACCACTCTCGGCGCCGACAACGGCATAGGCATGGCCGCCGCTTTGGCCGCCCTGACCGACGACTCTCTGGTTCACGGCAAGCTCGAGGCCCTCTTCACCGTCGACGAGGAGACCGGCCTGACCGGCGCCTACAACCTTGGCGAGGGGATGATCACCGGCTCGATGCTGGTCAACCTCGACAGCGAGGACGATGCCGAGATATTTGTGGGATGTGCCGGCGGCGTCGACACCACCTGCACCTTCAGCTACAACCGCTCATACGCCCCGGCCGACTTCCTTTATTTCAAGGTGTCGATCGAGAAGGGGCAAGGAGGCCACTCGGGTGGCGACATCCACTTAGGGCGCGCCAACTCCAACAAGCTGCTGGCCCGATTCCTCTTTGACCTGAGCCTGAAGTATGAGATATCGGTGTCGGAGATCGACGGCGGCAACCTGCGCAACGCCATCCCGCGCGCCGCCCACTCGGTGTTTGGCGTGCACACCAAACACAAAGAGGGTGTCATCACTCTGCTCAACGAGTTTATCGCCGACGTGAAAAACGAGTACCGCGACCTCGAGCCGACTCTCGAGATAAAGATCGAGACTGTCGACACCCCCGACTTTACCATCGACGCCGTCACCTCGCTCAATCTCATCCGCGCCCTCTACTCGGCACCCCACGGTGTCATCTCCATGAGCCGCGAGCTTGAGGGCCTGGTCGAGACCTCGACCAACCTCGCCTCGGTGAAGATGCTTCCCGACAACAAGATTCTGGTCACCACAAGCCAGCGCAGCTCGGTAGAGTCGCGCAAGTGGGACATCGCCCGCCAGGTCGAGGCCCTCTTTGACCTTGCCGGGGCCAAGGTAACCCATGGCGACGGATACCCCGGGTGGCAGCCCAACCTGCAGTCGCCCCTGATGGCAATGGCCGCCGACGCCTACAAGGAGCTTTACGGCATCACCCCGGCCATCAAGGCAATCCACGCCGGCTTGGAGTGTGGCCTCTTCCGCGAGAAATATCCCCACCTCGACATGGTTTCGTTTGGCCCGACACTGCAAGGCGTTCACTCGCCCGGCGAGCGCATGCACATCCCCGCCGTCGAGCGTTTCTGGGAGCAGCTCAAGCTGGTCATCAAAAAAGTTGCCGACCTTAAAAAGTAATCATTGAATAAAAGCTAAAACAATTCGGGCTCGCCACGTGTGATATGTCACCGCCGGCGAGCCCGATTTTTTTATGTGGAGTCCCCTTGTTACCACCTCAGGTCTTTGATCTGACCCATGAACATGATTGCACCGGTGCTACTTTCATCAATTACCACCATAAAGGGACGGTCAAGCACCAACACCTTTTCATCAACAGGTGAGATGTAACCAGCAATGTCGCCTTCGAAGGTTAGAGCCTTAGCCTTTACCCCGGTTTCGTCGATAGAAAGCCTCCCCTCGTGGCACAAAATGCCGTGGGTCGGAACTGCATCTTTCAAGAGCGGGAGGAACTGGCCCTCTGCCTTGTCAAACATCCGGGTGATACCCATCCTCTTCAACACCGACTGCATGAAACTATCGCTATATGTCCCGAATATGTCAAACTTTGGCATTTTGACATCATACTTGCTGTAGTTTGAGGGCATTTCCAGAAAAGTGCACAAATCGCGCCAGAACGGGTGGGTTAACTCGGCAACAACCTGCTCCATTGCAACCCCTTCTTTTGGCTTGATGACTGTCATAGAGAAAGAGCCATTGCCAAACGAGAATCTGACATAGTCGGCAACTTCGGTTGTCGCGCCGTATGCATTCATCTGGCCCTCCATCATGTCGACAGTCGTTGTCGAGCCGTCGGCGTTTTGGAAAGTCTCCTCGTTGACCTTATCAAACTTGAAACCCTCGGCCCATTTGCCCATAAATGAGGTCTGGTTACCGCCCACCAGAATGAGTTCGTCGGTAGTCGGCTCGAGTTGAAGTGGACACCAATCCCATTTGTAGCCAAGGTGTTGTATCTGAGCACTGAAAGCCTCGGCCAAGCGTCTGGCAAAGTCACTGCTCACCAATTCTTCATTTGTAACAGAGAAAACGTTGTCGATTTTAAGCTTTGACGTGTTGTCAACCGTCATCAGCTCCTTGTTCATCGTCTTGAAATAGTCGCCAAGCTGACCGATGCTGTCAACATCAATACCCAAAGCTCTCACAATCTCGCGCTGAGTCTCACCTTCAGCACCCAAAGCAACCATACCCAGCGAGTTGGCTATACTTAAGGGTGAGAAAAAATGGTTAGGCACACCTTCACACATGCCATTATCTGTCATATATTTCAACAGATCAAACGCAAAGTCATCACAATGGCGCGCCATCGACATTTGTGAGCGTGTCAAAGGAATGATGCGGTAGGGCTGAGGCACATCATTGGCCTCCTTTGGATCATCGCTGCTGCATCCCACCGCCATCATAAGCGACAAGACCGCTGACATAAATAAAACTGCTTTCTTCATAATAAATTAATTTATTGGTGGCATTATTCGTGAAATCATTTTAAAATCGCTTAATTGGAAATAATTTCCATCCAAATAAAGATGTTGGAACGGGTTGGCATAGACAGTTGTCCTTGTAGGATATAATTCAGGGTTGTCCGACTCTTGTTTAAACGAGATCTCAAATTTTGAGCCGTCACAATTTCCATTCCATCCAAATTTACACCCAAAATATTCTTTTGTATATATCGAGTAGAATTGTTCCAAAAGAGTGCTTTCCACAATTGAGCCATCCGGCCATGTGTACCAACTTTTTACAACCTCTTTAATATATGAGTCTATAACAAAGGCATGACCCATATCAATGTTTAGGGAGCTGTTTTTCATTCTTACCCTTGCATAAACAGGCCTGTAAGACTGAATATTATAAATAATCTCATATACATTAAGATTTTGCACAGGATTACAAATATAACCCAATTTTTTAAATCCATTGTAAACATCCTCTATTTTTGTTAAACTAACCGTTGGGGTATATATAACTTTTGAAACTTCACCTGCAATTTTCATCAAATCTGAAACAGCCTGATAGCTTTGATCTTCAAAACTACCTGACATCACTGATTTAACTGAATTGATCAAATCCCAATCGAAAGTCGTTCCATTATAAGATGCCGGATATCGGTGCCGGGCCATAATCGACGCCATAGCCAAAGGCCCACAACCCACTGGATATCTTGGGTCTATGGAACAATTGAACGGGAACCACTGATCCCACGTCTTATCAATCCATGGTCCATATTGAGTAATTGTATATTCCTCATGTGGTTCAATATCAGCGTAGGGATCACGGGTTTTAACTGTTTTCCCATAATTTGCATGATAATTTTCTATCACTTCATAAAATGCTTGATAAACCGAACCATTATGTAGGGCTTCTACCGGTAGATTTCCATCTACTGAAGCCATATATATTTGATTGCATGACAATGTGTCAGATGACACAAGAGTAAAACCCCGGTGATTATCAAAATTGAACAATAAGATATCTCCACCATCCTCTCCTCGAGTTGACATTGTAGGGATATGTTCAACAGAGCTAACTCTACGATCCAAACCGTCAGACCTTGTGCTCGATGACTGCTCATCGAGTGCCGAAAGGAAATTCAAACTGCGTGTGAGAGCCAATTCCTCGACACGTGACAAAACCTTAGACTGACTCTCATCTTGAGAAATGTCCATCAAAGATTCCTCGGCCGAGCATGCCGTTAAAAAAATGGCAGAAAAAAGGATTAGTTTTATTATTAACCCCATAATTTAGAATTTTTTGCAAGATAATAAAAAAATCTAAACAAGAAAAATAATTAAAAATATTAGCATTTTTTAACATACAGTATCTCTTAATTCCTGAGCGTATAATGTCAACACCCGTCGCTAATGAACCTCTCCAAGGCCCGGTTTGACGGTGGTGACGGCGACGGAGCGCCGGGCGCCCGAAAGCCGTGAAACGGCGATACAATTATAGCTCATTGTCGAGGGTGTCGGGATGTGTAGCCCTCAGGCGTAACAACCCGACGCCCGAGGCTGTGTGTACCGAGCAACAAGTGTTTTTGGGCCTCGACGAGGTCCATTAGGAACAGCAAATTCATATCCTCGAGTCGACAGAGCGCCGGCGGCGCGTGATTGCGGGTAACCCCAGGCGATGCCTTGGCGAGCCTGGGGACAGCCGGATAGTATAGACATCGAGCCTCGTGAGAGGCGATGTCGTGGTAGCGGCTTAGTTATGATATTACGGTTCCGCACTCATCAAGTCATCGATCTTTCTTGCCCAAAGACAGATCCTCAACCATGACATCGCCTCTCGCGAGGCTCACTCTTTTGGCTATCGCATTGATCCCCAGGCTCGCCAAGGCATCGCCTGGGGTTGCCCATAACCTCGCGCCTACGGCGCTCTGTCGCCGGGCGTGTTTGACGATGGTGACGGCGGGTGCTTAGCCGCGACCCTATTCCCATTCCTCAAGACCCTCGGCTCACCGACTGTCAGCCAACCGCTCATGAAAAAGAGGCTGCGCCTAATGACACAGCCTCCAAAAACAGGATCGGTCAAAACGACCGGTTTATCTTACAATTACTTTTCTGACACTGTTGCCGGCGTTGACAAAATAGACACCGGGGGCGAGGACAAAGGTAGCGGTTGTGACACCGCTTGCCGATTTGACAAGGGCACCGCTTGCGGTGTAAATGTTGATGTCGACCGCCTTGTCATTAGCCACCATCACGGTGTTGCCAACGGTGGCGACACTCGGGGTAGCGTTGCCGACAACCTCAAGGAGGCCGGCGCCGGCGGCGTTGAGCGAGATATTGTCGAGGAACATCGCGTAGCCGGTGGCATTAGGACTGAGGGCGTGGAACCCGATATAATAGACGCCGGTCGAGGGCACCTCGACTGTAGCCTCATGCTGCTGATAGGCCGTGTTGGTTATCTCGGTGACATCAATCAGGTCGAGGGTCATGGCGTCGGCCACGGGGGCAGTGCCCAATTTCACCTCAAAGGCCTCGGTTGAGCCATAAAGCACGCTTGCGTCAAAGCTCAGCCGGTAGCTGACACCCTGCTCGAGCTTCATGGGGGGCAAGATCAACCAGTCGTCGAGATCCTTACCTGAGTCGCTCTTCCAGATGATGGCACAGTTGGAGTAGAGGCGCCAGGTGTCATTGTCGCCGTTGCCGTCAATGAGTGTGATCTGCTGCATGCACCCCTCGGCCTCAAAGTCCTGGGTGTAGGGGGGCACGAGCGCGCCGAGCACACAGATGGGCGACACGGCGATCTCCGAGCTGTGACCGGCATAATTGGCCACGATCTCGTAGGTGTAATTGGTAATCTCGACCGGCTCGGCCATGGGGATGGTGATTGTTGTGTCGGTCACCCCTTTGATTGTGGCCATGTCGGGGTAGCGGGTGAGGTCGTAGGTAACCTCGGCAGGGTCGATATAACCGCCGTTGGCACCCTTGGGAGGACACCACGAGAGGTTGAACGCACCGTCGGAGTAGGTCAGGCTGATGTTGGACACCGGAGCAGGGATGTCGTCGCCAACCCACACTGCCGTTGTGGCGACGCCGCCACGGCCGGCTTCATTGTAGGGCACGATGGCGATAACATATTTCTCGGCTTTCTCAAGAGTGATGCCGATGTTCAATTCAGCACCGGCCTCGCCTTGGAGGGTGGCCTTGCGCTCGCCGTTGACAAGCACGTCAAAGGTCATCGAGCCCGATGCCGGGGTGCCGTCATAAAGAGTCGCAGGGGCGGTGAAGGCGACCTCACAGTCGAGATGGTTGCCTGTCAGGGAGCAGGTGAGACCGGCGACCGCGGCGGGCGTTTTGGGCTGAGCCTGAGGCCCTATGACAAACATTCCGTCAAAGTTTTCCTTCCAGGGCATGTCGTAGAGTTTGGTGGCGTTGCCGGTGGAAAGATCGATGGCATAGAGAGCATCTTGGGTGTCGTTTGAGAAAGCGTAATAGAAAATCTCGTTTTTGGGATCGATGGCACCCGAGATGACATACCCGTGGGTCTCAAGGCCCGTCGAGCTGACAAGCTCGGTGTCGCCGGTCTTTTTGTCGACCTTGACAAAAGAGCCGTCGGCCGTGATGCCGTAACATTGACCCACGGCATCAAAGGCCAGCGCCTTGTAAAGAGTGGCCTCGGAGGTGATACGCTTTATGGGGGTCACCTGATAGGTGTTCATGTCAAGGATGCCGAAATAGACATAGTTGCCATTTTCATCATCGACATAGATCGAGCCGTAGACACGGTCGGTGGTGGGGTCGTAGGCGAGGTCGTTGGCAAAAAACTCGTTGTCCAGGAGGCGTGTCTCGTTGATAATCGACCAGTCGGAGGTGTCAAATGTCAGATAGTCGGTCCACTCTACCGAGTCGCCGGCCGGCGAGATAAAAGGCACCGAGTTGAAAAACTTTCCGTCATAGTAGACACAGCCACCGGTGGGTTTGAGCTCAAACGCCTCCACGATGTTGGGGAAATAGGTCGGATTGCCCGATGTTGGCAACTCATAGATTCCAAAACGGTTACGGCCGTTGCGCACCCAGTCTTCCGAGTAGCTCATGCTCCCGTAGAGATGGGTGTCGCCATCGGAGGCGAGCGAGCCGTTGATTATTGCCGCCTGCGCCGCCGTGACCGAGAGCACCGACATGGCAGCGGCTATTGTCAATTTGTGAAATTTAGTGTTCATCCAATTATTGATAACAGAGGGGGGCACGGGGACGACCTGCATTGAGGCCCGACGCTCCATGCCCCCCATTATATTACTGAAATTTATCTTACACGCAGTTTGACAGCGGTTTTATCCACGCTGACCACATAGACACCGGTCGCAACAGGCACCTTGCAGTCGCCGTTGCCGGTGTAGACAACGCGACCGGAAAGGTCGGCAATCACAACCTGAGAGTCGGCTTTGGCGCCGGTCACAACCACCGAGCCGTCAACCGAGGCTACCATCACGCCGCTGACGGCCTCAACGCCGGCAATACCCGACTGTTTGCTGTCGACACGGATTTTGTCGATGGCCACCGAGCAAGAGTAGGCACCCTTGTGGGCATGGAACTGCAGCTTCAT
Organism: uncultured Muribaculaceae bacterium; assembly: GCA_964394205.1. GTDB lineage: Bacteria > Bacteroidota > Bacteroidia > Bacteroidales > Muribaculaceae > HGM05190. The sequence continues at coordinate 3,378 of CAYMVS010000018.1, read as the reverse complement.
CGTCTTGGCGCCGGCGGGACGGGTCACTGGAAGACTGACCTTCTGCCAGCCCTCGGTCTCAAAGTCGGTCACATAGTTGAGTGTCTTGACTGTCTCAAAGCCCTCGTTGTCAAAGGCCACGTTGACAGAGAGCACTGTCTCATAGCCCGGCACGCCGTAGACATAGAATGACAGCCACGGCTCGGGAGTCGAGGTGACATCGATGTTGCCCGATGTCAGATAGTCGTCGCGCTCGTTGCTTGAGTAGGGGCCATAATAAGCGTAGGCAAGACCGTGGCCACCCTCGACGGGCTGCACCTGACCCTCATAGATGAAGTAGGCCAGCTCGGCAAATGCCCATACCGGTGATGACTCGGAGCTTGTGATCGACCATGAGCCATGATCGGCCTGGATCAAGCCGCCAACCACTTTCTCAAAGCTCTCCAGGTAGGGGATGGGCGACGGGTTGCCGACAAGCAGATTGTTTGACATGCCCGAGTAGCTCTCATAGCCGCCAGAGACAGCCTTGACAAAATATTTCACGATCTCCTCATCTTCAAACTTGGTGGGGTCGGTGAATGTGGTGCCTGTGACACCGGTAGCGATCAGCGTGGCGTCATAGTCGCTGTAGCTGTTGCCGCGCTGCACGATGTAGGTGAGATGGTCGGTGTCGATATAGCCGCCGTTGAGACCTGCCGTGGGGGCATCCCAGGTGACAACCACCTGGCCGTCATCGCCAATTTGGGCAATGACGTTGGCCGGAGCCACCGGATTGTCAAGACCGACATAAACCGAGGTGGTGACGCCGTAGGAATTGCCGGCGGTGCCATAGGCAACCACGCGATACTCATAGATGTTGCCGGCGACTACATTGGGGTCGGTGACGCTGTAGACCTGGCCAGGCACGACGTTGTCGCTGACGGCGCCGATCTCGTCCCAGACAAAGGTGTCGGAGTTGTAACGTCTAACCACGATTGACACGATGCTTTCAAGGGGATCGCCGTTCTGGGCCTTCTCGGGGGCACGGAACGAAACGACAACCGGGGCCGAGCCGAGGGTGCTCGAGGCCTTGACCTCGGTCACGTCGGCCGGAATCTGACCGATGGTGATAGGCTCGGTGTACTCGCCATAGTCACAGCGGTCGTTGACATAGACCAGAGCACGGTAGCAGTATTCGCCATACTGGGTCAGGTCGGTATCCTTATAGGTAAGCTGCTCGCCGGGAGCGGGATTTTCAAAGGTGTGGACGAGGATATAGTCGTTGCCATAACCGATTTGGCGCAACAGCTTGATGCAGGTGATATTGGTGAGTTCCTGGTCGCGAACGTCGCCCAGGCCGGCGTGGGTCCTGGTGGGGGCGGTCATGGTGACGTCGATGCAGCGCTCGTCGCGGTTGTAGGCGGCAGTGAAGTCGCTTACCGACGCCGGATAGATCACCGCCGGAGCCTCGGCCGACTTAAGTGAAATGGCATCAAACACAACGGCCGACACATTCTCGGGGTCGTTGATGGCAACCATTCTCAAGATGGCGGTTGTGGCACCTGAGGGAACCTCGACCACCTCGGCGACATGATTCCAACCCTTTGTGGCAACCTGGTCAAACACGCTGTTGATCACCGGGATGAACGTAGCGCCATTGTCAAACGAGATTTCCGAGCGCAGCGCGTGCTTGCCACACACGGCATCGGGGGCATAGAAGCTGTAGGAGAGCTCGACGGCAGCCTCGCCGGCCACGTTGATTTTGGCCGAGGTGAGGTAGAACTCGGAGGCCGGGGTGCTCGAATAGGGGCTGATGTAGATCAGGCCGCCCTGCTCGCCCTCGGGCTTAACCTGGACGTTGCCAACGTAGGCGTATGTGCCGGTGTACCACGAGGGGGGATAGGAGCCCTCAAAGGTTGTCGAGTTGCCCCACAGATGGTCGTAGGTAATGGTGTAGGTGCTGATCTGGTTGTCAAAACCCTCAAAGAAAGGCAGCGACATGGCCGGGCCGACAATCACCGAGCCCGATTTTGTCTCTGCACCGGCGCCCTTGGCCGAAACGGCTGTCACCGAGAAGTTGAGCGACTCGGGCTCCTCAGCGGTCGTGTTGTAGGTGTAGCTCAACCCGGTCTGCTCTGTGGCCAGTGTCGTGGTGACATTGGTCGTTGTGTTGGTCACCTTTACATTATAGGTGAGAGCCGAGGGGTCAAAGTAGCCGCCGTTGGCACCGGCGACAGGAGCCTCCCATGTCAGGAGCACATTGCCGTCGGCCTGCTCAACCGCCTTGAGGTTGGTGACAGCGCCGGGGGTGTCGATGCCAATGTAAGAGCTGATCTCGACCTGGTCGGAAGCTCCATCCTCGCCATAGACGGTGACGCGGAACTTAACAGTGCCGGTGGCGCTCAGATCGTTGACCACAAACGTGTGTTCCTTGCCGGGCTCAACATCGGTCAGTGTCGCGATGGTCTCGTAGGACGACCACCAGCCGCCGTCGCTCCACTCAAGGGTCGCCTTGACGAGCGAGGCCAGCTGTGCCTCAGAGTCCTTGTAGGTGCTCGGGGCGGTGAACGACACCATCACGGGGAGCTGACCCTGGGTGGTCTCAACCTTGAGATTGGTGGGAGCCGCAGGGAGCGCGCCGGCCAAAACACTGTTTACCATGGTGTACTCGTCGTGGTCGCCCACATACACATAAACCTGGAAATCATATCGTTTACCCTTTTCAAACGAAGTGTTGTCGCTGAACGACAGCGCCTCGCCCGGGGTGGGATTCTCAAACACCTTGAGAACGGTCGGGTCCTCGTTCCAACCGTTGTAGATCTGAACGACAATGCGGTCAATCGACGTCAGGTCGCCATAGACATTGTCCCATGTGTTCCAGTCATAGTAATAACCTCTGGTAGGGGCGACAAAGGAGAAGTCAAAACCTCCTGTCTCCACATTCCAGACAATTTTCAAGTCACTGACCTCATTGGGGGTGTAGATGTTTTCAGCCTCGTCGACTCTTGCCGGGCCCTTGGGGCCGGTCGAGGTCGAGGTGAGAGCAAGCGCCGACACTGTGGTCAGACCGATCAACGCTGCCAGTGAGTAAATTAAGTTTTTTCTCATAAAAGTGATAATGATAAATATTTTCCACCGGCCCGGGCTTAAGGTTTTTCAATGAAATGCCACAGCTTTGGCTCCGGTGGAATTCTGATAAAAAATTTGATTTTAGTGATTAGATTGATAATAATTTTTCACAAAGATAGTGTTTTTCAATCATCAAAGCCCCAAAAAAAGCGTAAATTTGAGTAAGTTTACGGGAGTTTGTCACTTTAGTGATGTAAGTATCTGAAAAAATTTTTCAACGAATTGTTGCACAGTTTGTTTTTATTTTGTACCTTTGTGGTAATTAGTGTTAACTGTGTATTTTATGAAGGC